>NC_019936.1:1819285-2122500 GCF_000327065.1 Stutzerimonas stutzeri RCH2 | reverse complement strand
CTGGTGTTCCTTCCTATATCTACGCATTTCACCGCTACACAGGAAATTCCACCACCCTCTGCCATACTCTAGCTCGCCAGTTTTGGATGCAGTTCCCAGGTTGAGCCCGGGGCTTTCACATCCAACTTAACGAACCACCTACGCGCGCTTTACGCCCAGTAATTCCGATTAACGCTTGCACCCTTCGTATTACCGCGGCTGCTGGCACGAAGTTAGCCGGTGCTTATTCTGTCGGTAACGTCAAAACAGCAAGGTATTAACTTACTGCCCTTCCTCCCAACTTAAAGTGCTTTACAATCCGAAGACCTTCTTCACACACGCGGCATGGCTGGATCAGGCTTTCGCCCATTGTCCAATATTCCCCACTGCTGCCTCCCGTAGGAGTCTGGACCGTGTCTCAGTTCCAGTGTGACTGATCATCCTCTCAGACCAGTTACGGATCGTCGCCTTGGTGAGCCTTTACCTCACCAACTAGCTAATCCGACCTAGGCTCATCTGATAGCGCAAGGCCCGAAGGTCCCCTGCTTTCTCCCGTAGGACGTATGCGGTATTAGCGTTCCTTTCGAAACGTTGTCCCCCACTACCAGGCAGATTCCTAGGCATTACTCACCCGTCCGCCGCTGAATCAGAGAGCAAGCTCTCTTCATCCGCTCGACTTGCATGTGTTAGGCCTGCCGCCAGCGTTCAATCTGAGCCATGATCAAACTCTTCAGTTCAATACTGCTTGGGTTTTGAGAAAACCCTAAACTTGGCTCAGCAATCGCAAATCTCTTTACAAGTAAAGAGTAACTCTCGAATAAACGAGTGTTGCTTTGTGATGCTGATAATCTATCTGACCATCAGTCTTACATTCACAAGCACCCACACGAATTGCTTGATTCAGTTGTTAAAGAGCGTTTCGATCAAGTCTTTCGTCTCAACCGAGGCCGCGCATTCTACAGCAGCCTTGTTACCTGTCAAGCTGTTTTTGAAGAATTTTTCGTTTCTTCTCAACCGCTTGCGCTTTCGATCAACTCTCATCTCTCGTCAGCGGGAGGCGAATCATACAGCGTTCAAAACCGCTGTCAACCACCTCTTTCAACCGCCTCCGATCAACCTGACCGAAGCCACCAACAGGACTCAACCGCCACCCTGCCAGCCCGGCGCATTCTACTCGAATCCGCCATCCGTGCAACCCTTTTATTTCGCTAACCTTTTGATTTACAAGAAGTTTTGCTTAAGAACTGCGCCGGAAGTGGTGCGCATTATAGGAGCCTGAAAACTAACGTCAACCGTTTATTTCAGTTTTGTTCGGGCAGCCATTGCGGGGCTGTGCTTTTGCTTGGTGATCGCCTTGCCTGTCTATATATGTGGCAACGGCCGATCTGCGAGTTTAGGCCCACCAGCACTTCCTTCATTCTAGCCGCTTCAACCATTACACTGACGGCCCTCCCACTCAGCCAAGGTTCCCCGATGCTCCCACAATGCGATGCACCGCTAGACCTACTGCTGTTTCCTACCTGGCTTGTTCCGGTGGAACCGGCCGGGGTAGTGCTCAAAGGGCACGGGCTTGGCATTCGGGACGGACGTATCGCGCTGATAGCACCACGTGCTGAGGCGCTCAAGCAAGGCGCCATCGAAACTCAAGAACTAAAAGGAATGCTACTCGCGCCGGGGTTGGTCAATGCTCACGGGCACGCCGCCATGACGTTGTTCCGTGGACTGGCCGATGACTTGCCGCTACAGCGCTGGCTCAAAGAGCACATCTGGCCGGCCGAATCGCGCTGGGTGGATGAAGACTTCGTTCGCTGCGGCACCGAACTGGCGATTGCCGAGCAATTGAAAAGCGGGATCACCTGCTTTTCAGATATGTACTTTCATCCCAACGTGGCGAGCGAACTGGTCCATAAGCACGGGGTAAGAGCGCAGATCACCATCCCGGTTTTCGACTTCCCTATTCCCGGCGCTCGGGATGCCGATGAAGCGCTACGCAAGGGCGTCGAGCTGTTCGATGACCTCAAGCACCATCCGCGCATCACGGTTGCCTTCGGCCCGCATGCGCCCTATTCAGTGGCGGATGACAAGCTCGAGAGCATCCGTATTCTGGTGGCGGAGATGGACGCAGGCATTCACATGCACGTCCACGAGACCGCCCAGGAAGTTCAAGACGCCTTGCAAAAGCATGGAGAGCGACCGCTGGCGCGCCTGGCGCGATTGCAGCTGCTCGGCCCGCGATTCCAGGCCGTTCATATGACGCAGGTAAGCGACGACGATCTCGCGCTGCTAACCGAGCATAACTGCAGCGTCATCCACTGCCCTGAGTCCAACCTTAAACTAGCCAGTGGTTTCTGCCCGGTTGAACGAATTTGGGAGGCAGGGGTTAATGTGGCTATCGGGACGGACGGGGCCGCGAGCAATAACGACCTGGACCTTTTGGGCGAGACACGCACCGCTGCTTTGTTGGCCAAGGCGGTCGCCGGTTCGGCAACCGCGCTCGACGCGCATCGAGCCTTGCGAATGGCTACGCTCAACGGCGCCCGGGCCCTGGGCATCGAGGACCACACCGGTTCGCTGGAGGTAGGCAAGTTCGCGGACCTCGTCGCTTTCGACCTCTCCGGCCTAGCCCAGCAACCGATATACGACCCGGTGTCCCAGTTGATCTATTCCACCAGCAAAGAGTCCGCTCGTCATGTCTGGGTCGGCGGCAAACAGTTGCTCGACAACGGCCGATTGACTCGGATCGACGAGCAGCGCGTTATCGCAAACGCCTGCCAATGGGGCGACAGAATATCGAGCAAGGACCGAGGCCAAAGGTGACGAAATCGAAATTCGGCTGCACTTGCGCGACGATATGACATATGAACGAGGGGCCGTATAGGTGCCCCTACTGCATCCTGAGCTGGCAACATTCGCGTTTGCGACTCAAGCTTCTCTCTCAAGCATTCAAAACGGACCGGACCATGAGCAACGTCGACCACGCTGAAATCGCTAAATTCGAAGCCCTTGCCCATCGTTGGTGGGATCGCGAAAGCGAATTCAAGCCACTGCACGAAATCAATCCACTTCGCGTGAACTGGATAGACGAGCATGTTTCGCTGGCAGGTAAAAAGGTCATCGACATTGGCTGTGGCGGCGGGATTCTCAGCGAGGCCATGGCACAGCGGGGCGCTGAAGTCACCGGTATCGACATGGGTGAGGCACCGCTTTCCGTAGCGCGACTACATCTTCTTGAGTCGGGCCTGGAGATTGATTACCGGCAGATCACTGCCGAAGCCATGGCAGAGGAAGCACCGGAACAGTTCGATATCGTCACCTGCCTTGAAATGCTCGAGCACGTACCGGATCCGGCATCTGTCATCCGCGCCTGCTGTGCACTGGTAAAGCCCGGCGGCCAAGTGTTCTTTTCAACGATCAATCGCAATCCGAAAGCATATGCGCTCGCCATCATTGGCGCTGAGTATGTGCTTCAGCTACTCCCACGCGGCACCCACGATTTCAAGAAGTTCATCCGCCCTTCGGAGCTCGGCGCCTGGAGCCGCGACGCCGGGCTTGCCGTCAAAGACATAATCGGCCTCACCTACAATCCGCTTACCAAGCATTACAAGCTGTCTGCCGACGTCGACGTCAACTACATGGTCCAGACAATTAAGGAGGGATGATGCGCCTGCGCGCTGTTCTGTTCGACATGGACGGTACCCTGCTCGATACCGCTCCGGATTTCATTGCCGTCGCACAAGCGATGAGGGTTGCTCGTGGCCTTGCTCCCGTCCCTGCCCAACAGGTCCGTGATGTGGTGTCGGGAGGAGCGAGAGCGATGGTGCTCAGCGCGTTTGACGTCGACCCGCTGTCAGACGAGTTTGAAGAGCTCCGACTCGAATTCCTGGAGCGGTATCAGGAACACTGCGCCGTACACAGCCATCTCTACGATGGTATGGCTGAGCTGCTGGACGAGATCGAACGGTCCAATCTGCTTTGGGGCGTTGTGACCAACAAGCCACTGCGTTTCGCGGAGCCGATCATGCATCAGCTGGGCCTCGCCTCGCGTTCCGCGGTACTGGTCTGTCCTGACCACGTTGCCAGGAGTAAGCCCGATCCGGAGCCGATGCTGCTTGCCTGCAAACAGCTCGATCTCGATCCATCTGCGGTCCTGTTCGTCGGCGACGATCTTCGAGATATCGAGTCCGGTCGCGCGGCAGGCAGTAGAACCGCCGCGGTGCGCTATGGCTATATCCACCCGGAAGACAACCCAAGCAACTGGGGTGCAGACGTGGTCGTGGACCATCCGCTGGAGCTTCGGAAAGTTCTGGATCGAGCCATCTGCAGCTGTTGAAGTACCAACAGCAAGCATCTGCCCTGTTGCTCAACGAATGCTGTTGAGCGCCTATTACCTGACGATTTATGAGGCATCCGATGTTCGAATACTCCGCCCGCCCCGACCTGCTCAAAGGGCGCATCATTCTGGTAACCGGAGCTGGTCGCGGCATCGGCGAAGCAGCGGCAAAAGCCTACGCCGCTCACGGCGCGACCGTACTACTGCTTGGCAAGAACGAAGACAACCTGAACCGTGTTTATGACGACATCGAAGCGGCCGGCCATCCGCACCCTGCCATCATCCCGTTCAATCTGGAAACCGCCCTGCCGCACCAGTACGACGAGCTGGCGGCGATGATCGAGCGCGAATTCGGCCATCTTGACGGGCTGCTGCACAACGCAGCGATCGTCGGCCCGCGTACGCCACTGGAACAACTGTCCGGCGACAACTTCATGCGTGTGATGCAGGTGAATGTGAACGCGATGTTCATGCTGACCAGCACCCTGCTACCGCTGCTCAAGCTCGCCAAAGACGCTTCGGTGATATTCACATCAAGCAGCGTCGGTCGCAAAGGACGCGCGTACTGGGGCGCCTATGCGGTATCCAAATTTGCCACCGAAGGTCTGATGCAGGTACTAGCGGACGAAGTGGATGAAACCGCGCCGGTGCGCGCCAACAGCATCAACCCCGGCGCAACCCGCACCGATATGCGTGCCAAGGCGTATCCCGGCGAGAACCCGCAGGTCAATCCGCTGCCCGAAGAGATCATGCCTGTCTATCTGTATCTGATGGGGCCGGACAGCATCGGAGTGAATGGTCAGGCGCTGAACGCGCAATAGCCAAGCTCTACGGAGACAAAAACGCTGCGCAATGGCATCACACCATTGCGCAGCGCTGGATACAGCTATCAGGTGCGCTTGCTACGCCCGAAGCCCGGACGCTGACCATCGCCAGCCGGCCTTTTGCCTGGCCCTGACGGACGCCCCGCCCCGTCGTTGCGCTTGCCGCCTTTACGCGCGTCGCCCGGACGCTCGGCGACAGGTGTCCCGCGAGTCTTATCGCTACGCCCTTCGTTGACACGAGGCTTACGCCCGGCCTGATCGTCCCGCTGCACCCGCGGCTTGTCCGAGCCGGCGACATCAGCTTCAGTTGACGAGCGAAGTACACGGGGCCGACGCTCGCCTCGACCAAGCGGCTTTGCCACCTTGCGCTGCATGCGGTCGATCTTTTCCTTGGCCTTCGCTTTCATGCTCGGCAGAGCAACCGGCTTGAGGCCAACCTCCTGGCTGAGGATGTCCACTTCGCTTTGCGACATCTCGCGCCAGCGTCCCATCGGCAGATCGGACGTCATGAATACTGGACCGAAACGGACCCGCTTCAGGCGGCTCACGACCAACCCCTGGGATTCCCAAAGCCGACGAACCTCACGATTGCGACCTTCCATCACTACACAGTGATACCAATGGTTGAACCCTTCACCGCCAGGCGCTTCCTGGATGTCGGTAAAGCGTGCCGGACCATCTTCAAGCATGACGCCGGTCTTCAGCCGCTCGATCATTTCGTCGTCGACCTCCCCACGCACGCGTACCGCATACTCGCGGTCCATTTCATACGATGGGTGCATCAGGCGGTTGGCCAGCTCTCCATCGGTGGTGAAGAGCAAAAGACCGGTTGTGTTGATGTCCAGACGGCCGATGTTGATCCAGCGGCCTTCCTTTGGTCGAGGCAAACGATCAAAAACCGTTGGACGGCCTTCGGGATCATTGCGGGTGCAGATCTCGCCGTCGGGCTTGTTGTAGATCAGTACGCGTCGTACGACTTCATTAGCCTCTTCCCGCTTGAGCAGGCGGCCATCGACAGCAATGGCGTCATGCGAGTCGACCCGTTGGCCAAGGCTCGCAACTGCACCGTTGACCTTTACCCGACCTTCAACGATCCATTTTTCAACATCACGACGCGAAGCCATGCCCAGGCGGGCCAGAACCTTCTGCAGCTTTTCGCCATGAGTTACGTGTGTGCTTGTTTCTTCGTGCTCGGTCATCTGGGCACCTCCCGGTGTGGCAATCCGATTGAAAGGGCGCGAATCATACGCGCATAGCGGCAGCTACGCACCAACGACAGCGTAGCAGCGATCCGGGGCGAGGCATCACTGCACTATGCCAACGCGGCAAGGGCCTCGGCAGTGCGCTGCTGAATGCTTGGCCAGTCGCCCTCGCCGAGGCTTGTGCTATCGATCATCCAGGTTCCACCCACACACATCACGTTCGGCAGGGCCAGATAACTAGCAGCATTCGCCGCCGTCACACCGCCTGTCGGGCAAAAGCGAACGTCAGCAAAAGGACCGCCCAAAGCTTTCAATGCGGCGACACCACCGCACACCTCAGCCGGAAAAAGCTTGAACCGGCGATAGCCGAGTGCATAACCCTCCATCAGATCGGACGCACTACTGATGCCCGGCAGCAGAGGCACTGAGCAGCTCACTCCGGCCTCCAGAATCTCCCGGGTCGAGCCAGGAGTGACGATGAATTGCGCCCCAGTGGCTTCCACCTCATCCATCATCCGTCGGTCGAGCACGGTACCTGCACCAACGCAGAGATCGGGCCGCTCTTCGCGCAACCGCCGAATCGCCGTCAGGCCATGACTGGACCGCAGGGTGATTTCCAGCGTGCGCAGACCGCCAGCGGCAAGCGCATCGGCAAGCGGCAGGATTTGCTCTTCGCTGCCTATCGTGATCACCGGCAGGATCCGCGCATCCACGCAGATTCTTTCAATCAGAGCGTTTTTCTGGTCCATGGTCATGCAAGAGTCCTCGGGCCTCACGGGCACCAGTAAATCTCGAGCGGAGAATAAAGGAACGCACGAATCGGCATTTGCAGCGGATCGGCATGCAATGCCGCGCGCAAGGTTTCGAGCTTGTCGGCTCCCTGGATAGCCAGGCACTGCATCCGTGCACAGGATAAAAGCGGATAAGTCATTGTCAGGCGAGCTGCAGGCTCCGCCGGGGCCTGCATTGGCAGACAACGCTCCGGACAGTCCGGCCGCAACGCATGTGCCAGGTTCGGATTTCCTGGGAACAGTGAGGCCGTGTGGCCATCGTCGCCCATGCCGAGAACGAGCACATCGATGGGCTGCTGCAGCTGCTCCAAGGCGAGCTCGGCCAGCGATGCTGCCTGAGCAAGGGAATCGGCAGGCTGATAAAGCCCGATCAGTCGAGCTTCGCGGGCAGCGTTCTGTAGCAAGTGCCGACGCACCAATCCCTCGTTGCTTGCCGGTTCACCAGTTGGTATCCAGCGCTCGTCGGCAAGGCTGATCTGAACCTTCGCCCAGTTCAGCTCTCGTTTGGAAAGCGCTTCGAAGAACGTGATGGGGCTGCGCCCACCAGACACAACCAGGCTGGCGACTCCGTGGGTTTGCACCGCATAGGCGAGCGCACCTGCGACACAATCAGCCATCAACTCGGCCTGGCGCTGAGGATCTGCCGAACTGTGCGCGATAACGCCGATTGGTAGATCCAGCTCAGAGATCGCCATACCACGCCCTCCCGTCACGTGTAATCAATGCAATCGAAGCGACCGGCCCCCAAGAGCCCGCCGGATACAGCTTGAGCTCCGCGCCGAGACGATTCCAGCCCTCGATAAGCTGATCGCACCATTGCCACGCATATTCGATTTCATCCCTACGGACGAAAAGGTTCTGGTTGCCTTGCATGACCTCAAGTAGCAGCCGCTCGTATGCGTCGGGAATACGGGTGCTCTTGTAGGTTTCGGAAAAATTCAGCTGCAGCGGCCCACTGCGCAGATGCATACCCTTGTCCAGCCCCTGCTCCTTGGTCATGACTTGCAGCGAGATACCCTCGTCAGGCTGCAACCGGATGATCAGGCGGTTGCTGATCAGCGCGCGCTGTTCGGGCGCGAAGATGTAGAAAGGCGGCTCTTTGAAATGGATGACAATCTGCGACAGCTTCTGCGCCATGCGTTTGCCGGTCCGCAGATAGAACGGCACTCCCGACCAACGCCAGTTACAGATATCGGCACGCAAGGCCACGAAGGTTTCCGTGCTGCTCTGGGCATTGGAGTTTTCCTCGTCGAGGTAGCCCGGGACCGAAACACCGGCAACGTTTCCAGCTGCATACTGACCCCGAACCACTCGCTGATGGATCGACTCCGCCGTTATCGGCGCCAACGCTTTGAGTACGTTCACTTTCTCGTCACGAATGCTATCGGCAGTGAGGTTGCTTGGTGGATCCATTGCAATCAGGCAAAGCAACTGCAGCAGATGGTTCTGGACCATGTCGCGTAGCTGGCCGGCTTGATCGAAATAGCCCCAGCGCCCTTCGATCCCCACCGTCTCCGCTACGGTGATTTCGACATGGGAGATGTGGTGCTGGTCCCACTGCGTTTCGAACAGACTATTGGCGAACCGCAGCGCAATCAGATTCTGAACGGTTTCCTTACCTAGATAATGGTCGATGCGATAGATGCGGCTCTCCGGAAAATGCTCCGCAACCGCATCGTTGATGCCCCGTGAGGAATGCAGGTCGTGCCCGATAGGCTTCTCCAGCACGACTCGTGCCTGCTCGGCCAACCCTACCGAGGCGAGGGACGTGCAGATTTCTCCATATACACCCGCAGGTGTCGCGAAATAGGCGATCAAAGGGCGCTCGGCCGGGACTGATTCGCGCAGTGCTACGTAATCCTCTGGCCGGCGAAAATCCATCGAAATGTAATTCAGGCGCGCACTGAAACGCTCCAGCGCACTTTCATCAAGTTCGGCGGCAGGAACTCGCATACGCAGAGCCTGGACGATCCGCGCCTCATGCACCGCAGGCTCGCCACCCTCGCGCGACAGCGCCAGAATCCGTGTGTCGGGATGCAGAAGACCGGCTCGGTCCAGCTGATACAAGGCTGGAAACAGCTTGCGCAGCGCCAGGTCGCCCAGGGCGCCAAACAACGAAAAGGTGATGGATTCTACCGTGATGCCTGGCATGGTCCGTCCGCTTGAGTGCTGAGTCAGTGCATGCAGCGCGCATGACGATGATCATCCGATCAAACAAACCGGCACTTCAGATCATCGCTACATGCAACAGACCTGCTTCACGAGACAAATGCTCAGAAGAAACGACGAGATTAGACCAGCTCGCTAGCCCGCTTTTTCAGCCAGATACCTGTTCGTCGCGCAGCTACAGGTTGTGGTCCGCAGCTCAATGCTTCTCGAGGCGAGAGCGAAACAGCGCCTGGTGCTTACGGCACTGCTGCGCGGCCAACAGGAACACCCCATGCCCGCCGCGTGAAAATTCCAGCCAGGTGAAATCCACTTCCGGATACAGCGCCTGCACATGAATCTGACTGTTACCGACTTCGACGATCAGAGTGCCGTCATCAGTCAGATGGTCCGCTGCTTCGGCAAGCATTCGACGCACCAGATCGAGACCGTCTTCACCACACGCCAGCCCCAAGGCGGGCTCATGGTGAAACTCATCAGGCATATCGCCGAAATCTTCTGCATCGACATAAGGAGGGTTAGAGACGATCAGATCGAAACGCTGATTGGGCAAGCCATCGAAACCATCGCTTTGCACTGTGTAAACGCGGTCCTCAAGGCCATGTTGCTCGACGTTGCGGTTGGCCACCTCGATCGCATCGAACGATAGGTCCGCCAACACCACCTCTGCTTCGAGAAACTCGTAAGCGCAGGCAATGCCGATGCAACCCGAGCCAGTGCACAGATCGAGTATCCGTTTCGGTGTGCCAGGCAGCCACGGCTCGAAGCGATGCTCGATAAGCTCACCAATCGGCGATCGAGGAATCAAAACGCGCTCATCGACAATGAACGGCAAGCCACAGAACCAGGCCTGCCCTAATAGATAAGCGGTCGGCACGCGCTCGTCGATGCGCCGATGTAACAGGTTCTGCAGGTGTTCGCATTCATCCTGCTCCAGGCGACAGTCCAGGTAGCTATCGGACATTTCCCACGGCAAATGCAACGCGCCCAGCACCAATTGCCGGGCATCGTCCCAGGCGTTGTCGGTGCCATGGCCAAAGAAAAGCTGCTCCGCCTGAAAGCGGCTGACAGCCCAGCGAATATAGTCACGCAGGGTACGCAAGCGAGAGAGCGAAGCGGTCACAAGGGCGTCTCCTGAAAAAAGTGCGCGAGTTTAACAGGCATCGGAAAATCCGAGCTACGGCGGTGGTTGCCAGACCGTGGCTCGCCAGCAATTTTTGAGACAGCTTTGTAAATGCCCAATTCGTTGCGAGCGTTCGCTGGCCACTGGCAGTACCCTTCGGCACGTAATTTTTGTGGCAGTCCGAGCATAAGAGCGCGACCGCGCAGTCATTTGCCGGCCAAGCGAAACAATCGGCTGGACGGTTCACATCGGCGCGTTCAGGCGCCACAATCAGCCCCCTCACAGCACAAGGAGCCGACAATGACCAAGCCACAGACCATGCTTCAGCTCAGTGGCCGTAGCTATAACCCGGCGACGCTGACGAATGCCACCCTGCTGGTCATCGACGTGCAGGAGGAATACCGCAGCGGTGTTCTGGCCTTGCCTGCCCTGGATCGGGCACTTCCGGAAATCACCCGTCTGCTGGCAGCAGCGCGCGAAGCCGGCGCACCGATCGTACATGTGCATCACCTTGGCATCAGCGGTGGCCTTTTCGACCCACAGGGCTTTCGCGGACAGATCATGCCTGAAGCCGCTCCGCTGCCTGGCGAGGCCGTGGTTGCCAAGCGTCTTCCGAATGCCTTCTCCGGTACAGAACTGCATGAACTGCTGCAGAAACTGGGGCGTCTTGATCTGATCGTTTGCGGATTCATGACCCACTCGAGCATCAGTACCACCGTTCGCGCTGCCAAGGACTATGGCTATCGCTGCACATTGGTCGATAGCGCGTGCGCCACGCGCAATCTGCCAATGGGCGACGGCAGTATCGATGCCGAGCAGGTCCACCGTATCGAGATGACTATCCTGGCGGACAATTTCGCCGTTTGCGTCCAGGACGTAGCGGCGCTTGCTCGCTAGGCGCTTACCTCGCCGTGCTATCTACGCCACTTAATCGCCTTTTGCCGACAACAGCTGTCTCGACAAATAAGTGCCTGGACGGAACGCCTATCCGCCAGGCGCAGTGGCTGGGGTAAACTGCCTGCCTGTTTGGAGGCTCCATGCAAGACGACGACTTTTCCCTTTTCCAATCTGCCGTGCGCGGCGTCAAACCGATCAAGCACGACCGTGCCGAGACGGGCAAGGCACGTAGCAATCGCGAACAGATCGCCACCCGCCGCAGCAATGCCACCGTAAGCAATGACACGACTCGCGTCGATGGCCTGTCGGATCAGTTCGTCATCGACGTAGGTGCCGAGGACGAGCTGTACTGGGCTCGCGACGGCGTGCAAGACAGCCAGGTCCGCAAACTCAAGGCCGGTCAGATTCCATTCGAAGGCAGCCTCGACCTGCATGGCATGAGTGTCGAGAAGGCGCGCGAACTGTTATGGGACTTCATCGCAGAAGCAACACGGCTCGAAGTACGCTGCGTCCGGGTCACCCATGGCAAGGCCGCGCGCCTGGATGGCAAGCGGCCGCTGATCAAAAGCCACGTCAACACCTGGCTGCGGCAACACCCTCAGGTGCTTGGCTTCACGTCCTGCCTGCCACGCCATGGCGGCACCGGTGCCATTTACGTGATGCTCAAGCGCACCATGCTCGAAGGCAGGGACGAGTGAACAGACCCAGCAGATCACTCGGAATACTTGCCAGCCAAGCGGCTGCCCCCTACCCTTCGCGTTCGCGACCTCATGAAGCCTGACAGGTAGTTCAATGTCCCTGGAACAACACTACACCGCGATCCTTGGCCAACTTGGCGAGGACGTTAGCCGCGAAGGCCTGCTCGACACGCCCAAGCGCGCGGCCAAAGCCATGCAGTACCTGTGCAAGGGCTATCAGCAGACCCTTGAAGAAGTCACCAACGGTGCGCTGTTCAGCTCGGACAACAGCGAAATGGTGTTGGTCAAGAATATCGAGCTGTATTCGCTGTGCGAGCATCACATGCTGCCCTTCATCGGCAAGGCTCATGTCGCTTATTTGCCCAACGGCAAGGTGCTCGGTCTGTCTAAGGTGGCCCGGATCGTAGACATGTATGCGCGCCGCCTGCAGATTCAGGAGAACCTGACCCGTGAAATCGCCGAGGCGATGCAGCAGGTTACCGGTGCATCAGGTGTCGCGGTGGTCATCGAAGCACAACATATGTGCATGATGATGCGCGGCGTCGAGAAGCAAAATTCATCGATGGTCACATCGGTGATGCTCGGCCAGTTCCGCGAGAATGCAGCAACTCGCAGTGAGTTTCTCGGCCTGGTCAAGTAAAGCCGCCTGCACAGTAAAACAGGGCCCTTGCGGCCCTGTTTTTCGTTCAATCGTACATACCGACATGCCGCGGATGGCTGGCGACGCGTTGCAGCCACTGGCGAATCGCAGGATAGCCGTCCAATTTAAACCCGCCTTCCTCGGCGACATGCGTATAGGCATATAGCGCAACGTCGGCGATCGAATAATGCTCCCCGACCAGGTAAGGCGTGCGCAGCAGTTGCTGCTCCATCACGTTCAGTGCGTGATAGCCGTCCAGCTGCTTGGCCTCGTACTCTTCGCGTCGGTCCTCCGGCATACCGAGGTAGACCTTGATGTAACGGGCCACTGCCAGGAAGGGCTCGTGGCTGTACTGCTCAAAGAACTGCCACTGCAGCACCTGGGTGCGCAAGCGCGGGTCAGTCGGCAGAAACTCACTGCCCTCGGCCAGATAGTTCAGGATGGCATTCGACTCCCAAAGACAGGTGCCATCTTCCAGTTCCAGAACCGGAATCTTGCCGTTCGGATTCTTCTTGAGAAACTCCTCGGAACGGGATTCGCCCCGCAGGACATTGATCGGAATCCACTCATAAGGCTGGTCCAGCAGATGAAGCATCAGCTTGATCTTGTAGCAATTACCCGACCTGTAATCGCCATAGACTTTCAACATGGTCTCCCCTCCCGATCGACCCGCGTTGCGGGTCAGCAATAACCTCTCAGGCAGCTTCCCGCACACTGGCTTCGCGAATGACCTTCGCCAACCGGCACAATCCTTCCGCCATTCGCTCGCCCGCAACATGGCTGAAATTCAGCCGCAGGTAACCGGGGTTCGCGTCCGGATCGACAAAGAACGGCTCACCGGGCATGAACACGACGTCTTCAGCCAGCGCCTGATTGAGCAGGGTCCGTGTGTCCAGCGGCTGCTTCAGCGTCAACCAGAAGAACAGTCCGCCCTGCGGCAACTCCCAGGTCGCCAGGTCGCTAAAGTGCTCGTCCAAAGCCGCCTGCATTGCATCACGCCGGACTCGGTAGAACTCACGCAACTGTTCGAGGTGCGCCTGGTAATGATCGCTGCCCAACCATTGCAGCGCCTGCCATTGTCCGATCCGATTGGTATGCAGATCGGCGGATTGCTTCAGCCGCAGCAGATAAGGAAACAGGTCCGGAGACGCAATCAGGTAGCCCACTCGCAAACCGGGCAGCAGCGTCTTGGATACCGTGCCCGTGTAGATCCAGCTGGCCCGCTTGAGACGCGACACGATGGGCCTGGCGCTGCCCTGATCAAATACCAGCTCACGGTACGGCTCGTCTTCCAGCAGCGTCACGCCAAACTCGTCCAGCAATGCAGCGACGGCATCACGCTTGTCTTCGCTATAGCGCACGGCTGAGGGATTCTGGAAGGTCGGGATCAGATAGGCGAAAGCTGGCGTGTGCTGCTCCAGCGTGGTGCGCAAAGCGGCCAAATCCGGCCCATCAGCCTGTTGCGGCACCGCCAGACAATGCGCGCCGAACAGCTGGAAGGATTGAAGTGCCGCAAGATAGGTCGGCGCTTCGACCAGCACCTCTGTGCCCACATCGATAAACAACTTCGAGGCAAGGTCCAGCGTTTGCTGCGAACCACTGACGATCAGCACCTGACTGGCCTCGCAAGGCACGCCCAGCGCTCGCGCCTGGGCCGCGATGGCCTCGCGCAGAGCGGGCTCGCCCTCGCTCATGCCGTACTGCCCCATGCTCGCCGGCAATTCAGCCCAATCGACCGTCGGCAGCATCGCCTCCGCCGGCAGCCCACCGGCAAAGGACATCACTTCCGGGCGCTGGGCTGCGGCGAGGATTTCACGAATGAGAGAACTTTTAAGGCGAGTAATGCGTTCGGAGAAGGCCATTTCCATACCAGATGCGAGGCGCTGCAAAATAAGTCAAACTTCTTGACCGAAATTACGCCTCTCACAATAAATACGTCAATATGCCTGACCTAAAAAAAAGCGCAGTGCAGCGCCAGATAATGGAAAGCTTCTTTCTCGGCTATCAGGCCTTCACGGCCAAGCCTGACGAGATGCTGGCCCGTCGAGGGCTGTCACGCGTGCATCACCGCATCCTTTTTTTCATCGCCAGCTATCCCGACCTGAGCGTCAAGGAGTTGCTTAGCTACCTGGGCGTCTCCAAGCAGGCGCTGAACACACCGCTACGCCAGCTGATCGAAATGCATCTGGTGGAGAGCCTTACAGCAGAGGATGACAAGCGTAAGCGTATGCTGCGCTTTACCGCAGAGGGGGCGAAGTTGGAGCAAGCGCTGCGTCGGGAACAGGTCAGACTGCTACAGCGCGCCTTCGATGATGCGGGTGAACAAGCAGTAGACGGCTGGCTCGCGGTCAACCAGGCGCTCGCCGTGGAAAAAGCCAGAGGCTAGCAGTCTTCACGGAGCCCGGCCGCTTCACCACGCCTGAATCGCGGGCACAAAAAAGGGCGCCCGGAGGCGCCCTTTTTCATGAAGAACCCGAACTTAGTTCTGGTTTTCCATCTGAGCACGGATCAGATCACCAATGGTGGTCGGACCAGTGCTTTCTACGTCCTGCTTGGTGCGCAGCTCTTTCATCGCATCCTTTTCGTCTTCGACGTCTTTGGACTTGATGGACAGGCTGATCACGCGGGACTTGCGGTCGATGCTGATGATCTTGGCTTCGACTTCGTCGCCTTCCTTCAGCACGTTGCGCGCATCTTCAACGCGGTCACGGCTGATTTCGGAAGCTTTCAGAGTAGCTTCGATATCGTTACCCAGATCGATGATGGCGCCCTTGGCGTCAACTTCTTTCACGGTACCGCGAACGATGCTGCCCTTGTCATTGACAGCGGCGTAGTTGGAGAACGGATCGTCTTCCAGCTGCTTGATGCCCAGGGAGATGCGCTCACGCTCCGGGTCGACCGACAGGATGACGGTATCCAGCTCGTCGCCCTTCTTGAAGCGGCGAACGGCTTCTTCACCCGGCTCGTTCCAGGAGATGTCGGACAGGTGAACCAGACCGTCGATGCCGCCGTCCAGACCAATGAAGATACCGAAATCAGTGATCGACTTGATGGTGCCGGAGATGCGGTCGCCCTTGTTGAACTGGCCAGAGAAGTCTTCCCATGGGTTGGACTTGCACTGCTTGATGCCCAGGGAGATGCGACGACGCTCTTCGTCGATGTCCAGAACCATGACTTCCACTTCGTCGCCGACCTGAACGACCTTCGACGGGTGGATGTTCTTGTTGGTCCAATCCATTTCGGAAACGTGCACCAGACCTTCGACGCCCTCTTCCAGCTCGGCGAAGCAGCCGTAGTCGGTGAGATTGGTGACGCGAGCCTGAACGCGGGTACCTTCTGGGTAGCGAGCCTTGATGGCAACCCATGGGTCTTCGCCCAGCTGCTTCAGACCCAGCGATACGCGGTTGCGCTCGCGGTCGAACTTCAGCACCTTGACATCGATCTCGTCGCCAACGTTGACGATCTCGGACGGATGCTTGATACGCTTCCAGGCCATGTCGGTGATGTGCAGCAGACCATCGACGCCGCCCAGGTCAACGAACGCACCGTAGTCGGTGAGGTTCTTGACGATACCCTTGACCTGCTGACCTTCCTGCAGGGACTCGAGCAGAGCTTCGCGCTCGGCGCTGTTCTCGGCTTCCAGCACGCTGCGGCGGGAAACGACAACGTTGTTGCGCTTCTGGTCCAGCTTGATGACCTTGAACTCGAGCTCTTTGCCTTCCAGGTGGGTGGTGTCGCGCACAGGGCGGACATCGACCAGCGAACCCGGCAGGAACGCACGAATACCGTTGACGTCGACGGTGAAGCCACCTTTGACTTTGCCGTTGATGACGCCCTTGACCACTTCTTCTGCAGCGAAAGCCGCTTCCAGAACAATCCAGGATTCCGCGCGCTTGGCTTTTTCACGGGACAGCTTGGTTTCGCCAAAGCCATCTTCAACCGCGTCCAGAGCAACGTGGACCTCGTCACCCACCTTGATGGTCAGCTCGCCCTGCTCGTTGTAGAACTGCTCGACCGGGATGACGCCCTCGGACTTGAGGCCGGCATGCACGGTGACCCAGTCACCATCGATGTCGACCACGATGCCGGTGATGATGGCACCCGGCTGCATGTCGAGGGATTTAAGGCTTTCTTCAAAAAGTTCTGCGAAGCTTTCGCTCATGTTGATTCCTGCTGTTTTCAGGCGAGGATCCGCCCAATCTCCACATTCCAGACAATGTGGGTTCATTCATATAAAAAAAGGCCTGTGGGACTGGATCTGGTCTCCCACATGCCTCCTTGTTAACGGCTCCGACACTCGCAGCCTGGGCTGAGTGTGTCTCGAGTCCGTTTGGCCGCCTTTCGGCGTTCCGATCATCCAGCCAAATCGCGGTCGGCGACTTCGCTCAGAATCTTTTGCAGCACTTCTTCGATGGAGAGTGTAGTGGAATCCAGTTGAATGGCATCGTCTGCCGGCTTCAGCGGTGCCACCGCACGTTGGGTGTCGCGCTCGTCGCGCTCCCGGATCTCCTCAAGAAGACTCGCGAGATTAACATCATCGCCCCGCGCCTTCAACTGCAAGTACCGCCGACGAGCACGCTCCTCGGCGCTGGCGGTGAGAAATATCTTCAATGGTGCATCGGGGAAAACCACGGTGCCCATGTCACGCCCGTCGGCGACCAGCCCAGGCGCTTCGCGGAAGGCTTTCTGCCGCTGCAACAAAGCCGTGCGAACCACCGGCAACGCCGCCACCTGAGATGCACCGGCGCCAACGCTTTCATTGCGAATGGCTTCGGTAACCTCCTCTCCTTCGAGCGTAATGATCATGCCGTGACCGTCACGAGCGGCGCCGAACTGGACATCAAGGTGCTCGGCGAGCACTTTCAGCGCCTCTTCGTTGGTCAGATCAACACCATGGTTACGCGCCGCAAAGGCCAGCAGACGATACAAGGCACCGGAGTCGAGGAAATTCCAGCCCAGCTTGCCAGCGAGCAACGCTGCAACCGTCCCCTTACCCGAGCCACTCGGACCGTCGATGGTGATGACCGGAACAGGCCTGATCATGAATCGCCCTCCGAATGAACCTGCATGCCGGCGCGCTGCGCCAAGGCGAGGAAGTTGGGGAACGACGTCGCCACGTTGGCACAGTCGTGGATACGGACCGGACCGCTGGCGCGGAGCGCAGCCACGCTGAAGGACATGGCGATACGGTGATCGCCATGCGCCCAGACCTCACCGGAACCAATCGCGCCACCTTCGATGACAATTCCGTCCGGAGTCGGTTCAGCCTTGACGCCCAGTGTCTGCAGCCCGTCCGCCATGACCTGGATGCGGTCAGATTCCTTGACCCGCAACTCCTCGGCACCGCGCAAGGTGGTACGACCTTCCGCACAAGCCGCAGCCACGAAGAGCACCGGGAACTCGTCGATCGCCAGCGGAACCAGATCTTCAGGAATATCGATACCCTTGAGCTGCGCACCACGCACACGGATGTCCGCCACTGGCTCGCCGCCCACCTCGCGTGGATTCTCCAGAGAGATGTCGCCACCCATCAGTTTAAGGATGTCGATCACACCGGTACGGGTAGGATTTACACCAACGTGCTCGAGCACAATTTCCGAGCCTTGAGCGATGCTCGCCGCAACCATGAAGAACGCCGCCGAAGAGATATCTGCCGGCACCTCGATATGGGTCGCCTGCAGCTTATGTCCGGGTTCGACGAGCGCAGTGCTGCCCTTGACGGTCACCGGATAGCCGAAGCCGCGCAGCATGCGCTCGGTATGGTCGCGCGTCGGGGCCGGCTCGGTGACCGAAGTCTGGCCGGCGGCATACAGACCAGCCAGCAACAGGCAGGACTTGACCTGGGCGCTGGCCATCGGCATCTCGTAATGCATGCCAGACAGACGCTGACCACCACGAATGGTCAGCGGAGGCCGTCCGTCGGGAGCCGTCTCGATGACCGCACCCATCTCGCGCAACGGCTTGGCGACGCGATTCATCGGCCGCTTGGACAGAGACGCATCACCCGTCAGCGTCGTATCGAACGGTTGCGCAGCGAGCAGACCGGACAGCAACCGCATGGAGGTTCCGGAATTGCCCAGATAGATCGGCCCGGGCGGAGCCTTGAGACCGTGCAGACCGACACCATGGACGGTCACGCGACCCTGATGCGGCCCCTCGATGACGACGCCCATGTCCCGGAACGCCTGAATGGTAGCCAGGGCGTCCTCGCCCTCGAGGAAACCTTCTACTTCAGTCGTGCCTTCGGCCAGGGAGCCAAGCATGATCGAACGGTGAGAAATGGATTTGTCGCCCGGAACGCGAAGATGGCCAGTCAGGCTGCCGCCGGGATTGGCGAGGAAAACGAGGTCATTGGAATGCATAACGTCCACATAGGCTCGGCGAGCCAGTATTTTACTGAAATGTTCCCGGGCCGCCTTGGCACGTGTAAACACGCCCAACAACCGGTGCCCGTCTCCTTCATCGACCGCGGCGCGCAGCGCGTCGAGGTCGGCACGAAAATCGTCCAGGGTGTGCAGCACGGCCTCGCGATTGGCGAGAAAGATGTCGTGCCACATCACCGGATCGCTACCAGCGATACGGGTGAAATCGCGAAAGCCACCTGCCGCGTAACGGAAGATTTCTAGATTCTCATGGCGCTTGGCGAGCGAATCAACCAGACCGAAGGCCAGCAGGTGAGGCAGATGACTGGTGGCAGCCAGCACTTCGTCGTGATGCGCGACGCCCATGTGCTCGACGTCAGCACCGAGTGCCGACCAAAGCTTAGTCACCAGCGCGAGCGCTTGTGGATCGGTATTCTCCAACGGCGTGAGGATGACCTTGTGCCGCCGAAACAGCGTGCTGTTTGCCGCCGTCACGCCACTAAGTTCAGAGCCCGCAATGGGATGACCAGGAACGAAACGGGACGGCATTTCGCCGAAAACATTGCGCGCACAGCGCACCACATTACCCTTGGCGCTACCGACGTCGGTGATCACGGCCCCGCCCAGTTCGAGCTTCGCCAGCTCACCGAGCAACCGCTCCAGCGCAAGGATAGGCGTCGCAAGCTGGATTACGTCAGCCCCATGACAAGCCTCGGCGAGCGTGTCGGCGCAACGATCAACCACACCCAGTTCGACAGCCAGCTCCCGCGAGCGCGCATCCAGATCGAAGCCGACCACCTCGCGACAAAGGCCAGCCTCACGCAAGCCCTTGGCGAACGAGCCGCCAATCAGGCCAAGGCCGATCACCACCAGGCGATTCAAAATCGGCGAAGGCTGTTGCGCGTGACGAGCGTGATTCACTGAGCGAGTACCTGGCGCAGCACATCGAGAAAGCGTGCATTTTCCTGCTCGGTGCCAATTGAGACACGCAGGAAGGTTGGCATACCGTATCCGGCCACAGGACGCACAATCACCCCTTCTCGCAATAACGCCTGGTTGATCGGAGTAGCATCGCGGGCGAAATCCACCGCGATGAAATTGCCCCGAGAAGGAATCCACTCCAGCCCCAGCTGACGGAAACCCGTTTCCAGCTGAAGCATTCCGGCATCATTCGCCTTGCGGCTGGCAAGCAGATAATCGACGTCATCCAGCGCTGCGCAAGCCGCCGCCAGCGCCAGACTATTCACGTTGAATGGCTGCCTGACACGGTTC
Organism: Stutzerimonas stutzeri RCH2; assembly: GCF_000327065.1. Lineage (NCBI taxonomy): Bacteria > Pseudomonadati > Pseudomonadota > Gammaproteobacteria > Pseudomonadales > Pseudomonadaceae > Stutzerimonas > Stutzerimonas stutzeri. Next base: position 2,102,216 of record NC_019936.1, on the reverse strand, counting down.
AGTACGTCGGCGATCACTGGCGAGCTGATGGCGTAGCCGACGCGCAGGGCCGCCAGGCCATAGGCCTTGGAGAAGGTGCGCGAAACCAGCAGATTGGGATAGTCGGCGAGGAACGCCAGCCCATCAGGCAGCTCCTGACCTTCGGCATATTCGATATAGGCCTCATCCAGCACCACCAGGACATGCTCCGGTACGCGAGCGAGAAATCCGCCCAGCGCAGCAGCATCGAACCAGGTTCCGGTCGGATTGTTGGGGTTGGCGACAAAAACCACTCGGGTGTTTTCGTCGATGGCCGCCGCCATTGCGTCGAGATCGTGGCCCCAGTTCTTTGCCGGCACGGCACGCCCCTCGGCACCGACCGCTTGCGTGGCAATCGGATAGACAGCGAAGGCATGCTCGCTGAACACGGCGTTGAGCCCGGGCGCCAGATAGGCGCGCGCAATCAGCTCAAGAATGTCATTGGAGCCGTTGCCCAGGGTGACCTGATTGATGCCAACCGAATAGCGTTCGGCGAGCCGCTGCTTTAGCGCGAAACCGTTACCGTCCGGGTAGCGGGTCAGCTCCGAAAGCTCAGCCCTGATCGCATCAAGTACTTTCGGGCTTGGTCCCAGCGGGTTTTCGTTGCTGGCAAGCTTGACGATTCCAGCAGGGTCCAAATTCAGCTCGCGTGCCAGCTCGTCAACCGGCTTACCCGGTACATAGGGAGACAGCTTCTGCACGCCCGGCTGAGCCAAAGCAAGGTAATCACAACTCATAAATAAGCCTCAGGCTGCAGGCCTCTGGCAGCTGGTACAAGCCGCCCGCCTGTCCCCCGCCACCGCAGCCTGAAGCCGCAATATCAAAGGACTGCTTTGGGATAGGAGCCCAACACTTTCAGCGCTACGGCTTCCTGACCGATCTTCTCCAGCACATCCTTGATCAGCGGATCCTGATGATGGCCGAGGAAGTCGATGAAGAACACGTAGGTCCATTTGCCGCTGCGCGATGGCCGTGTTTCGATGCGGGTCAAGTCGATGCCGTTGGCATGGAATGGCACCAGTAGCTCATGCAAGGCCCCTGGCTTGTTGCGCATCGAGACGATGATCGAAGTCTTGTCATCGCCGGTCGGCGGCACTTCCTGGCTGCCAATGATCAGGAAGCGCGTGGAGTTGTCCGGGCGATCCTCGATCTTCTCGGCCAGCTTGGTCAGACCGTAGAGCTGGGCAGCCATGTCTCCGGCGATAGCCGCCGAATTCCACTCGCTCTTGACCCGCTTGGCCGCATCCGCATTGCTGGAAACCGCTACGCGTTCGACATTCGGGTAGTGGGCATCAAGCCACTTACGACACTGCGCCAGCGATTGCGCATGGGAGTAGATGCGCGTGATCCGATCAGTCTTGGTCGTCTCACCCACCAGCAGATGATGATGGATACGCAACTCCACCTCGCCGCAGATCACGATGTCGTGTTCGAGGAAGCTATCCAGCGTGTGATTGACCGCGCCTTCGGTGGAGTTCTCCACCGGCACTACGCCGAAATTCACGGCCCCCGCCACAACCTCACGGAATACTTCGTCGATGGCCGCCATCGGCGTGCTGATCACCGCATGGCCGAAGTGCTTGAGCGCCGCGGCCTGAGAGAACGTACCTTCCGGACCGAGATAGGCGACCCGGAGCGGCTGCTCCAGGGCCAGGCAGGACGACATGATCTCGCGGAACAGACGCGCCATCTCCTCGTTGTCGAGCGGCCCGCGGTTGAGCTCCATGATGTGCTTGAGCACCCAGGCTTCGCGCTCCGGACGATAGAACACCGCCGACTCGCCTTCGGCCAGCGCCGCCGTCTTGACCCGGGCAACCTCCTGGGCGCAGCGGGCGCGCTCGCTGATCAGGTCAAGAATGCGCTCGTCGAGACTGTCGATTCGAACCCGCAGGGCCTTCAGCTGATCGGCGTCGCTCATCAGCCGTGCTCCTTCTCGAACTCGGCCATGTAGGCCACCAGCGCTTCGACCGCGTCCAGACCGACAGCGTTGTAGATCGATGCGCGCATGCCGCCCACGGAGCGATGACCTTTGAGGTTCAACAGGCCGCGCGCGTCGGCACCGGCCAGGAACGACTTGTCCAAACGCTCGTCGGCCAGACGGAACGGCACGTTCATCCACGAACGCGCGTTGACGGCGATGGGATTGGTGTAGAAATCGCTGGCATCGATGGCGCCGTAGAGCATGTCCTTCTTCGCGCGGTTGCGCTGTTCCATCGCCTCGACGCCGCCCTGCTCCTTCAGCCACTCGAAGACCAGCCCCGAGAGGTACCAGGAAAAGGTTGCCGGTGTGTTGTACATAGAGCCGTTATCCGCGGCGATCTTGTAGTCGAGCATGGTCGGGCAGGCGGAACGCGCGCGACCAAGCAGGTCTTCACGAACGATGACGACCACTAGGCCCGACGGCCCGATGTTCTTCTGCGCACCGGCGTAGATCAGGCCGAACTTCGACACGTCGATGGTCCGCGACAGAATGTCCGAGGACATGTCGACGACCAGCGGTGTATCGCCAACCTCAGGGACCCAGTCGAACTGCAGGCCGCCAATGGTTTCGTTGCTCGCGTAGTGCAGGTACGCAGCGCGCTCGCTGAGCTGCCAGTCGTTCTGCCCCGGGATCGCGAAGTAATCGAGGGGTTTGGCGCTGGCCGCGACGTTGACGTTGCCGAAACGACGGGCTTCTTCGATCGCCTTGCGTGACCAGATACCCGTATCGATATAGTCCGCAACTCCATCTTCCGGCAGCAGATTCAGCGGAATCTCTGCAAACTGCTGGCTGGCGCCCCCCTGGAGGAACAGCACCTTGTAGTTCGACGGAATCGCCAGCAGGTCGCGCAGATCCTGCTCGGCCTTTTCGGCGATGGCGGTGTATTCGTCGCTACGGTGACTCATCTCCATGACCGACAGGCCCTTGCCATGCCAGTCGAGAAGCTCCGCCTGGGCGCGCTGAAGGACGGCTTCGGGAAGCGCAGCCGGACCGGCACAGAAGTTAAAGGCGCGTTTGCTCACTGCTGTTCTCTCGCTCTTGCTCGATGTTGATTCCCGCGGCGCGGCGACCGGTACCTCTACCGACCACCGCGCTACCACCTGTTTGCGGATTGCTTTCGCCGATCAGTCTTCGTCGTCTGTCGGCACCACATCCGGAGATACGTCGCCAGCCCCGCCGAGCAGTTCATCCTCGCTCGGCTCGGTGCTGAGCACAGGCATTTCCTTCTCGAGAGCGTCGTCATCGAGCAGCGCTTCGATGTCTTCCAGCACGTCTTCCTCGGATGGCTCCTGCACGCGCTCCAGGCCTACCAGATGCTCGCCCTTGCTCAGCTTGATCAGGGTGACACCCTGAGTATTGCGGCCCAGCGATGACACCTCGTCGACGCGGGTCCGCACGAGCGTGCCCTGATCGGAAATCAGCATGATCTCCTCGCCCTCGAGCACCTGCACAGCGCCTACCAACGGACCGTTGCGCTCGTTGGTGACCATGGCGATGACGCCCTGGCCGCCACGGCCGCGACGCGGGAACTCTTCCATCGCGGTGCGCTTGCCGTAGCCACGCACGGACGCGGTGAGAATCTGCGCGCCCGTCTCCGGGATCAGCATGGAAATGATGCGCTGCCCTTCGGGCAGACGCATACCGCGCACACCGCGAGCATTACGCCCCATGATGCGCACCTTGCTTTCCTTGAAGCGGATGACCTTGCCGCCATCGGAGAACATCATCACTTCCTGGGCGCCATCGGTCACGGCTGCGGCGATCAGGGTATCGCCCTCTTCCAGCTTGAGCGCGATCAGGCCGGACGTACGCGGCCGGCTGAACTGCACCAGCGGTGTCTTCTTGACCGTGCCATTGGCAGTAGCCATGAAAATGTAGGAGCCGGTCGGCTCGTCTTTCTCGTCGCTGTCGGCGTCATCGCTTTCGACCTCGTCCGCATCATCGTGCTCGATGACCAGGCCTTCCGCGTCGTCCAGATCGTCCTCACCTTCGGCGGCCTGTTTGCGCAGCGCTTCCAGATCGACCTGAAGCATCGCGGTAATGCGCTCGCCCTCGTCGAGCGGCAGCAGGTTGACCAGCGGGCGGCCACGCGAAGTACGCGATGCTTCGGGAATCTCGTAGGTCTTCAGCCAGTACACCTTGCCCTTGCTGGAGAACAGCAGCAGCGTGGTATGGCTGTTGGCAACCAGTAGATGCTCGACGTAATCCTCTTCCTTCACCCCAGTCGCAGCCTTGCCGCGACCACCACGGCGCTGCGCCTGGTAGGCGGCCAGCGGTTGCGACTTGGCATAACCACCATGCGAGATGGTGACGACGCGCTCTTCTTCGGTGATCAGGTCCGCCAGCGTCAGGTCCAGACGCGACTCGAGAATCTCGGTGCGCCGTGCATCGCCGAAATCGCGCTTCACGCCTTCCAGTTCTTCGCGGATGACTTCCATCAGGCGAACCGGATTGGTCAGGATGCGGATCAGCTCGCCGATCTGGGTGAGAATTTCCTGGTACTCGCTGAGCAGCTTCTCGTGCTCGAGACCGGTCAGGCGGTGCAGACGAAGATCGAGAATCGCCTGGGCCTGCTCTGGCGAAAGGAAGTACTTGCCATCACGCAACCCGAACTGCGGATCGAGACCTTCCGGACGACAGGCATCAGCCCCTGCGCGCTCTACCATCGCCTCGACGGCGCTCGATTCCCAGGCAGTGGAAATCAGCGCATCCTTGGCCTCGGCTGGAGTTGGCGAAGCCTTGATCACCGCGATGACCGGATCGATGTTGGACAGCGCGACCGCCTGCCCCTCAAGAATGTGGCCACGCTCGCGCGCCTTGCGCAGCTCATAGACGGTACGGCGGGTGACGACTTCGCGACGGTGGCGAACGAAGGCTTCCAGCAGCTCTTTGAGGTTCAGCGTGCGCGGCTGGCCATCGATGAGCGCGACCACGTTGATACCGAAGACGCTCTGCAGCTGGGTCTGCGCATAGAGGTTGTTGAGGATCACCTCGGGCACTTCGCCGCGGCGCAGCTCGATGACCACGCGCATGCCGTCCTTGTCGGACTCGTCACGCAACTCGGTGATGCCTTCGATCTTCTTCTCTTTCACCAGCTCGGCGATCTTCTCGATCAGCCGTGCCTTGTTCAGCTGGTAAGGCAGCTCGGTGATGACGATCTGCTGGCGGCCGCCGACCTTGTCGATATCTTCGATATCGGCACGCGCACGGATATAGATGCGCCCGCGGCCGGTGCGGTAGGCCTCGATGATGCCAGCACGACCGTTGATGATGCCGGCTGTGGGGAAATCGGGGCCAGGGATGAACTGCATGAGTTCGTCGATGGTGATATCGGCGTTGTCGATCAGCGCCAGGCAACCATCGATGACTTCGCCCAGGTTATGCGGCGGGATGTTGGTTGCCATGCCTACCGCAATACCGCTGGAGCCGTTTACCAGCAGGTTGGGAACCTTGGTCGGCATGACCGCCGGGATCTGCTCGGTGCCGTCGTAGTTGGGCACCCAGTCGACGGTTTCCTTCTCCAGGTCGGCCAGCAGCTCATGGGCCAGCTTGGCCATGCGCACTTCGGTGTAACGCATCGCTGCAGCGCTGTCGCCGTCGACCGAACCGAAGTTGCCCTGGCCGTCGACCAGCATGTAGCGCAGCGAAAACGGCTGCGCCATACGCACGATGGTGTCGTATACCGCCGAGTCACCGTGCGGGTGGTACTTACCGATCACGTCACCGACCACACGGGCGGATTTCTTGTACGGCTTGTTCCAGTCATTGCCAAGCTCGCTCATGGCGAACAGCACGCGGCGGTGTACCGGTTTCAGGCCATCGCGCGCGTCCGGCAGCGCACGGCCAATGATCACGCTCATGGCGTAATCAAGGTAGGACTGCTTGAGCTCGTCTTCGATATTGACCGGGAGGATTTCTTTGGCCAGTTCGCCCATGGAAGCCTGGTTCCTTATAGTCAGCAGGGTCCTGTAATAAGCGCGGGATGGTAACACAGACGACTGCTATAAACTGAGCCTTGCACGGAGCAAAACCGGCTTGCACACCACGCCCGAGCGCGATCGACCGTTGCTCAGTGCAGCCGTTTGCGGCTCATCAGCTCAGCCAGCTTCGCGGCGTTCGGGCGCTCGACCACACCTTTCTCGGTGACGATGGCGTCGATGAGGTCGGCCGGCGTCACGTCGAACACCGGATTGAATGCCTCAACATCAGCCGCGAAGCGCTGACCATTGACCTCAAGCAGCTCGCTGCCGGCGCGTTCCTCGATCTGGATCTCTTCGCCACTCTCCAACGCCATGTCGATGGTCGAACTTGCCGCCACCACCATGAAACGCACGCCGTGGTGCATCGCCAGGACCGCAAGCTGGTAGGTGCCAATCTTGTTCGCCACATCGCCATTGGCGGTGATGCGATCCGCACCGACGATCACCCAGGAAATGCCTCTGGATTTCATCAGATGAGCAGCCGCCGAGTCAGCATTCACCATAGCCGGAACACCATCACCGAGCAGCTCCCAGGCCGTCAGCCGAGAGCCCTGCAACCACGGCCGAGTTTCATCGACGTATACCCGCTCCACCAGCCCCTCGAGATGCGCCGCACGGATGACTCCGAGCGCCGTACCAAAACCGCCGGTCGCCAGTGCCCCGGTATTGCAATGGGTGAGCAGGTTCTGCGGACTGCCCTGATGCCGGCGAATGAGGTCGACGCCAAATTGCGCCATCGCCAGATTTGCCTCGCGATCGCTGTCATGGATCGAAATGGCCTGGGCTTCCAGCGCTGCATACGGGTCTTCACCCGGCTTGAGGCGCTCCAGCCGTTCGCGCATCTGATTCAGCGCCCAGAACAGATTGACCGCGGTGGGACGGGAGTCGGCCAGCACCTTGAAGTCCTCCTCCAGCGCCTGCCGCCAATCACCGCCATCGGCGATACGGACACGCACGGCAAGGACCAGGGCATAGGCAGCGCTGATTCCGATTGCCGGCGCGCCGCGCACGACCATATCCCGGATCGCCGCAGCGATCGACGCGGCGGAATCATAACTGCACCAAACTTCTTCGACGGGAAGCTTGCGCTGATCGAGCAGATTCAGGCGCCCGTCCAGCCATTCGATCGACTTAACCTTTTCCGTAGCCAACAAACGCTCGCGCATGGCATTTCCCTCGTTCAGCTTCGTCGATACAGGACCATCATGCGCCCCGCACAGCAAAGAAAAAGCCCGGATCGCGGGCGAACCGGGCTTTCTATTTCGATATGGCCGGGGAATAGCAAATAGAGGCACTGCGGCCTTAATCCCGGGCGCGAATGCTAATGCACTGATTTTCCAAGTACAAGCGACGGTTATTGATGCCTGGCTCTCGCTGTTTTCCCCAGGCAGCGCCGCTCGACCCGTCAGCAGCCCCACCGGATACGCTCGTCCATCCGAGCCAACTTGACCAGACCTGGTCACCCTAATACTGTATCTATATACAGTTATTCGGATATTTCTCTCATGTCTTCCGTGGTCGCCCTTGACCGCCTGCTGGATGCTCGCCGCATCTGGCGTGGCCAGCCCGTTGCATCTCCTACGGCGGCCCAACCGACCGGACATGCCATGCTGGATGCGCTCTTGCCCGCTGGCGGCTGGCCGGATTCGGCACTCAGCGAAATCCTTTTCGCAGCCCCAGGGATCGGCGAGCTACGCCTGCTGTGGCCGACGCTCGCCAGGCTGACCAGCGCAGGCGAACGTGTCGTGCTGGTCGCCCCGCCCCATCGTCCCTGCCCCCAGGCCTGGCTGGCGGCTGGCGTGGATCTGCGCCATCTGGTCATCGTCCAGGCCAAGGACCGCGATGCCTTGTGGAGCGCCGAACAGTGCCTGCGCTCCGGCAGTTGCGCCGCCGTACTGTGCTGGCCACGGCAGGCCGACGACCGCGCCCTGCGGCGATTGCAGATAGCCGCCGAAACCGGCCAGACCCTGGCCTTTGCCTATCGCCCGCTGCGCGAAGCGGAAAATCCGTCGCCCGCAGCATTGCGCCTGACACTGGAAGCACAGCCGGTGCAGCTGCGGGTCATCAAGTGCCGCGGTGGCCTGGCTCCGGCCCGGCCGCTACCAGCCAGCGCTTGGCAATAGGTGTGACGATGCTCTGGGCCTGCATTCTGCTGCCGCAACTGGCCATGGACGGCGTTTTGCGCCACCGCGACGACGCCGACGCACCGCTGGCTCTGCTCGCCGGCCCGCCACAGCGCCGCGTGCTGCAGGCCGTCAACGCAGCCGCCCGCAAGCTCGGCCTCAAGCCAGGGCAATCGCTGATCGCAGCCCAGGCATTGACCCATGACTTCGCCACCACCGACTACGACCCACTGATGATCGAACGCTGGCAGCGGTTTCTGGCGGCCTGGGGTTACAGCTACAGCGCCCAGGTCAGCCTGTACTACCCGCGCTGCCTGCTGTTGGAGGTGCATTCCAGCCTCGGCCTGTTCGGCCCCTGGCCACGATTCGAGACGCGTCTGCGCGAGGAACTCACGGCCCTGGGCTTCCGCCACCGCATCACCCTGGCGCCCAACCCGGCGGCCGCGCGCATCCTCGCCAATGTCCATGACGGGCTGGCTGTGACCGATACAGCCACGCTGCATCAGGCGCTAGGGGGATTGCCGGTCGAGCGCCTCGGCCTGCCACGCGAAGTGAGCACATCGCTGCTACGCATGGGCCTGCGCCATCTTCATCAACTGCTCGCCCTGCCGCGCGACAGCCTGGCCAGACGCTTCCCGGCCGAAGTGCTGGCCCAGCTCGACACCCTGCTCGGGCATCGGCCGCTGCCTCTGGAGTTCTACCGCCCGCCGGATGTCTTCGACACCCGCATCGAACTGAATTTCGAGGTCGAGTCCCATCAGGCTCTGCTGTTTCCATTGCGCAGACTGACCGCCGACCTGGCCACCTTTCTCGCCGGACGGGACAGCGGAGTCCAGCGTTTCAGCCTGTACCTGGAACATCGCACCCTGCCCGACAGCGAGGTAGCGGTCGGCCTGCTCAGTACCGAACGCGAGCCCGCCATGCTGTTCGAACTGACCCGCGGCCGCCTCGAGCACCTGCAACTGCCGGCCCCCGTCCTGGCCGTGCGTCTGCTGGCTCGTGATCTGCCAGCCTTCACGCCGGCCCATCAGGCCCTGTTCGACGAGCGCCCGCAGGAAAATGTGTCCTGGGAGCAACTGCGCGAACGCCTCCGCGCTCGACTGGGCGACGAGGCCGTGGTCTCGCTGAGCGCACGAGCGGACCACCGCCCGGAATGCGCCTGGCGGGAAAGCAGCCTCGCCCACACCGAACCCTTGCCTCAAGTAGGTTTGCGCCCCGGCTGGCTGCTGAGTACCCCGCAGCCCTTGCGCGAAGAGGGTCTGCTCACCCTGGCTGGCCCCGAGCGCATCGAGTCCGGCTGGTGGGATGGTGGCGACGCGCGACGCGACTACTACCGGGTGCAAACCGCTACCGGCCAACAGGGCTGGGCGTTTCGCGCCCTCACCGGAGGGCCCCTGCTGCTGCATGGCTGGTTCGCATGAACACCGAATATGCCGAGCTGCACTGCCTGTCCAACTTCAGCTTCCAGCGGGGTGCATCCAGCGCGCGCGAACTCTTCGAACGCGCCAAACGCCAGGGCTATGACGCTCTGGCAATCACCGACGAATGCAGCCTGGCCGGTATCGTGCGCGCCTGGCAGGCCTCGAAGGACACCGGCCTGCCGCTGATCATTGGCAGCGAGCTGCAGATCGAGGGCGGGCCCAAACTGGTCTTGCTGGTGGAAAACCTGACCGGCTACCAGGCCCTGTGCCAGCTGATCACCCGCGCCCGCCGAAGGGCCGAAAAAGGTCGGTACCAGGCGCTGCGCGAAGACCTGCGCGACTGGCCGCTGGAGGGGCTGCTGGCGATCTGGCTGCCCGACCACGACGGCGCCGATGCCGAAGGCCGCTGGCTGCTCGATCGTTTTCGCGAGCGGCTGTGGCTTGGCATCGAACTGCATCGGGGGCCGGACGACGCGCTGCAGCTGCGGCAATCCCTGACCCAGGCTTCACGCCTGGGCATATCCGCCGTGGCCTGTGGCGACGTACACATGCATGCCCGCGGTCGTCGGGCCTTACAAGACTGCATGACCGCCATCCGCCACCATCTGCCGGTGGCAGAGGCCGGACGCCATCTCTTTCCCAATGGCGAACGCCACCTGCGGTCGCGCGAGGAGCTGGCCCAGCTCTATCCAGCCGAACTGCTCGCCGAAACCCTTCGCATCAGCCAGCGCTGCCATTTCCAGCTCGACCAGCTGAAATATCACTACCCCCACGAACTGGTCCCGCCTGGACATGACACCACCTCATGGTTGCGCAAGCTGGTCGAGGATGGCGCACGCTGGCGCTGGCCGGACGGCATTCCGGAAAAGGCCCGCGCGCAGCTCGAACATGAACTGGAGCTGATCGCCGATCTGCATTACGAAAGCTATTTCCTGACCGTGCACGACATCGTCCGCTTCGCCCGAGAACAGGGCATTCTCTGCCAGGGTCGGGGCTCGGCGGCCAACTCGAGCGTCTGCTTCGTGCTGGGTATCACCGAGCTCGACCCGGTGCGCAGCAAACTGTTGTTCGAGCGTTTCCTCTCCCGCGAACGCAACGAGCCGCCCGATATCGACGTGGATTTCGAGCACGACCGGCGCGAGGAAGTCATCCAGTACGTCTTTCAGCGCTACGGGCGCAATCGTGCCGCCCTCACCGCCGTCGCCAGCAGCTACCGCGCCACTGGCGCCCTGCGGGATGTCGCCAAGGCCCTGGGCCTGCCACCCGACCAGATCAACGCCCTGGCCGGCTGCTGTGGGCGCTGGAGTGAGCACATACCCGACGACTCGCAGCTGCGCGAAGCCGGCTTCGACCCCGATAATCCGGTTCTGCGCCGAGTTCTGGTACTGACCGATGCGCTTATCGGCTTCCCCCGCCACCTGTCCCAGCACCCTGGCGGCTTCGTGATCTCCGAGCAGCCGCTCGACACCCTGGTGCCGATCGAGAATGCCAGCATGGCCGACCGCACGGTGATTCAGTGGGACAAGGACGACCTCGATGCGGTAGGCCTGCTCAAGGTCGACGTGCTGGCACTGGGCATGCTCAGCGCGATACGCCGCTGTTTCGACCTGATCGAACATTATCGCGGCACGCGCTGGACCATCGCCACGCTGCCCGCGGAGGACAAGCCCACCTACGAGATGATCAGCCGGGCCGACACGATCGGCGTCTTCCAGATCGAATCACGAGCACAGATGGCCATGCTGCCGCGCCTGCGCCCGAAGACCTTCTACGACCTGGTCATTCAGGTCGCCATCGTCCGCCCCGGGCCGATCCAGGGCGACATGGTGCATCCGTACCTGCGCCGACGTAATAAGGAAGAAGATGTGGATTACCCGTCCGAAGAACTGAAACCGGTGTTCGAGCGCACCCTTGGCGTGCCCCTTTTTCAGGAACAGGTGATGGAACTGGCGATCGTGGCGGCCGAATACACTCCAGACGAGGCCGACAAGCTGCGCCGTGCCATGGCCGCCTGGAAGCGCCATGGCAGCCTGGAGCCCCACCGCGTGCGGCTGACCGAGCGCATGCTCGCTAAAGGCTATCAGCCCGACTTCATCGCGCGGATCTTCGAGCAGATCAAAGGGTTCGGCAGCTACGGTTTTCCCGAATCGCACGCTGCGAGTTTTGCCCTGCTCACCTATGCCAGCTGCTGGCTGAAACGCCACGAACCGGCGGCGTTTGCCTGCGCACTGATCAACAGCTGGCCGATGGGCTTTTACAACCCTGACCAGATTCTCCAGGACGCCCGCCGCCACGGGCTGGAAATCCGCCCGGTGGACGTTCGCCACAGCGGCTGGGATTGCAGTCTTGAGCCATGCAGCCAGGAGCAACCGGCAATCCGCCTGGGGCTACGCATGGTGCGCAGCTTTCGGGAAGCCGATGCCCGGCGCATCGAAGCCGCACGCCAACGCCAGCCATTCACGAATATCCATGACCTGTGCCTTCGCGCCGAGCTCGAACCGCGTGCGCGTGAGCAGCTCGCCGATGCAGGCGTCCTCCGCGGCCTGGCCGGCCATCGACATCGAGCACGCTGGGCCGTCGCCGGAGTCGAACCACAGCTGCCGCTGTTCGCCAGCCTGCCCGCAACGGAGGAAACGCCCATCAATCTGCCGCTGCCTTCGGTGAGCGAAGACCTGCTCAACGACTACGCGACCCTTGGCACGACGCTGGGACCACACCCCCTGGCCTTGCTACGAGATGAGCTCAAGGCCCGGCGCTGCCGCAGCTCACGGGAACTGGCCATGATCGAGCATGGCCGCCCGGTCAGCATTGCCGGCCTGGTGATCGGCCGACAACGCCCACAGACCGCCAGCGGTGTCATCTTCGTCACCCTGGAAGACGAGTTCGGCATGGTCAACGTGGTGGTATGGCGCGACCTGGCCGAGCGCCAGAGGCGACCGCTGATCCAGTCGCAACTGCTTCGTGTGGATGGCCATCTGGAGTCGGCCAGCGGCGTACGACATCTCATCGCCGGCCGCCTGAGCGACCTCACGCCTCTGCTTACCGGGCTCGATGTGCGTAGCCGCGACTTCCAGTAATCAGACTGCCTCGTTAGCAAGTGTCAAAGAGTAGAGGCATGGCGAGAATAACGCTGATGGTCCGAATGAACGACTCGGCCTAGTGCAAGGCAAATAAAGGACGGGCGCGATGCATGAGCAGCGCTTCAAGTAACCGGCCCCGCCGTTTTTTTTGCATCGCCGCGTGCAGGATCTGAAACACACGTTCGGTCGCAGGCTTCGCGCCGCAAGCATGGCGGAGGAACGCCGAAAGATCCTGTTTGACCTCAGAACGAGAGCATTACCAGCCACTACTCGATAGCCAAGCCGGGCAAGCTGCTCGATAAGCCAACAAAAATAATATTGGCGGCGAATTCGAGAGGGCTGGCGCTGCTGACGAAACTGAGGAGGACGGCAGGATGAAAAATGCCCCACAACGAAAAAGGCCGATGCTTTCGCAACCGGCCTTTTTCGGTGATCTATTTGGTCGGGACGGAGTGATTCGAACACTCGACCCCTTGCACCCCATGCAAGTGCGCTACCAGGCTGCGCTACGCCCCGACTGTCGCCATCAGCACTGCTGAAAGCGGATCGAACTATACATTAAGCATCTGAAAATGTGAAAGTTTTTTAGATGCCAGATCAACTATTTCCTCAGCACCTGAAGGACCTCTTCCAGCTCCGAAATCATCTGCCGTATAAGTTGCTTGTACTGAGTGGTATCGTCGCGCGCCTCCTCGCCGGACATACGCTGCCTCGCACCACCAATGGTGAAACCCTGATCGTAGAGAAGCGCTCGAATCTGACGAATCATCAGGACATCCTGACGCTGGTAGTACCGCCTGTTGCCGCGTCGCTTCACCGGGTTGAGCTGAGGAAACTCCTGCTCCCAGTAGCGCAGCACATGTGGCTTGACAGCACAAAGCTCGCTGACTTCACCAATGGTGAAATAGCGCTTGCCGGGGATCGACGGAAGCTCGTCGTTATGACTTGGTTCCAGCATAGGCCTCGACTCTCGCTTTGAGTTTCTGCCCGGGACGGAACGTCACTACCCGACGCGCCGTGATAGGAATTTCCTCGCCTGTTTTAGGATTTCGCCCGGGCCGCTGACGCTTGTCGCGCAGGTCAAAGTTGCCGAATCCGGACAACTTGACCTGCTCGTTATGCTCGAGCGCCTGGCGGATCTCCTCGAAAAACAGCTCCACCAACTCCTTGGCCTCGCGCTTATTCAAGCCCAGCTCTTCATACAGACGTTCTGCCATTTCAGCTTTCGTCAGAGCCCCCATACGCTATTTCCTTAACGTGGCATTGAACCTTTCTTCCAGGGAGGTGAGGATTTTCTGCATTGAACCGTTCACCTCATCGTCGTTTAGAGTGCGCGATGGGTGTTGCCAGGTCAAGCCGACTGCCACACTTTTGCTAAGAGGATCAATACCTTTGCCCTGATAGACATCAAATAGCTTGAGGTCCGTCAGATAGTCGCCCGCAGCGTGACGAATGCAGGTGAGGATTTCCTCAGCAGGTACTTCCCGCGCGACCAACACAGCTAGATCGCGGCGCACCTCGGGGAAACGCGACAGCTCTGCAAAGGACGGCATCCGCCCCTCGGCGATCTCACTGAGCTTGAGTTCGAACATGAACACAGGCTGATCGATCCCTAATTTGCCCGCCAACTCAGGATGCAGACTACCTACGAACCCAACCAGCGTTCCTTCGCGCTCGACACGTGCGGTCTGCCCAGGGTGCAAAGCCGGATGCTCTCCAGCGACGAATCGATAAGCGCCGGCGTTGCCGGCATTAGCCAGTAGAGCTTCAACATCTGCCTTGACGTCAAAGAAATCCACCGCTTCGCGAACATTCGTCCAGCCCTCGGGCTCACGGCTACCCGTCACCACACCGGCCAGCATGGCCTCCTGTTCAAGCTCTGGCAGCTGACCGACAAAACGCAGCCCCGCCTCGAACAGGCGCACACGCGACTGCTGTCGATTGAGGTTGTATTGCAATGCCTTGACCAGGCCCGGCCAGAGCGAGGCGCGCATCGCGGCCATATCTGCAGAAATCGGGTTGGCCAGCTCCAATGGCTTCACGCCCGGACTGAACAGCTCGAAAAGCTTGGGATCAATGAAACTGTAGGTGATCGCCTCCTGATAACCACGAGCCACGAGCAGACGACGAAGCAGTGGCAACTCGGCGCGGGCTTCCGGCTTGGCTTCCGGCGCAAGGCGGGCTTGCGGATAGCGCACCGGCAGGCGATCGTAGCCATACAGGCGCCCCAACTCTTCGATCAGGTCGACTTCAAGGCCGATGTCAAAACGATGACTTGGAACACTGACCTGCCAACGACCTTCAGCCTCTTCGGTCACCGCCAACCCCAACGATGTGAGTAGGCGTACCACCTCGGTGCCGTCCATTTCCAGGCCCAACATCTGCGTGATGCGCTCAGTACGTAGCGTGACCGGCGTTACCTTAGGCAAATTACTTTCGCTGACTACTTCGACAATGGGTCCAGCCTCACCACCGACGATCGCCAGCAACAACCCTGTTGCGCGCTCCATAGCCTGACGCGCCAGCTGCGAATCGACCCCGCGCTCGTAGCGGTGGGACGCATCGGTGTGCAAACCGTAGGAACGCGCTTTGCCAGCCAGCGCAATGGTGTCGAAGAACGCGCTCTCCAGGAAAATGCTCTGCGTAGATGCAGTTACGCCACTATGCTCCCCACCCATGACACCCGCGATCGCAAGCGCTCGTTGCTGATCTGCGATAACCAGAGTGTCCGCCCGCAGGGTGATTTCCTGGCCGTCGAGCAGGACGAGCTTTTCGCCCTCTTCAGCCATTCGAACCCGAATACCACCGTTGATCTCGGCAAGATCAAAGGCATGCAGGGGCTGGCCCAGTTCGAGCATTACGTAGTTGGTTACATCGACGACCGCATCAATGCTGCGGATGTCTGAACGGCGCAGGCGCTCGACCATCCACATAGGCGTCGGACGTGACAGATCGACGTCTCGAATGATACGCCCGAGGTAACGCGGACATGCAGCAGGCGCAAAAACCTCGACTGGACGCGAGTCGTCATGACCAACTGGCACCGCTGCAACATCCACCGGACTGACTGCTACGCCATAGATCGCGCCGACCTCCCGTGCCAAGCCAGCAATGGATAGACAGTCTCCGCGGTTAGGCGTCAGGCCGATTTCGATGCTTACATCATCGAGACCAAGAAACTCGCGGAAATCAGTACCAACTGGTGCGTCGCAAGCTAGCTCCATCAGACCGCTATCGTCACTACCTACCTGCAACTCGGTTTCCGAGCAAAGCATGCCGTTGGATTCAATACCGCGGAGCTTAGCTTTCTTGATCTTGAAATCGCCCGGCAATTGGGCGCCAATCATGGCAAACGGGATCTTCAGGCCTGGCCGCACGTTAGGCGCGCCGCACACGACCTGAAAGGTTTCACTCCCATTGCTGACCTGACAGACCCGAAGCTTATCGGCATCGGGGTGCTGCGCCGTCTCCAGCACCTCACCGACAACCACTCCGCTGAAGCTGCCAGCAACGGGTGTCACCGCATCAACCTCGAGCCCGACCATAGACAGACGAGCCACCAGCTCCTCGCGAGAAACCTGCGGATTGACCCAGCTCCGCAGCCATTGTTCACTGAATTTCATCCTGCTCTCCTAATAGATCGTTGACTGGCGGCGGTACTAGCGAAATTGCGCGAGAAACCGCAGGTCGTTGTCGAAGAACAGGCGCAAGTCATTGACACCGTAACGCAGCATGGCAAGACGCTCGACACCCATACCGAAAGCAAATCCGGAGTACCGCTCCGGATCGATCCCAGACATCCGCAGTACGTTCGGATGCACCATGCCGCAGCCCATCACCTCAAGCCAGCCGGTCTGCTTGCACACACGGCAGCCCTTGCCACTGCACATCACGCATTGCATATCGACTTCTGCAGAGGGCTCAGTGAAAGGAAAGAAGGACGGACGGAAGCGAACCCCCAGCGGCTTCTCGAAGAACACCCGCAGGAACTCTTCAATGGTGCCTTTTAGATCGGCAAAACTGATGCCCTCATCGATCAACAGACCTTCGACCTGATGAAACATCGGTGAATGAGTGATATCCGAATCGCAACGATAGACACGCCCAGGACAGACAATACGAATTGGCGGCTGCCGTGATTCCATGGTGCGCACCTGGACCGGTGAGGTATGCGTGCGCAATAGCATGTTGGCATTGAAATAGAAGGTATCGTGCATCGCACGCGCGGGGTGATGCCCGGGAATATTCAACGCTTCGAAGTTGTGATAATCGTCTTCGACTTCGGGGCCTTCTGCCACGCTATAGCCGATGTGGCTGAAGAACTGCTCGACGCGCTCCAAGGTACGAGTTACCGGATGCAGACCACCTGACAGCTCGCCACGCCCGGGCAATGTCACATCGATTTGCTCTGCCGCGAGCTTGGCATTTAGGGCCGCCAGTTCCAAGTCAGCCTTGCGAGCGTTCAACACATCTTGAACGCTGTTCTTGGCTGCGTTGATCAGAGCGCCGGCCTGCGGACGTTCCTCAGCAGAGAGCCTGCCCAGCGCTTGCATCAACTGGGTAAGCTCGCCCTTCTTCCCCAGGTACTGAACACGCACCTGTTCAAGGGCAGCGATATCCTCGCTTCGTTGCACGGCCTCAAGCGCTTGCGAGACCAGCGCATCCAAATTTTCCATGTACATAACCTCCAGAGGTTCTTGCAGAACCGCGCTGGCAAACGACCTAACGCCAAGCGCATTTTTGCAAAAGCCCCGTCTCAGATACG
Organism: Stutzerimonas stutzeri RCH2; assembly: GCF_000327065.1. Lineage (NCBI taxonomy): Bacteria > Pseudomonadati > Pseudomonadota > Gammaproteobacteria > Pseudomonadales > Pseudomonadaceae > Stutzerimonas > Stutzerimonas stutzeri. The sequence continues at coordinate 2,084,848 of NC_019936.1, read as the reverse complement.
AAATAGGGGAAGAGCACAAGGCTCTTCCCCTATTGATGACGTTGCAACGAACCCGAAGATTCGTGATTGCCGGGGCTTAAGCCAGAGAAGCTTTGGCTTTCTCGACAATCGCAGCGAACGCCGCTTTTTCGTTCACTGCCAGATCGGCCAGAACCTTACGGTCGATCTCGATGGCCGCCTTCTTCAGACCGGCGATCAGACGGCTGTAGGACAGACCGTTGACACGAGCACCAGCATTGATACGGGCGATCCACAGAGCGCGGAACTGACGCTTGCGCTGACGGCGGTCACGGTAGGCATACTGGCCAGCCTTGATTACCGCCTGCTTGGCAACGCGGAATACGCGCGAACGCGCTCCGTAGTAGCCTTTGGCGAGTTTCAGAATTTTCTTGTGACGGCGACGGGCAACGACGCCACGCTTAACACGAGCCATGAGTTATTCCTCTGAGTCTTGACCGGATCAACGAACGCGCAGCATGCGCTCCACCTTTGCAACGTCGGACGGATGCACTTGCGAGCAACCGCGCAGCTGACGCTTACGCTTGGTGGTCATCTTGGTCAGGATGTGGCTCTTGAAAGCGTGCTTGTGCTTGAAGCCGTTAGCAGTCTTCTTGAAGCGCTTCGCAGCACCACTTTTAGTCTTCATCTTTGGCATGTTCGGTACTCCACATTGTGGGTGATTACAAATAACCGCAAGGCCTGCCAGTGCCCTGGAGGTTACTTTTTCTTCTTGGGAGCGATGACCATGATCAGCTGGCGTCCTTCCATCTTAGGATGCTGTTCGACCGAGCCATATTCAGCGAGATCGGTTTCGACCCGCTTCAACAACTCCATCCCCAGCTCCTGATGGGCCATCTCACGACCGCGGAATCGCAACGACACCTTGGCCCTGTCCCCGTCACTCAGGAAACGCACCAGATTGCGTAGCTTGACCTGGTAGTCCCCTTCTTCCGTCCCTGGACGAAACTTTACTTCTTTGACCTGAATCTGTTTCTGGTTCTTCTTCGCCGCAGCAACCTGCTTCTTCTTTTCGAACAGGTGCTTGCCGTAATCCATGATCCGGCATACCGGCGGAATCGCATCGGCAGAAATCTCAACCAGATCCAGCTTGGCTTCTTCTGCTACTTGCAGCGCTTCATCAATCGAGACGATGCCAATCTGCTCGCCGTCAGCACCAATCAAACGGACCTCACGAGCCGAGATATTCTCGTTGATCGGGGCCTTGGGTGCAGCTCGTTTATCCTGTCTCATTTCACGCTTAATAGTCATTACTCCAATTCTTGGCGACCACGCCGGGAAACCGCCTGTGCCAACATCTGCGCGAACTGCTCGACGGGCATGGAGCCCAGATCGACGCCTTCACGGGTGCGCACAGCAACGGATCGTGTCTCAACCTCCCGATCCCCGATAACCAAGAGATAAGGAGTCTTGAGCAAAGTATGCTCGCGGATTTTAAAGCCGATCTTTTCGTTTCTCAAGTCACACTTGGCACGAAACCCGCTTTGGGTGAGCGTTTTTTCAACTTCAGCGGCAAAAGCGGCCTGCTTGTCAGTGATATTCATGATCACTGCCTGCGTCGGCGCAAGCCATGCTGGGAAAGCCCCTTCATAGTGCTCGATCAAAATACCGATGAAACGCTCGAAGGAGCCCAGTATCGCCCGGTGCAGCATGACTGGATGCTGTCGGTCATTATTCTCGCTGACGTACTCAGCACCCAGGCGCACCGGCAGATTGAAGTCCAGCTGCAGTGTGCCGCACTGCCACACCCGCCCGAGACAATCACGCAAAGAAAACTCGATCTTGGGACCATAGAACGCGCCCTCGCCTGGCTGCAGATCGTAAGGCAAGCCGGCACTTTCCAGTGCCGATGCCAAGGCCGCCTCGGCACGATCCCAAAGATCATCGGAACCAACACGCTTCTCGGGACGAGTCGACAATTTCAGCTCGATATCTGAGAAGCCGAAATCAGCATATACCGCCTGCGTCAGCTTGATGAACGCCGCGGACTCGGCCTGCATCTGCTCTTCGGTACAGAAGATGTGCGCATCGTCCTGGGTAAAGCCGCGCACCCTCATGATGCCGTGCAGCGCACCAGATGGCTCGTTACGGTGGCAAGCGCCGAACTCGGCCAGTCGAAGTGGCAGCTCGCGATAGCTCTTCAAGCCCTGGTTGTAAACCTGCACGTGGCACGGGCAGTTCATAGGCTTGATAGCGTAATCACGACTTTCCGACTCAGTGGTGAACATGTTCTCGGCATAGTTCGCCCAGTGCCCGGACTTCTCCCAGAGCACGCGATCGACAACCTGTGGAGTTCTGATCTCCAGGTAGCCGTTTTCACGCTGAACCTGACGCATGTACTGCTCGAGTACTTGATAAAGAGTCCAGCCATTCGGGTGCCAGAACACCATCCCCGGCGCCTCTTCCTGCGTATGGAACAGATCCAGCCGCTTGCCGATCTTGCGATGGTCTCGCTTTTCAGCCTCCTCGATGCGCTGGATGTAGGCTGCCAGCTGCTTCTTGTCCGCCCATGCAGTGCCGTATATGCGCTGCAGCTGCTCGTTTTTTGCGTCGCCGCGCCAATATGCACCAGACAGCTTGGTTAGCTTGAACGACTTCAGGAAGCGCGTATTGGGCACGTGCGGGCCACGGCACATGTCGACGTACTCTTCGTGGTAGTACAAACCCATCGCCTGTTCGTCGGGCATGTCGTCTACCAGACGCAGCTTGTAGTCCTCACCACGAGACTTGAACACTTCGATAACTTCAGCACGCGGCGTCATCTTTTTGATGACATCGTAATCGCGATCGATCAGCTCCCGCATACGCTGCTCGATTGCAGCCACATCATCAGGAGTGAAGGGTCGCTCGTAGGCGATATCGTAATAGAAGCCCTCATCAATCACCGGCCCAATAACCATTCGCGCCGTTGGATAAAGCTGCTTCACGGCGTGCCCAATCAGATGCGCACAGGAGTGACGAATGATCTCCAGCCCTTCCTCATCCTTCGGGGTGACGATCTGCAACGCAACATCGCTATCGATCAGGTCACAGGCATCGACCAACCTGCCATCGACCTTGCCTGCCACGGTCGCCTTGGCAAGACCGGCGCCAATGGACTGAGCCACTTCAGCAACGGTAACGGGATGATCAAACGAACGCTGACTGCCATCGGGAAGAGTAATGGTGGGCATGGCGCCTCCTCTCCTAGTGGTGACCCGTACCAAAGGCCACATGGGTTGGGATGAGCCAGTAAAGCGATTCGGCGAGCCAGCCTGCCGCACAATGGCAGGCGCCTGTTGAGCTCATTCTCGACCGAACCGAAGTCACTGGAGAAAACAAAGACTGGCGATGCTTTCAGAAAGCCGAAGCACTGACAAGCAAGCCAAAAAAAAGGGTCGCTTGCGCGACCCTTTAATCGAATTGGTAGGCACAATTGGATTCGAACCAACGACCCCCACCATGTCAAGGTGGTGCTCTAACCAACTGAGCTATGTGCCTTCGATGGGGGCGCATTATAAAGCGACAAAAAAAAGAGTCAAGCGCTTTTTTCTTCTAACTCACTGATATCTGGAAAATTTGAAAATACATACGCCTCAGGTTGGCAGCCTGGCGACCCGCAACGTTAAACGCTAGCATGCGTAAAATATTCAGAACGGAGTATCCAGTATGCCGAACAAGGGATATCCAGCTTCCTACTATGCAGCCACGGCTAATTCAGCGACTGCTCGATCCGAACTTCAGGACAACAAGCAGGTGGACGTGTGCGTGATCGGCGCAGGCTATACCGGCTTGTCCACCGCTCTGTTCCTGCTCGAAAAGGGTTACAGCGTGGCCGTACTGGAAGCTGCGAAAGTCGGCTTCGGCGCATCCGGACGAAACGGCGGCCAGATCGTCAATAGTTATAGCCGCGACCTGGATAGCATCGAGCGCACCGCTAGCGCTGCAGCGGCGAAACTGATCGGCGAAATGGCGTTCGAAGGCGGCCGCATTATCCGCGAACGAGTCGCACGCTATGATATTCAATGTGATCTGAAAGACGGGGGCGTATTCGCTGCTTTCAATCAGAAGCAGATGCTCCACCTCGAAACACAGAAAGCCCTCTGGGAACGATACGGCTACCAACATCTGGAGTTACTGGATGATAGAGGCATACGGCAGGTGGTCGCATGCGACCGCTACGTCGGCGGCATGCTCGACAAGCATGGCGGCCACATCCACCCACTCAATCTTGCGCTCGGCGAAGCCGCGGCCGTCGAGTCGCTAGGCGGAACCATCCACGAGCATTCCCCCGCCATTCGTATCGAACGAGGCGAAACACCGCTGGTGCATACACCCAAGGGAACCGTTCGCGCGAAATTCGTAGTGATTGCAGGTAACGCCTACCTGGGAAATCTGGTTCCCGAGCTCGCAGCCAAGTCAATGCCCTGCGGCACGCAAGTGATAGCAACCGAACCGCTGAGCGAAGAACTTGCGCACAGCCTTCTGCCGCAGGACTACTGCGTTGAGGATTGCAATTACCTGCTTGACTACTATCGACTCGCCGCCGACAAGCGCCTGATCTATGGCGGTGGCGTCGTCTATGGCGCACGGGACCCCGCCGATATCGAATCGATCATCCGACCCAAAATGCTTAAGACCTTCCCACAATTGGAAAAGGTGAAGATCGACTATGCCTGGACGGGCAATTTCCTGCTGACGCTCTCGCGACTACCCCAGGTCGGACGACTGGGCGGCAATATCTATTACTCCCAGGGCTGTAGCGGTCATGGCGTGACCTATACGCACGTCGCGGGGAAAGTGATTGCCGAAGCCCTCAGCGGCCAAGCAGAGAGATTCGACGCCTTCGCCAGCCTGCCCCATTATCCATTCCCCGGTGGGCAGCGCCTTCAAGTTCCACTCAGCGCACTCGGCGCGATGTACTACAACCTGCGCGACAGGCTCGGCTTCTGACAGTCAAGGCGCAGAACAAGGCGGGATCGGCACACATTGAGCCGCCCGTCTTTCTTCTTGCGCTGGCAGCGCGACCCTGAAGCGCTTGTCATTTGGAGCAAGTCGTATCGCGCAATTTCGCGCTTCTTGAGCACTGGAGCCGCAACCCTGCTCAGCTAGCAGCTGTGAAAGGTTGAACCAACCGATGGCAAAGCCGGGATCCAGTCGAACGCTGACGCGCAACGACTCTTCGGCCGCTGATTTCTCACCCATCGTGTACTGACTGTTCGCTAGCGCGAACCTTGAAAGAGCTGAATCCCAGCGCGTTACGGCCGCCTCGTACGCGGCGCGAGCAGCACGGACCTGCCCCACCTCTTCCAGATCGCTCGCACTGCGCAGCCAGACCGTCTCCTGGGCCGTATGCGGCATCTGATCGGCGCTCAGCGTAACCACGGCCCAACGCTCGGCCTTGACCCAGGAACGCTCGAATTCCCGGAAGCTACCGACCCAGCGCTTCGTAGTGCCGGAGCGCAACACAACTTGCTGCGTGGAAAGGTCATACCCCACAACCACAGCGAAGTGCCATTGCGGCCAGCGGTCAAAGGCCAGGTTTTGCAGTACCAGCACCGGATTACCCGCCGCCACTTCGGCAAGCAGATCCTCTAGACGAGGTTGCAACGGGTACACCAGGAGACCGCTCGAACGAGCCGCGGCGACCATTTCTACCTGCAGGCTGCCTTTGCGTTGTGGAATGTAAACCTGATCCACCAGCGCATCCGGCGTCGTAGCGATACCCCGCTGCGAAAGCATTGTCGCCAAGGCTGCAGGCCCGCATTGGTAATCATCCTGGGGGTAGAACGGTACTTCCGTCAGCTCTGCTCTGGCCGGAAGCTGCGCATCGTCGACTAGAGTAACCGTCGTCCGAGCGCAGCCGCCGAGCAGACCGACAAGCAGCAGTATGAGTAGCCGCTGACTCAACGGTTGATGCAGTTGACGAAGTTGAAGATGTTGGTGGCGCAGAGCATGTCGGTGATGATGAAGATCACCAGGAACAATACGATCACGCCCACCACTCCGGCACCAGCCGGCGCCTGGTCGAGTTGCTGATTGAACTGGGCCAGTTCGGCGGCCGTCAGACCATTGATACGCTTCTCGACCTGGTCGCGATCAACACCCATGGACACGAGCTTCTTTTGCACATCCTGATCGTCGAGCATAGTCAGCAATTGTTGCCGATCCACCTGCTGCTGATGCTCAGAGATGACCTCCGGCGTACCGATCATCGCTGCCTGAGCAAGGGGGATCTGTGCTACCAGAAGAATATGCAGCGCAGCCAGCACCGTCGCAACTCGCTTGAGTAGTGGGGAAGTGAACATAGCGGGAAACTCCTTGTTTTCGTCAACTGAGGATTGCAAAGCGCCATCAGGCAATAAGACGAGCCCGTGCCGTTTCGGTTCCCGACGTACTGGCTGCTTTTTCTAAACGCACCCCGTCACGCCGACGGCCAGCCCCTGCCCTATCGACCTGCTCGCAACTTTGATAATAGTTGCGATTGAACGAAACGACCGAATAAGGAGAACACGTGCACCTACCCAAACTGTCCATCCCTACGCTGCTGGCGGCGACAGTACTTTCGGCCGGCTGCCAATCCACGGCCTCAGCGCCAACAGGGTTTAGCGAGGCACCGAACGCTTGCAACGCCGAAGCGGTGCGCAATCTCATAGGCAAAACAGCGACGCCCGCATTATTGGAAGAAGCCAAGAGTCGGTCAGGAGCGGATACCGCGCGCATACTCGGGCCCAACGATATCGTCACGCTCGAATATGACTCTAGACGCCTGAACATCAATACCGACGCAGGCATGACAATAGAGCGAATCAGCTGCGGTTAGCGCTTTCAGGCAGGACACCAACCCCGGTTACCGCCCACACTTTCCAGTGCTGAGCGGCAACCGGAGAACCCCGCTATGCCATCGCCCTTCGCATGCGCAGATGGGATGCGGAGATTCGCTTGGGCGGCGTGAGCAGAAAATGCAGCTTGAAGCGGTCGATAATGACCTGCGCCAATAGCGGGGCGGCGATACCTATCAACGTTCCGATTATGAGATGCGCAGCAATCGAGTCGATACCGAGGAACTTGCTGAGTATCACGCGGACGCCGCTGCCCGCCAGAATGTGCATCAGATAAATCGTCATCGATGAAGCGCCGATGAACAGGAACCAGTCGACTCGGAACTGACCAAGCCACATCGACAACGCAATCATGAAGAAAATGGATACCGTGGCGAGCGCCAGCACTGGCAGGCCACCATCGACGTAATTCATGCCAAACGTAACGTGGAATAGATACTGCCCGACCACGAACAAAACACCGAAAAACAAAGTCAGCTGGGTGTGGCGCGCTAAGAAGAAGGCTTTAACCTCGTTGAACCAGACCCCCAACGCAAAGAACACCGTGTTCCCTAGAATGAAACGGGTCATCTGGTTGACCGTCAGCTCCTGCTGGAATACGAACAGCACACCAAAAAGCACTACGAACGGCAGAAAATACCGACGGTCGGCGCGCGCATAAAGGAAGGTACAGACGACGAAAACCAGAAATAGCGCGTAAAGGAACCAGAACTGAGCTCTTGGCATCCACAGCAGCGAGAAGACCTCGACCAGGGTAACCTGCCCATTCGTATAGTTGGACATTCCAACCTCGAACAACCCCTGCAGTAGCGACCAGACAATAAATGGATAAACGATCGTGTCGACTTTGTTAACAATCAGACCGCCGCGCCCACGCTTCTGCAGCGAATCGAAGAAGAACAACCCTGAAAGGAAGAAGAACAGCGGCATGTGAAAGCTGTAGATGATGCTGTCTACCAATACGAACTCGGCCTCATCCATTGGTAGCCCCGCATTGAAGACACCTCGTGCGACATGCCCGTAGACAACGAGGATAATCCCGATCGCCTTGGCATAATCAACCCAAACGTTTCTCTCCTGCATGTGCTGTTCTCCTTTGTCGGCCAATAAGCAGGCGGCATCCGCCTCATGAAAAAAAGCGGATGGAGGAGATAGACAACAGGTTTTCGGGTTTGTTTACCGACGGCCTCGGCCTGGCACAAAACCTCCCATGCACCAGCTGCAAATCCGGCAACCACAGCGATTGCCGCCAATCGGACGCAGTGCTATACGGACCTTTTTTCGGAGCGCTCCAATGATTGCCCCCGCCTTTTCGTCCTGCTCCATTCTGCTTCTGGCCGGCGGTCGCGGACAACGCATGGGCGGGCAGGATAAGGGGCTGATCAACTGGCACGGCCGCCCGCTAATCGAATGGATGCACGATGTTGTTCGGCCGTTGACCGACGAGCTATTGATATCGTGCAACCGCAATCAGTCACGCTACGCCATGTATGCCGACCGCTTGGTCGCCGACGAAGCTGAAGGATTCCCTGGACCACTCGCTGGAATCCGCGCGGGCCTTGCAGCTGCGCGCAACCGCTGGGTGCTTCTGCTCCCCTGCGACACGCCACTAATTGATCGACCTTTGCTGCAGTCGTTGTACTCCACTGCAATCGAAACACCGGACAGGCCTCTCATGCTCCGCAGCGGGGACCAGTGGGAGCCACTGTTCAGCATTATCCCAATCAGCCTGCGCGGACAGATCGAAGCTTGCTGGCATCGCGGTGAGCGCAGCCCGCAACGCGTTCTGCTTCAGCTGGGGGCAGCTGAACTCCTAATTCAGCCAGGCGACCCACGCTTGGCCAATCTCAACACGCCGGAACTGCTTGAGATGGCCAGAGCAAGTACGGGAACTTCATCCTAGTACGCCTCGTCGGATGAGTATCGAAAACCGCAGAAGGAACAGCGTCATGCAGTCACTCAAACTTCCCGCTCTTGTCCTCGCGCTGAGCTTCGGTGTCCTGGCCGGCTGCTCCAATCCAAGCGTGATTACCCTCAACGACGGCCGGGAAATCCAGACACTGGACCGCCCGGACTATGATGATGAGTCAGGTTTTTACGAGTACGAGCAGATCGATGGCAAGCCAGGCAAGGTGAACAAGGACCAGGTACGCACCGTTCGCGAACTCTGATCACAGAGCCGCCGCGCTTAGCCGAAGCAATGGGTTTTGCAGCGTGGCGGATCACTTTGCTGAACCTTCCTTCTTCAACGCCCCGCCCCAAAAAAATCCCGCCTAACACCTTGTGCGACAAAACTTTTTCTGTAGAATGCGCGCCATCTTCGGAGCGTAGCGCAGCTTGGTAGCGCGTCTCGTTCGGGACGAGAAGGTCGCTGGTTCGAATCCAGTCGCTCCGACCAAATCCCGCCACTCAGTTTGAGTGGAACGAAAAAACCGGCTAAATCAGCCGGTTTTTTTATGCCCGCAGTTTTCGCCTAGCCGCTAGGAATCTGCAGAAAGCCCACCACCTGCTCTGGCTCAAATGGCCAATCCAGCTCTGCGCCAGTGTCGATGCGCCGGAGTACCGGTATGCGCAGACCGTAATGCTCGACCCACTCGGGGCGCTCAGCAATATCCATTAGCTCGACAAGCAGGCCGTGCTCAACCAAAGGCATGAGCACTTCCTCCGCCTGCTCACAGAGATGGCAGCCCAAGGTCCCGAAAAGTTGGCATTCTGGCAACATCTGAAATTCTCGCTATGTCGGCTCGATGATTCTAGCAAGGCTCAATTGCAACGCCGGCATTACTGACTAATCGTTGCCCCGAGACGCCTGGAAAGTGTGAATTCCACCCCAGTCATCAGGCAATTATTCGAGCTTGATTCGACTCTGCCCGAGCAAAACGCTAGGATGCTGCGACCCGCGGCAGCACAGATTGTCCGGTGCACCCTTTAGTCTTTAACCGCCAATCCCAAGTGACGTCCCGATTTATAGCCGACTGCCAGAATTGGGCACCTTGGCCTGCGACCGTCTAGCACGTTGACTTGGGAGGCTTGGCGACTAAAGTCTAAAGGTTGAAAAACCTCTGTAATGTTTTATTGCATGGCGCCGTAAAGAGCGACTTCAGAGCATCATCCAACGAGGAGAAATAAGAAATGCTCAAGACCCCCATCGCCCGGGGCGTGGCCCTCGCCACACTGGGAGCAACACTGGCTATCCCAACCATGGCCCAAGCCGCCTTCATCGAAGACACCAAGGCCGGTCTGGAACTGCGTAACTTCTATTTCAATCGCGATTTCCGTCAAGAAGGCGGTGCTAGCGGCCAGTCCAAAGCCGAAGAGTGGGGCCAAGGCTTCCTGCTTCGCGTAGAGTCTGGATATACCGAGGGTACCGTTGGGTTCGGGGTTGACGCTTTAGCTCTGCAGGGCGTCAAGCTTTACTCCAGTGAAGATACTGCCGGTAGCGGCCTCATGCCCAGCTCGTACGGCAACGAAGCACCTGGTGACTGGTCGTCGTTCGGCCTGACCGGTAAGGCAAAAGTATCCGAAACCGTTCTGAAAGTAGGTACCTTGCAGTTCAAGAATCCTGCCATCGGTACTAGCGACAGCCGCCTGCTGCCACAGACCATGCAGGGTGCGCAGATCGTTTCTAAAGAAATCAAAGGCCTGACGCTTGATGCTGGTTATGCAAATCGCATCAACCATCGTGACTCCACCAACAACCAAGTGATGTCTCTGAATACCGGTGGTCGCCGTGGTATTACCATTGATGGCGGCGCACCGAATAACCAATCTGATGACTTCCGTTTCTTGGGCGGTAGCTACCAAGTCACCAAAGACCTGACTGCTACTTATTACTACAGCAATCTTGAAGATCTTTATAAGCAGCACACGTACAACCTTGTGCACGTACTGCCCATTGCTGACGGCCAGTCGCTGAAAACTGATCTGCGTTACTCGCGCTCCAAGGACGACGGCAGCTCCAATGTCGACAACAAAGCACTTGGCGCTATGGTCACCTATTCTCTGAGCGGCCACAGCTTCGGTCTCGGCTATCAGAAAATGAGCGGCGATACTGGCTTCGCCTATGTCGGCGGCGCGACCGATCCGTTCCTGGTGAATTACGTCCAGATCAACGATTTTGCCAACGCTGATGAGAAATCCTGGCAAGCTCGCTACGACTTCAACTTTGCTTCCATCGGTATCCCGGGCCTGACTTTCATGACTCGCTATATTACCGGTGATAACTTCGAGCGCGCCAATGGCACCGAAGGCAAAGAATGGGAACGCGACATGGACATCGGTTACACCTTCCAAGAAGGTGCGCTGAAGAACCTGAACGTTAAATGGCGTAACGCAACTGCCCGTAATAACTACGGCAACGACATCGACGAAAACCGTCTGATCGTCAGCTACACCATTCCGCTGATGTAATAGCGGTAGGTATGGTGTAGTAATAAGAAAACCCGCTTCGGCGGGTTTTCTTTTGCCGGCAGTTTGGTGGCTTGTCTGCTGCATTGTCTGCTGCAGTACGTTTCTAACTGCGACGCAAGCCCTTTCCGCTGCAGTAACGAAACGGGGAACCTTTACAACGACTCCGCGCTCGAAACCTGAGGCAACGGGACCTTCTGTCCCTGCGAGTTTCAAGAAGGAGCTGCGAATGTCTACCGAATCCACCTTCGGCACCAGCGACAATACCCCTATCCCCGAGGGGCCTGCTGGGAGCACCCGCCCCCTGATCGATACATCGGCCCACCGACGCAATCTACAGGCAGCGCAAAACGCCCTGATCGAGGAGTTCCACACTTTGATCGGCGACACCGAGCGACTACTTAAGCATACCCAGGAAACCGCTGGCGGCCAGACCGAAGAACTGCGCAGCAAGATCAACGCGAACATCGCGAAGGCCCGGGAGATGCTCAAAGAGCGTGAGGGCTCTATGCGCGATCAAGGGCAGGCCGCCATCCAGTGCACGGAAGAGTACGTGCATACGCATCCGTGGCAGTCGATCGGCATCGCTGCCGGTGTTGGTTTTCTGCTGGGTCTGATTACACGTCGTTGATGGGAGAGCTACCAATGGAAGCAAAGCCCGGCGCTGAGGCGCCTAAGCCATCGCTGAAGAAGCTGGGCGGCGCGTTTGTCGGTCTGCTGCAAGGGCACCTAGAGCTTGTCGGCATCGAGGTACAGGAAGAGAAAGCGCGGACGTTCCGGCTGTTTCTGCTGGCGGGCGTCAGTCTCATTCTTGGTCTGTTGATTCTGGTTGGTCTTTCAGCTGCGATCGTTATCGCGTTCTGGGATACCCACAGGATCGCGGCAATCCTGACCCTGTGTGCTATCTATGCGGTTGTAATGGGTGTCTGCATCAGCCGCGCCATCGCGCTTGCAAAGCAATGTGCAGCACCGTTTCAGGCGACCCTCGAAGAATTGGAGCGCAACCGGGAGCGTTTATTGCCATGAGCCGTCCATTAAGCACAGCGAATGAGCTGAGCATGCGCAAGGATCTTGTGCGCCTGCGAATGGAGATGCACCGCCAACAGATGCTCTATCATGCGCAGCCGCTTTCTCATCCATTGCATCAGATTAAGAACTTCGTAACTTCGCGGCGCTCACCCTCTGAGCCGTCCTCGAGTAAAGGCCCATTGATGGTGGCCGCCACGGTGGTACTCGCCTTGTTTGGCCGCCGGATGGGTAAGGTAGGCAAGTTGGCTCGTGTAGCGTTAACGCTGTATCCGCTGATCAAGGGCCAGCAAAAGCTACGGGAAAAGCTGCACTAGCACACTGAATCCCCCACAAAACCAGCGCGATTCCTTCTCCGCCCGCAGGCGGAAGCGGGACGCGCGGTGGCGTCCGCTCGGCGCCGATACGTTAATACCGATCAGCGCTGAGCAGTTATGGTAGTTTTGCACCAGCCCGCTAATGGCAATAGGGAGATGGTCTTTGGACTGGCACACGCTGCTTACTCGCGAACGACTCGGCAAGTCCGCTCATAGTGGTGACGAACTTGGCCGCAGTCCGTTCCATAAGGACCATGATCGCATCATTTTTTCCGGGGCCTTTCGCCGGCTCGGGCGCAAAACCCAGGTTCACCCGGTTTCCAGCAACGACCATATTCATACTCGCCTGACCCACTCCCTGGAAGTCAGCTGCGTAGGACGGTCGCTGGGCATGCGCGTCGGTGAAGTACTGCGCGACGATCTGCCTGAATGGTGCAGCCCTGCGGACCTCGGCATGATCGTGCAGTCGGCTTGCCTGGCCCACGACATTGGCAACCCTCCCTTCGGGCATTCCGGCGAAGATGCCATCCGCTGTTGGTTTCAACAGGCCGCAGGCCGTGGATGGCTTGATGACATGAGCGACGCGCAGCGTGCTGACTTCCTCAATTTCGAAGGTAACGCCCAAGGTTTTCGCGTACTGACACAACTGGAATATCACCAGTTCGACGGAGGCACGCGGCTGACCTATGCCACCCTCGGCACCTACTTAAAGTACCCATGGACGTCCCGCCACGCTGAGGCGCTGGGGTACAAGAAACACAAGTTCGGCTGTTACCAGAACGAGCGGCCATTGCTGGAACAGATCGCACAGAAGCTGGATCTGCCGCAAGTTGCCGAACAGCGCTGGGCGCGCCACCCCCTCGTCTATCTTATGGAAGCGGCAGATGACATCTGCTACGGCCTGATCGATCTCGAAGACGGCCTGGAGATGGAGTTGCTGGAATACTCCGAGGTAGAGGCACTGCTGCTGGCACTGGTAGGTGATGACATTCCAGAGACTTATCGCCAGCTCGGCCCTCGGGATTCCAGGCGGCGCAAGTTGGCGATCCTACGTGGCAAGGCAATCGAACACCTGACCAATGCAGCAGCCGGTGCGTTCGTGGAGCAGCAAAGCGCTCTGCTCCGCGGTGAGCTGCATGGCGATCTGGTCGAGCACATGCACGGCCCAGCCAAGGAGTGCGTATTGCAGGCAAAGGCGATGGCCCGGCAAAAGATTTTTCAGGACAAGCGCAAAACCCTGCACGAGATCGGCGCCTACACAACTTTGGAAATATTGCTCAACGCGTTTTGTGGAGCAGCGCTGGAACAACATCGTGGCGGAACCCCTTCGTTCAAGAACCAGCGAATCCTTGACCTGCTGGGCAGAAGCGCGCCCTCCCCGGAGCTGCCGCTCTATCAGTCATTCCTGCGCATGATCGACTTCATTGCAGGCATGACCGACAGCTACGCTACGGAGATGGCAGGTGAAATGACCGGCCGCTCCAGCCCGGTCTGATCATCATGAAGCGCCTGTTGCGACAAAGCATCCATTGGCATCCTGGGCGTCCCGCCTGGGGTGCCGCCATGGTCGCCGGCTTCGGTTGTGCCCTGCCCTTGCTGCTCGGGCTCTTCAGTGGTCATCCGGGCTTCCTCTGGGCGACCGTGGGCGCATTTCAGGCAGCCAAAGCCAACCCGCTTCACCGATTCGGCATGTTGCGTATGCTGTTGCTCATCGCATTGGGCGCCGGTAGTGCCGGACTCGGTTTTTGGTCCGCGACCCACCCATTGATCAGTCTCGGACTGTTCGCGTTCTACGGTTTGCTGCTGGCCTGGCTGCAGCGCTACGGCAGCGAAGCAGGAAAGCTCGGAATCGGCTTGGCGATCTGCCTTTGTCTAGGCCAGGGCCAATATGGCATCGGTGAGTTCAATAATCCCTACGCGATTGCTGTGCTCTTTGCTCTCGGTGGCCTCTGGGTCACTTTGCTCGCATTCGGCATGCGCGGGATGCACGGGCTGCGGATGTGGCCATACATGCCGCGATTGATGAGCATTCTGCGCGTGCTACGCCGGCATGCGCGGCGCACGCCCATCCGGCAATGGCGAGTGCATGCATTGACCTACACGCTGGCCGGCGCAATCGGTGGGGTGATCGTCAATATGGCATCGCTGCCGAGAGGCTATTGGTTGACGCTGGCCGTGTTCACCACGCTGCAGATGGATCTGGAGCGCAGCCTGGTGCGGGCGCTTCAAGCAAGTCTGGGGATTTTGGCGGCAGCGGCGATTCTGATCTACATCGGTCACGGCCTGGCCGATCCACCGCTGATGGTGATGATTCTGCTGCCACTGGTGGTGCTGGGCAGGGCATTCCAGGCTAATCACTACGGATTGTTCGTATTGCAGACCACCCTGCTGTTCCTGCTGCTGGCAGAAACGCTGGCTCAGGATTGGAATCTCCCGCAGATTCGTCTCATAAACGCCGCTATCGGCGTAGGCGTCGCGCTGCTCATCGCCACGTTGATGCATCTGCTGCAGATGCTGCTGGCCAGGCGTTCACGCAGGAAGGCCCAGCTGGCAGCACAGCGATCAGACGAGCAGACTACTTCTCAGCCCTGATCGGGTTTTCCGGGTACCACACATCCATCAGTGGGCTGACGCTGTACTCAGCCAGCTCGTTGCGGCCCTTGAGCCAGGCATCCACCGTCGCCCGCTGCTCTTCGCTGACCGAACCGCGGCGGCCGAGGCACACGAAACCGTAATCTTCACCGCCGATGTAGCCGAGTTCGTTAGCTTCCATCGCTTCATCGATGAACGCTTCGAGGAAGTCATCCACGGCCTTGCTTTCGATCCCTTCGCGATAGGTGAGATTGACCTCGAAGCCCAGTTCCTGGAACTCATCGACACAGAGTTTCTTGCGCAGGCGACGCGAACGATTGGTAGCCATTGGAGCGATCCTTTTTCTACTTGATGACGGCGCGCACTCTAACAGAAACCCGTGCCAAGGCGATGACCGGTGATGGACCGTGGCGCTAGAGGACCCGAGCCACGTATATCTCTTTGCAGTAACCCATATACCGCAGCTACGCTTATCGGATAGAGGCACTGCGCCGCTACAGCGCGGGCATAATGGCCGCACTTCTTCCCTAAGAGCAGTGGGAAACCCATGTCAAACCGAATTGCCAGCAGCTCCCTGTGTTTGCCCAGAGGTGCTCGTACATGAACCGAATCCTCCGCGGCATTACCTTCGCCATTCTTGCCTTGCCGGTGACCTTGCCCGCCGTTGCTGCAGGGGTAAATCAGACTCTCCCTACCCGGGTCGAGCAGGCGCTCAAAGCGAACAAGATCAACAACGACGCGCTATCGGTAGTCATGCTGCCGCTGACCGGCAAGGCAGCGCCAACCTTCATCAACGCCGATGTTTCGGTTAATCCGGCCTCGACCATGAAGCTGGTTACCACCTATGCCGCGCTCGAACTGCTAGGTCCGAACCACCAATGGAAGACCGAGTTCTATGCAGACGGTCCTCTGGTGGACGGCACCCTCAACGGCAACCTCTACCTCAAGGGCGGTGGCGATCCCAAGCTGAACATGGAGAAGCTCTGGCTGCTGCTGCGGGATCTTCGCGCTAACGGCGTGAACAAAGTGACCGGCGACCTGGTGCTTGATCGCAGCCACTTCGTTCAACCCGAGCTGCCGGTATTCGATGACGACGGCGGGGACCAGAACAAGCCCTTTCTGGTCGGACCGGATTCGTTACTGGTCAATCTGAAGGCGCTGCGCTTCATCGTGCGCAACGATGGCGGCAAGGTGAACATCGCGGTCGAGCCGCCCATTGCCAGCGTGCGCATCGACAACCGCGTACAGGCGCTGCCTGCAGCCAAATGTCCAGGCTGGCCGGAGGTACTCTACAACCCGGTAGCGGACGGCGACGGCGTGACCGTAGTGGTCACCGGCAAGCTCGCCGCTGGCTGCAGCGCCCAGACCTACCTTTCCCTGCTGGATCACGAGCGTTATGCCGCAGGTGCGGTTCGCGCGATTTGGGCTGAACTCGGCGGCAGCATTCTCGGCCGCGACCGCGTGGCTCAAGTGCCCAGCAGTGCACGACTGCTGGCAAGGGCCTATTCGCCCGATCTAACCGAGATCATTCGTGACATCAACAAGTACAGCAACAACACCATGGCCAAGCAGCTGTTCTTGAGTCTGGGCGCGACGTTCCGCAACGAAGCGGACGCCGACGACGCCAAGGCGGCGCAGCGGGTCATTCGCCAGTGGCTAGCCAAGAAAGGACTGATCTCCCCGCATCTGGTGATCGAGAATGGCTCGGGACTTTCCCGCGCCGAGCGCGTCAGCGCCAGGGAGTTTGGCAACCTGCTGCAGGCCGCCTGGCGCAGCCCGTACGCTGCCGAATTTATCTCGTCGATGCCGCTGGCTGCCGTGGACGGCACCATGCGCAAGCGGCTACGTAATACGCCCGTCGCAGGCAAGGCACATGTGAAGACCGGAACGCTGAACAATGTCCGCGCCATTGCCGGATACAGTCGCGACGGTGATGGCAACGTCTGGGCGGTCGTGGCCATCCTCAACCATCCGCGTCCCTGGGGTGCCTCGTCGATTCTCGACCAGGTGCTGGTCAGCCTGTACAACCAGCGCAGCGAAAGCACGGCGCAACGCTGAGTACCGTAAGGCAGGCCCAGCGGCCTGCCCTTTACGCGATCACCGTGCCTGCAGCTTCCAGGCGCGGTGGATTCGCGGATTGCGACGGAAGTCTTCATCCAGCGTCGAGGCGGTGATTTCCTCCACCGCATAACGATCACTCAGACCTGCGTCGAGCACGAACTTGCGGAAGTTGTTGGAGAAGTACAGGGTACCGCCCGCCGCCAGCCGCGCCATGGCCAGATCGAGCAACGCAAGATGATCGCGCTGAACGTCGAACACCCCTTCCATCCGTTTTGAATTGGAGAAGGTCGGCGGGTCGATGAAGATCAGATCGTATTCGCCACGATCCTCCTCCAGCCATGCCATTACATCCCCCTGCTCCAGTCGCTGCCGATCCGAAAGCCCATTCAGCGCAAGGTTACGTCGCGCCCAGTCAAGATAGGTTTTCGACAGATCGACGCTGGTGGTGCTCCGCGCCCCACCCTTCGCGGCGTGCACCGTTGCGGTAGCGGTATAGCAGAACAGGTTGAGAAAGCGTTTTCCGGCCGCCTCGCGCTGAATACGCAGGCGCAGCGGGCGATGGTCGAGAAACAACCCGGTATCGAGATAGTCGGTGAGATTGACCAGTAGCTTGACGCCGCCTTCGGCTACCTCAAGAAACTCGCCCTGAGTGGCCTGACGCTCGTACTGGCGCGTGCCGGACTGCCGTTCCCGGCGCTTGACCACCACCTTTTCCCGCGCAATCCCCAAGGCCTGTGGAATGGCCGCCAACGCATCGAGTAGCCGAGCCTGGGCCTTATCCGGGTCGATTGAACGGGGTGGCGCATACTCCTGCACATGCACCCAGTCACGGTAGAGGTCGATTGCCAGCGCGTACTCCGGCATATCGGCGTCATACAGCCGATAACACTCGATGCCCTCCCGACGCGCCCATTTGCCAAGCTGACGCAGGTTCTTCTGCAAGCGATTGGCAAACATCTGCCCGCCTTCGCTGAGGCGCGCCTGCTCGACCGGTGCCTGTTGCTGCGTACTTTCCTCGCTTGCGGCGCCGCGCTGACCGGTAACGAACTGGTCCAGTTCGACCTTTATGAGCAGCAGCTTGCACGGCAGTGCGCCGTTCCAGAATGCGTACTGTTTGTGGCTGCGAATGCCCATGCGCTTGCCGAGGTCCGGCGCAGCGGTGAATACAGCAGCTTCCCAGCCAAGGCACGCCTGGCGCAAACGCTCGCCAAGATTCTGGTAGAGATAAAGCAGGCTCGCCTCGTCACCCAGGCGTTCGCCGTATGGTGGGTTGCAAATGACCAGGCCCTTCTGATTCTGGTCCGGGCGCGGTTCGAAATCGCCGACATCGCCCTGATAAACCTTGATCCAGCTGGCCAGACCGGCACGCTCGATGTTGTTGCGCCCTGGCTGGATCAATCGCGGGTCGGCCTCATAGCCGCGGATCCACAGCGGGGGCTTGGCCAATCCGGTCTCCGCGCGCGCCACTGCTTCAGCGTGCAGGCGGGTCCAGATCGCTGGTACGTGACCGAGCCAGGCGCTGAATCCCCAGCGTTCGCGCTTGAGATTCGGTGCGATGTCCGCCGCCATCATTGCTCCTTCTACGAGGAAGGTACCGACGCCGCACATGGGGTCAGTCAACGCACCGCCAGCAGCAGCGATACGCGGCCAGCCCGCGCGGATCAGAATCGCGGCAGCAAGGTTTTCCTTCAACGGCGCGGCGCCCTGCTGCAGGCGATAGCCGCGCTGATGCAGGCTGTGCCCGGAGAGGTCCAGGGAAAGGACCGCCTGCCCCTTGTCGAGGCGTAGATGCACGCGCAAGTCAGGGTCAAGCTTGTCGATGCTAGGCCGTTCGCCCGATGCGGTGCGCAGGCGATCAACGATGGCATCCTTGACCTTGAGCGCGCCGAAATGGGTGTTGTCGATGCCGGATCCGCGACCACTGAACTCCACCGCCAGGCTGCCGGCAGGCTGCAGATGGTCCGCCCAGTCGACGGCGTGAACACCCTGGTAGAGCGTCTCGGCATCAACCGTAGGAAAACGGCTGATCACCAACAACACGCGGTTGGCCAGTCGCGACCACAGGCAGAGCCGATAAGCGATCTCCAGCGCACCGAATCCACGAATAGCAGATGTCTGCTCGCGGGCTTCTTCCAGTCCGAGTGCGGTGGCTTCCTCGAGCAGCAGACCTTCGAGCCCTTTGGGGCAGGTCAGGATCAGTTCATGGCGGTCGGTCATGGTGTTTCCACAAAAGGTGCTTCAGACCGTTTCGACCCTTTCGTCGGAACAGGCCCAGCAGAGAAAAGAAAAATCTGTAACGAAAATGATGCCAAGAGCGCCGCGAAGGAGCTCAATTCCACGCTCCGATTACCGCGTAATTCTGGCTTATGGGCAGAACCATAGATTCGTTACCTACTTATGACAAAACGATCATTCCAGCGCCTTCAGCATTGGGTTAGAACTCAACTCAGGCCGGCATCGCAATGGTGTCGGCGAAGTGCGCCACGCCGGCAGCGCGCTTCATAGGCAGTCTATCTGCCAGGTCTCGCCATGAGGCCACAGGAACACCAGTCAACCACTGAGGGCAATACCCAATGAGAAGACTCAAGCGTGATCCGATGGAACGAGCATTTCTGCGCGGTTATCAACATGGCATACATGGCAAATCTCGCGACCTCTGTCCTTTTTCGCATCCCAATGTTCGCCAAGCCTGGATAAACGGCTGGCGGGAGGGTCGCGGCGACAACTGGGATGGTCTGACCGGCACGGCCGGTCTGCATAGACTCAACGAACTTCACGCGGTCGGCTGATTCACCGATCCATCCGACTTGGTACGGCACGCCCTATCCGGGCGGCGGGCTAGCAGCCCAGGGGCTCCAACAGGAGCCCCTTCCGACAATCATCAGCGCGCTTGTGAGCGCAACGCCGCGATGGCATCCACCGCCTCGCGGATCAATGCCGGTCCCTTGTAGATAAAGCCCGAATACAGCTGGACCAGACTGGCACCCGCCTCGATTTTCTCCGCCGCATGGCGACCCTCGGTAATCCCGCCAACGGCGATGATCGGCAGTCGCCCACCAAGAGTCTGCGCCAGCACCCTGACCGTGTGAGTGCTTTTTTCCCGTACGGGTGCACCCGACAAGCCGCCGGCTTCATCGGCATAAGCCAGGCCGGCAACCCCTTCACGACCGAGGGTGGTGTTGGTCGCGATGATCGCATCCATTCCCGCCTGAAAAACCGCTTCGCCTACCAATGCAGTTTCCTCATCGGTCATGTCCGGAGCGATCTTGATGGCCAGCGGCACACGCTTGCCATGCATGATTTCCAGATCCTCGCGGCGCAAGCGCAGCGCGTCGAGCAGCTTCTTGAGCGAATCGCCGAACTGCAGGCTGCGCAAGCCCGGCGTATTCGGCGAACTGACATTCACGGTGACATAGCTGGCGTGGTGATAGACCTTATCCAGACAAAGCAGATAGTCCTCGTCGGCCCGTTCGACGGGGGTATCGAAATTCTTGCCGATGTTGATACCGAGTACGCCCTTGAACCTGGCGGCTTCAACGCGTGCCAGCAACGCATCTACACCATGGTTATTGAAACCCATGCGATTGATGATCGCCTCTGCCTCGGGCAGGCGGAAGATCCTGGGTTTCGGGTTGCCCGGTTGCGGGCGCGGCGTCACGGTTCCCACCTCGATGAAACCGAAGCCCAACTGCGACATTCCGCGAATGGCCTCGCCATTCTTGTCGAGCCCGGCTGCCAAACCTACAGGGTTTGGAAAGTCCAGCCCCATTACCCGCACTGGCAGACTGGCGGGAGATTTGCTCAACATCGCATTGAGCCCGAGACGGCCACCGGCGCCAATCAGCTCGAGGGAAAGTTCATGGGAAGTTTCCGGAGATAACTTGAACAACAGCTGGCGGGCCAGGTTATACATACGCAGCCTAAAGTCTCGGTAAATGTGGACGCGGAGTATAGCAGCCCGAGGCGCGCTCAGCGCTGGCGCCAGCTACGAAAGAACAGCACTTGAGCAGCTGTGCCAGCGGTTTTACTTCAAGCGCCGCAAGCACAGCAGATGACCCTGTTCAGCGAATTCCAGCTCAAAGGAACCATACACACCTTCGTGGGTCAGAAACGGGCGCAGATGATGCGCAGGCAGGCTGACGCGCGTGCCGTCACGGCTTCGGATCAGGACTCGATTCGCATGGCCCTGATATACCGCTTTCATTCGTTCGGCGGATAGCGCGATATCCAGCACCAGATATGGCATGGAGGCTCCTCAATGATCTATTCCGCGATATTGCCACATCAGCAGCCGAAAACTGGCCAGGCCTGGTTGCCTGACTGCAGGCATCAACGGCGCAAAGCCCGTGCGCAATCGTCACAGGTCTGCCACACTTCGGCCGTAGCCCTGAGAGCTCAAGCATCATGATGAGCCTGCCCGAGCCCATGCCTTTACTGACATCTCAAATCGCCAGACTCGCGCAACGCCTCGGACTGCGCTCGAAGGCTTCGCTGCCCATTCAGGCGCGCGCCAGCAGCTTGCAGCTGCCCTTCTCCCGTTTACCCGAACCCGAGCCCAGCATCTTCTGGCATGACGGCCCCTGCCTGCAGCGTCTGCTTGAGCTTCCGCGGGGCGCACTTTCCGGCCCGGTCCAGGAGGACAAGGCGCGCGCCCACGCTGCGCTTACTCGGCTGATCAGCAAGGAGTGCGCCCGGTCTCGGCTCGACCTGCGACAGATCGACGGCTTCGGGGGGCAACGCAAAGGCGACCCGAGCTACCCGACCTTCGAGGCCTTCGCCGCCACCGCCGCCTGCAGGCAGGTGCGGATCATCAGCTACAAGGATTTTCTTCGCGCGCTCGGTAGCGCCCTGCCCGGGTTCGACGAAGGAGCCCCGATAGAAGTGCGCCAGGCTAGCTGGCTCGGCGAGCGGCTGTACTGGGCTGGTGAACACCACCTCGAAGCATTCGCCTGCGCCGTGGCCTATGCCCGCTTGCGCGGGCTGGAAGTGATGCTGACCGCGGACGTAACCGATTACCGCCTTGATCGCTCCGGCGTTCATGCGCTGGACGCCGATTATCACGCCGTGACTATGCCAGCCCAGGCCTGGAGCGACCGTGAGTTCATGGCCTTGCTCCTCGACAGCCAGGTGCCCTACGCCCGCTTGACGCTGCTACGTGATAGCAGCAATTCGGAACTCCTGTTGCTCGAAAAGCGCGACCCGACCGCCAATGCGATTGGTGAGGGGCTGAAAGCAGCCGGCGCACCGGACCTCATTCGCTACCTGCGAGACCTGCCGCAGATCACGCGCTTCAAGGTGGGTCTGCCCGCGCAAGACTGAAGCATCACCGACCGCAATCTCCGCTCGTAAAACTCGAACCATAAAAATGAAAACAGCGCACGGCCCTAAGGGCGGTGCGCTGTTTTGCTTCGGGTCATGGGCTAGCCGGCCAGGAATTCCCAGACGGCCAGCGCAGCCTCAGCCGTGCCTTGCCGATTGCGCCAAGCCTTGCAACTCTCGGCTGGCGACGGCGTATATGGCATAGTCATTGCCGCTCGCATTACGCAGCTCCGCCAACATCGAACGCCAGCGTGCCAGTGGTACCGGCCGTTGCGCGAGCCAGGCATCGACTCGCTCGCTGATCGACTCCGCGCCGTTCTCCATCTGCAACACCGAAACCGTGATGCTGCGCTGCTGCGAGTCCAAATCATCACGGAAGCCTTCCCGGGCCAGCGCCTGCCAGTTGTTGCCTACCGGCATATTGGTCAACTGATGCAGATACCACGGTAGCTCCAGTGCCCCGCCGACGGCAAAGTACGCCGCGGCAACCTGCGCAGGAACCTGACCGGTCTCATCAGCCGCCTCGAGGATGGGCAGCAGCGTGTACAGATGGTTCGTCCCGGCCACCATGCGTGCGAGCAGCTCGGGCACGCCGGCTTCGGTGTAACGCCGATAGCGTTCCTGCCAATGGTCACGGGTCGAGCCCTGCAACAGCTCGTCGAGTTTCAACCCAAGGGCGGCGACACGCGGACCGAAGTGCGCGACATCCCGAGCCGCATCCAGCTCGCTGCGACGGTTGCGCAGGAACCAACGTGTGGCGCGCCGCCCCAGGCGCATCAACTCGTCCATCAGGCTCAGTTGCAACTCGGCAGGCACCTTGTGATCAAGCGCCTCGATCTGCCGGAACCAGTGCGGCAGATGGAAGATATCGCGCACGATCACGTAGGCGCCGGCAACGTTCGCGGCGCTCATACCGGTCGCCTCGTTCAGCCGCTGAACAAAGGTGATGCCCATGTTGTTGACCAGATCGTTGGCGATCTGCGTGGCGACGATCTCGCGTTTGAGGCGGTGCTGCAGCATCGCGGCGCGGAAATGCTCGGCGAGCTGTTGCGGGAAGGCACTGTCCATCTCGCGAGCGAGGTAATCATCGTCCGGCACACGGGAATCGAGCAGCGCTTTCTTGAGCTCGATCTTGCTATAGGAGATCAGTACGGATAGCTCGGGACGGGTCAGCCCTTTGCCGATGCTGGCACGCTCGGCGAGCGCCTCGTCGGAGGGCAGAAACTCGAGTGCACGATCGAGCTGCCCCGCCGCCTCCAGCGCGTTGATCAACCGAACATATTCGGCGGCCCGCTCGCGTGAGCGGTGTTGCGCCTGTGAAAGCGCCTGGGTCTGCTTGTAGTTGTTTTGCAGCACCAGCTCGGCCACTGCATCGGTCATCTCGAACAGCAGCTGGTTACGCTGCTTGGCGGTCATGTCACCCGCGCTGACTACCTCGTTGAGCAGGATCTTGATGTTCACTTCATGATCCGAGCAATCGACGCCGCCGGCGTTGTCGATGAAGTCGGTATTGCTCGAACCGCCGTGCAACGCATACTCGACGCGCCCCAGCTGCGTCATGCCGAGGTTGCCGCCCTCGCCCACGACCTTTGCCCGCAGTTCGGCGCCGTTGACCCGTACAGCATCATTGGCCTTGTCACCCACCTCAGCATGGCTTTCGCTGCTGCTCTTCACATAGGTCCCGATACCGCCGTTCCAAAGCAGATCCACTGGCGCCTTGAGTAGCGCGTTGATCAGCTCGGCTGGCGTCAGCTGGTCTGCCTCGATGGCAAAACGCTCTTTCATTTGCGGCGAGATCTGCACCCGTTTTGCCGAGCGCGGGAAGATACCACCGCCCTCCGAGATCAGCGAGGCGTCGTAATCGGTCCAGGACGAGCGCGGCAGATCGAACAGGCGCTTGCGCTCAAGGAAGCTGCGCGCAGGGTCCGGATTGGGGTCGATGAAGATGTGCAGGTGGTTGAACGCGGCCACCAGCTGCAGGGTCTCCGACATCAGCAGGCCGTTGCCGAAGACGTCACCGGCCATGTCGCCGATGCCGATCACGCTGATGACATCGCTCTGCACATTGATCCCGCGTTCGCGGAAATGGCGCTGCACGGAAACCCAGGCGCCACGCGCAGTGATGCCCATCTTCTTGTGGTCATAACCTGCCGAGCCGCCTGAGGCGAAGGCATCGCCGAGCCAGAAGTCGTACTCGGCAGCGATGCCATTGGCGATATCCGAGAAGCTCGCGGTGCCTTTGTCCGCAGCTACTACCAGGTAAGGGTCGTCACCGTCATAGCGCAGCACGTTGGCCGGCGGAGCGACCTGGCCTTCGCGCAGGTTGTCGGTGATATCCAACAGGCCACTGATGAATATCCGATAGCAGGCAATCGCCTCGGCCTGAATATCATCCCGGGTGCCGGTGGTGGGCAGCCGCCGCGGTACGAAGCCGCCTTTGGCACCGCCTGGAACGATCACTGCGTTCTTCACCTGCTGCGCCTTGACCAGACCAAGCACTTCGGTGCGGTAGTCCTCTTCGCGATCGGACCAGCGCAGCCCGCCGCGGGCCACCTTGCCACCGCGCAGATGCACGCCCTCGACCCGCGGCGAATAGACGAAGATCTCGTACATCGGCGCTGGCCGCGGCATCTCGGGGATGGCGCGCGGATCGAGCTTGAAGCTGAAATACGGCTTGGGCCGGCCATTGGCGTCCGGCTGATAGAAGTTGGTCCGTAGGGTCGCCTGGATCAAGGCCAGGTAGCGCCGCAGAATCCGGTCCTCATTGAGCACTGCGACGTCATCCAGCGCGCTGAGAATCGCCTGCTCCAGCCGCTGCTGCTTGTCCGCAAGATCCTCGTCACCCAGCTTGCGCGCAAGGTAAAAGCGCATTTTGAACAGCCGCACCAATTCACGGGCGATATCCGTGTGGTTCAGCAACGCGCTGGCGATGTAGCCGAGGTCGAAGCCCATGCGGATCTGCTTGAGGTAGCGCGCATAGGCACGCAGCAGCGCGACTTCCCGCCAAGCCAGGCCGGCGGTCAGCACCAGCCGGTTGAAGGCATCATTCTCGGCGGCGCCGCCATAGATATGGATGAAGGCATCCTGCAGTGCCTCGTTGATCTCCAGCAGATCGATTTCCAGCCCTTCTGCATAGGTGAAGGCGAAATCGTGGATCCAGTATTCGCGGCCGCTGCGGTTACGCAGCCGGAAGGGAAACTCGCCGAGCACGCGCAGCCCGAGGTTCTCCATGATCGGCAGAATGTCCGACAGCGGCAGCGGCGTGTTCAGGTGGTAAAGCTTGCAGTGCAGGCGATTTTCTTCCGCGGTGATCGGCTGATAGAAGCTCATCACCAGCGGGCGCTCTTCACTCAGGTCGAGGACATGCTGCATGTCGACGGTGGCCGATTGCGGCGAAAAACGTTCGCGGTAGCCAGCCGGAAAACCCTTGGGAAATTCGCTGAGCAGATGGGTGCCCTTGGCTTCGCCGAAGCGCTCGACCACCAGACTCTGATAGTCGTCCTGCCAGGTGCGACAGGCCTGCAGCACCTCCTGTTCCAGACGTACCGGATCAACCTGTACCGCTCTACTGGGGTCCAGGCGCAGGATGAACTGCACCCGCGTCAGCACGGATTCGGAGAAGTAGGTCGAAAACTCGCAGTCACTCGCCTCGAGCCGCTCCTGCAGAACCTGTTGGATTTTCAGTCGTGTCTCGGTGGAATAGCTGTCACGCGGCACATATACCAGGCAGTAGCAGAAACGCCGGTAGGGATCGAAACGCAGGAACAGGCGCAGTCGATTGCGCTCCTGGATCTGCACGATGGCGATGGCATTCTCGAACAGCTCGTCGATCGGCGCCTGGAACAGCTCATCACGCGGCAGCACTTCAAGAACCTGCACCAGCTCCTTGGCCAGGTGCGCGGAGCTGCCGAAGTTGGCGCGCTGCACCACCGTCTCGACCTTGCGGCGAATGAACGGAATGCGTCGAACGCTCTGGGTGTAGACCGACGAGGTGAACAGCCCGAGAAAGCGGCACTCGCGCACTACACGCCCTGCTTCATCGAATTCACGTACGGAGACGAAGTCCGGATAGGCCGGACGATGCACCCGGCTGGGCATCGCCGCTTTGGCAAATGACAGCAGCAGCGGCTCACGCAGATAACTCATCGATTGTGCGGTGAGTGATTGCTCCTCCTCAGAAAGCCCAGTGCGCATGGTGCGCGACAGCCCCAGCAGCGAGCTTTCGTCGTAGAAGATTCGTCCACCGTCGGCCTGCTCCTGCACGGAGAACTCTTCGTAACCGAGGAAGGTGAAGTGGTCATCAGCCAGCCAGCGCATGAAGTCGCGAATCTCGTCCAGCTCGTCGCCGTCGATACTCAGGTTGACCTGCTCCAGACGGCCCTGCAGCTCGACGGCCTTACCCTTCATCGCAGCGAAATCGCCCACCACCTGGCGCACATCAGCGAGTACGCCCAGCAATGATTGCTCCAGTTCGCGCAACGCAGACGGGCTGGCGCAGCGGTCGATTTCGACGAAGATCAGCGATTCGGCATGGCTATCGGCGGCACGCTCATCCTTGGGCAGCAGTTCCAGCAAGCTGCCGTCGGCGGCGCGGCGCACCTGCAGCACGCTGGTCTGCAGGGTGTGGATGCTGTAGCCGCGGCGCGTCAGCTCCATGCGCACCGAATCGACCAGGAACGGCATGTCCGGATGCAGCACCTCAACCACGCTGTGCGTCGACTGCCAGCCGTGCTTTTCAAAATCGGGGTTGAAGACCTGCACCTCGGGCGTCGAAGGCTCGAAGCGCTCCAGCAGGCGCCAGCTGGCCAGCGTCGAACCGACCAGGTCGCTCATTCGCCGCTCGGTGAGTTCCGGCAACGCGACGATACCGAAGAACTGTTCGGCAAACAGATTCAGTTGCGGCAGGATTTTGCTGTCTACGTGTTGCGCTAATGCTGTCTGCAATTGCTGCTGAAAGTCGGCCTTGCTGGCCGCTGAAAAGAACGCCATGTATGGCTCCGCTTGGCTTGCTGGGGAAAGGCTCGTCGGTAGTGACTGACGGCACAGGACGAAGGTTCAAGGTTAGTCTAGTCGAGGGTTAATGCAGTAAAGTGGCGGCTCTCCAACAGTCCCCTGCGACTGTCTGTAGCAGTCAGTAGCGGCCGGCGCGTCCGCCAGCCACGTCAGCCGATTTGCCGCCCACCCTGGAAGAAGCGAAACGATGGATCACCGTGAATCGATAATCGCGCTGCGACAGTTCCTGTCCACCCAGATCCTGGGCCAGGAACGGCTGATCGAACGCCTGCTGATCGCCCTGCTCGCCGACGGCCATATGCTCGTCGAAGGTGCACCGGGCCTGGCCAAGACCCGCGCCATCAAGGAGCTCGCCGAAGGCCTGGAGGCCGAGTTCCATCGCATCCAGTTCACACCCGACCTGCTGCCGGCCGACATCACCGGTACCGAGATCTATCGCCCGGAGACCGGCAGCTTCGTCTTCCAGCAGGGGCCGATCTTCCACAACCTGGTGCTTGCCGACGAAATCAACCGCGCGCCGGCCAAGGTGCAGTCGGCACTGCTCGAAGCAATGGCCGAGCGGCAGGTCAGCGTTGGTCGCAGTACCTACGATCTGCCGCCGCTGTTCCTGGTGATGGCCACGCAGAACCCGATCGAACAGGAAGGCACCTACCCACTGCCCGAAGCCCAGCTGGACCGTTTCCTGCTGCACGTGAAGATCGGCTTCCCGGATGCCTCGGTGGAACGGCGCATCCTGCAACAGGCCAGAGGCGAAGCCATCAACGGCGAGGCGGCACCGGAACACCGGGTCAGCCAGCAGGCCATCTTCGCCGCGCGCAAGGACATCCTCGGGTTGTACATGGCCGATGCGGTGGAGGAATACCTGGTACAGCTGGTCATGGCCACGCGCACCCCCGCCAAGTTCGACGCCGAGCTGGCCGAATGGATCGCCTATGGCGCAAGCCCGCGCGGCTCCATCTCGCTGGACCGCTGCGCCCGCGCCCACGCCTGGCTGGCTGGACGTGATTTCGTCAGTCCCGAAGACATCCAGGCGATGCTCTTCGACGTGCTGCGTCATCGCCTGATCCTTTCCTTCGAGGCGGAAGCGGCCGGCATCGACCAGGACCGTGTGATCCAGCGCATTCTCGACGTGGTCGCGGTGGCCTGATGCAAGCGCAGGCTTCCGGCAGCGGACAGCCGAGCGAGCAGCACACCGGCATCCAGGTGAGCCTGGCCGAGCTGATCGACATGCGCCATCGCGTCCGTGAAGTACCGATCTTCTCCACGCCCCATCGTCGCAGCCCACTGGTCGGGCTGCATCATTCCAAACTGCGCGGGCGTGGCGTGGATTTCGACCAGGTACGTGTCTACCAGGCCGGAGATGACGTGCGCACCATCGACTGGCGGGTCACCGCGCGCACCCAGGAGCCGCATACCAAACTTTTCCACGAAGAACGCGAGCGTCCGATCTATATCGTCGTCGAGCAGAGTCCGCGCCTGTTCTTCGGCAGCGGACGCCTGTTCAAGTCGGTGCTGGCTGCCCAGGCCGCGGCCCTCATCGGCTGGGCAGCGCTGAGCCACAACGACCGGGTCGGCGGTCTGGTATTCGGTAGCGAGCAGCAGGAAATCAAGCCACGGCGCAGCAAGCAGAGCCTGCTGCAGCTGCTTGATCGCGTCACGCAGGCCAACAACCGGCTGCATCCCGAGAGCCCGCTCGATCCGGAGGCGTTCAGCATGGCATTGCGCAGGACGCGAGAAGTGCTGCGCCCCGGCAGCCTGTCGGTGATTCTCTGCGACGAGCGCACCCTGACCGATGCCGCCGAACAGCAGCTCAGCCTGCTGGCGCGTCATGTCGATCTGCTGTTGCTGCCGTTGTTCGATCCACTGGATCGCGCACTGCCCGCCGCCGGCCTGCTGCGCTTCAGCGAAGGAAATGCGCGGCTGGAACTGGATACCCACGACGCGGCACTGCGTCAGCGCTATCGCGAGCTGGGCGAAGCGCGCAGTGCACGTTGGCAGCGCCTGGCCAATCGGCTGCGGGTGCCGCTGATGCCGCTCGATACCCAGGATGATCTGGTCGAACAGCTGCGCGAGCACCTGAGCGTCCGGCATCCGAGCGCACGACCATGAACCCGCTCGACCAACTGGCACCACTGATCAGTCCGGAGCCCGTTCACTGGTGGCCGCCTGCACCGGGCTGGTGGCTGCTCGGGCTGGTGCTGCTCGGCGGGGTCGCGGCGCTCTGGCGGCTTCGCCATCGTCTGGCCCCGCGCAAACCACGCGTTCAGCCCGAAGCGCCGTTGGACCCGCAGCGCCAAGAGGCGTTGATCGAGCTGTCCCGCCTGAACAAACCCTACGGCGGCCAGCCGGCCAGCCAGTGGCTGCAGCAGCTCAACGGACTGCTCAAGCGCCTGTGCCGCATCCGCTATCCAAACGATCATCCGCACACGCTCAGCGGGCGCGCCTGGCTGGCCTTTCTCGACAGCCGCTGTCCGGCCGCCGGGCTGACACGCTGGATGATCCTGGTCGAAGGTGCCTATCGAGCCGAGTGCCGTCTCGACGACAAGGCCATCGACGGCCTTGAACAATCCGTCGACATTTGGATTCGCAAGCATGTTTGAACTGGCCTGGCCCTGGATCTTCGTGCTGCTGCCCCTGCCCTGGCTGCTGCGTGCACTGCTACCGCCAGCCGACAGCGGCGAAGCCGCGTTGAAGGTCAGCTTCCTCGATGAGCTGCAACAGCTTGCCGGGCGCCGTGCCCGGGTCGCGCTGCCGGCCTGGCGCCAGCAACTGCCCTACCTCACCATCTGGTTGCTGCTGCTGTTCGCCGCAGCGCGCCCGCAGTGGCTCGGTGAACCGCTACCACTGCCCACCAGTGGCCGCGACCTGCTGCTGGCCGTGGATGTATCCGGCTCGATGGACTACCCCGACATGCAATGGCAGGGCGAGGAGCTGACGCGCCTGGAGCTGGTCAAGGTGCTGCTCGGCGATTTCATCGAGCAGCGCCACGGCGATCGCGTCGGTCTGATCCTGTTCGGTAGCAAGGCCTACCTGCAGGCGCCCCTGACCTTCGACCGCCGCACCGTGCGTGTCTGGCTGGACGAGGCGCGAGTTGGCATTGCCGGCAGCAACACCGCCATCGGCGATGCCATCGGCCTGGCGGTGAAACGCCTGCGAGATCGACCGGCGAGCAGCCGCGTGCTGGTGCTGATCACCGATGGCGCCAGCAATGGTGGTGAAATCGAACCGTTGCTGGCTGCTTCTCTGGCGGCCGAGGAAGGCGTACGAATCCATACCATCGGCATCGGCGCCGTTCCGGAAGAAGGGGGTGTGCTCAGCCGCTTCGGCTTCAATCCCGGCCTGGACCTGGACGAGCCAACCCTGCGCGCCATCGCCGAACAGACCGGCGGGGAGTACTTTCGCGCCGCCTCCAGCGCTGAGCTCAAGGCCATCGGCGCTACCCTGGATCGGCTCGAGCCCGCCGCGCAGCAACCAATCCAGGCGCGCGTGGCCGAAGCGCTGTATTTCTGGCCACTGGCAGCGGCACTGCTGATCAGCCTGCTGATGGTAGCCGCCAGCCTGTGGAGCGCCCAGCTGCAGCGCCTGGCCTGGCGGCGGGAGCAGCGCCGATGAGCGAACTCTTGCCCCATCTGCTGCGGCCCTACTGGCTGATCATCCTGCCACTGTTGATCTGGCTGCTGTGGCGGTTGTGGCATCGCCAGTTGCAGATCGGCCGCTGGCAGCGTCTGCTCCCCGAAGCCTTTCATGCTGCCCTGCTGACCCGCGGCCGGCTGCGCCACAGTCGCCTGCCCTGGCTGGTGCTCGGCCTCGCCTGGCTGCTGGCCGTCATCGCATTGCTCGGCCCAAGCTGGCAGCGCTTCGAGCAACCCAGCGTGAAGCGCAGTGACCCGTTGGTAGTCCTGTTGGAACTGACCCCATCGATGCTCGCCGGTGACGTGCCGCCCACGCGCCTCGAGCAGGCCAAGCGCAAACTGCTCGACCTGCTGGAACGGCGGCAGGACGTGCAGACCGCCGTGGTGGTATATGCCGGGAGCGCCCATACCGTGGTGCCGCTGTCCGATGATCTGGCGACTACCCGCAACCTGCTGGATGCCCTGCATCCGGCGCTGATGCCCGAACCAGGCCAGCGTGCCGATCTCGCCGTGGCCAAGGGGCTCGCTCTGCTCGAACAGGCAGGGCTGGGTCGGGGACGATTGCTGCTGATTGGCAGTAGCCTGGACGAACACGAGCGTGGCGCCATCAAAGCGCTGATGCAGGGACGCGATGAGCGCCTGCTGGCCCTCGGTGTCGGCACAGAACAGGGCGCGCCGATTGCCGGAGAGAACGGCAGCTTTCTCAAGGACGATCACGGCGCCATTCTGATCCCACGCCTGGACAACGCCAGGCTGCAGCGCCTGGCCACAGAGCTGGGCGGCCACTACCAACAGGCGCGTCTGGGCGACGACGATCTCGCGGCGCTCGGCCTGCTCGATCAAACGGGAACACTGCAGCACGACGACGAACTCACCCGTCTGGAAGCCTGGCTGGACCAGGGCCACTGGCTCCTGGTTCCGCTGCTCCTGCTTGCCGCTTTGGCCGGCCGGCGCGGCTGGCTGTTCTGCCTGCCGCTATTGCTGCTGCAGCCGCAAGCGGCCAGCGCATTCGAGATGGATGACCTCTGGCTACGGCGCGATCAGCAGGGGCAACGTCTGCTCGAGGCCCAGCAGCCCGCCGAGGCGGCAGAGCGCTTCGTCGATCGCCGCTGGCAGGCGACCGCACGCTACCAGGCCGGCGACTACGCCGGCGCCGCAGAGCTGTTCGCCGAGGGCAATACAGCCGCCGACCACTACAATCGCGGCAATGCCCTGGCGCGCGGCGAAGCCTTGGAAGCCGCTATCGAAGCCTACGAACAGGCGCTGGAGCTGCAGCCTGACCTGCAACAGGCACAGCGCAACAAGGCACTGGTGGAGGAACTGCTGCGCCGTCGACAGGAGCAGCCCGAGCCCGAACCCGAGCCGGAACAGCAGCAAGAACAGACGGAGCCGGACGAACCGCAGCCCCAGCCGCAACCGCCGGAGTCCGGGTCGGCCAGTGCGCCCAGCCCTGGGCACGCCGAGGGCGAGCCGGAGCGTGCGGCCAGCGGCGCCGTGGAGCCTTCCACGAGCGAAACGACAACAGAGGCGTCGGAACAGGATGCAGCCACGGCGCTGGCGCAGCATGAGGCGCTCCCCGATCAGGAGCGGCAACAGGCAATGGAACAATGGCTGCGACAGATCCCGGATAACCCCGGCGAGCTGCTGCGGCGGAAATTCCTTTACGAACAACGCAAGCACCAGGAAACCAGTCGATGACGCGCCTGATGGCCTTTCTTCTGCTCAGCATTCTTGCCGGCCAGGCTGCTGCGGCCGGTCTTTTCGCCCGAGTGGACCGCACCCAGTTGAGCATCGACGAAACCCTCGAGCTAAGCCTGGAAAGCCAAGGCGGCGCGGTGTTCGGCAAGCCCGACCTGCAGCCGCTGGATGACCTGTTCGAGGTTTTCGACACCCGCCAGGTCAATCAGCTCTCCAGCAGCAATGGCGAGGCGCGCGCAATCACCCGCTGGTTGATCACCCTGCGTCCGAAGCAGACCGGCTACGTGATCATTCCGCCACTGCAGCTGGGCGACTGGCGCAGCGAGCCGATCACCCTGCTGGTCCAGGAATCGTTGAAAAGCAGCGACGGCGACCAGCTGGCACCCATCTTCATCGACGCCAGCGTCGACCAGGAAAGCGTCTATGTGCAGGCCCAGGTGATCCTCACGCTGCGCATCTACCATTCGGTTTCGCTTTACGACGACAGCACCCTGTCGCCGCTGCAAATGCCCGAAGCCCTGGTCGAGCGACTCGGCGAGCCGCGTACCTACGAGAAAACCATCAACGGCATCCGACATGGCGTCATCGAGGTGCGCTATGCGCTGTTTCCGCAGAAATCCGGCGAGCTGACCATCCCCGCCCAGCTGTTCAGCGCGACTACCGTGACCGGCGGCAGCAACCCACTGTTCGGCTCGCGCTCGGGACGCTCGACTCAGGTGCGCTCACCGAGCATCCCACTGACAGTCAAAGCCAAGCCGGCAGATTATCCCGCCGATGCGCCCTGGCTGCCGGCACGCAGTCTGACGCTGGTGGAGGCCTGGAGCCCAGAACCGGATCAGGCGCAGGCCGGCGAATCACTTACCCGCAGCCTGCTGCTCAAGGCCGAAGGCCTGACCAGCACGCAGCTGCCCGCGATCGGCTCGGCGCAGAGCGCGGAGTTGCGCCGCTATCCGGATCAACCGAGCCTGGCGAACGAAGTCGGTGCTACCGGGCTGATCGGCAGCCGCGAACAACGCGAGGCGCTGATTCCCACGCGCAGTGGCACGCTGCAGCTGCCTGCACTGGAAGTGGTCTGGTGGAATACCGTTGAAGATCGCCTCGAACGCACCACGCTGGACAAGCGCACCCTGAGCGTCGCGGACAATCCGAATCTTGTGCAGCCAGCTGCCGAACAGCCAGTCGCAATCCCGGCGCCTGTCGAACAGCAGCTGCTCTGGCCGTGGCAATTGAGCACAGCGTTCTTTGCACTCAGCACGCTCGTCGGCTTCGGGCTGTGGACGCGTGCGCGCCGACAGCCGGCAGTGCTACGTGCGCTCCAGCCTGGACCCACCCCGCGCAGCCTGCTCGACGACCTGCGTCGCGCCTGCCAGGCCAACGACTCCCATGCCACTCGCCAGGCGCTGGACGCCTGGGCGCGACAACAACCGGAGACTTTGGCGGACATGGCTGCGCGCTTCGTACCGCTGTCCGATGCGCTGGATGGGCTCAATGGTGCGCTGTACAGCGAAGCCGGCCAGCGCTGGCAGGGCGACGCCCTGTGGCAGGCAATCCAGGCCCTGCCTCCGGCGATCACTCCCAGCATCGAGCAGGACCAAAGCGCCCTGCCGCCACTCTACCCGCGCTGACCAGCAGCCTGAGCTAACCGCCCCTCACCGACGCGGTGCGCATGCACCGCGCCGTGCACCATTTCCACGCTGGCATATCGCTTGCTTCAGGCTTGGCACAGACCATACCTGAGCCGTCGCGGCAAACGTCGACATTTACCGCGCGCTTCGCAATCGAAAAGGCCAACACAGCATGACGGACCCCTTCTCGCCGCACCGCCACGACGCACTGGCCTGGGTTGCCGGCAGCGACGCACCGGAAAAGAGCTCGGTCAATCTGGGCTTTCTGCCGCTCACCGATGCTGCATCGCTGATCGTCGCGGCCACTCAGGGCTTCGCCCAGCCGTTCGGCCTGACGCTGAACCTGCAGCGCCAGAGTTCCTGGTCGGCCCTGCGCGACAAGCTGGTCGGTGGCGAACTGGATGCTGCGCACGGGTTGTACGGACTGATCTACGCCGTACACCTGGGAATCGGCGGCAGCCCCGCGGTGGACATGGCGGTGCTCATGGGGCTGGCGCAGAACGGACAAAGCATCAGCCTGTCTGCCTCGCTGAAGGCAGCCGGCGTGACCAATCCCGAGGCGTTGCGCAACGGCGTGCGCCAAAGCGGTGCGCGCCTGACGCTCGCGCATACCTTTCCCACCGGCACCCATGCGCTCTGGCTGTACTACTGGCTAGCCGCCAATGGCATCCACCCCCTGCAAGATGTGCGAACGCTTGTGCTGCCACCCTCGCAAATGGTGGCGAACCTGCGGGCGGGACGCATCGATGGTTTCTGCGCCGGCGAGCCATGGGGCGCCCAGGCGATCGCCGAAGGTGTCGGTTTCACCCTGGCGACCAGCCAATCGATCTGGCCCGACCACCCGGAGAAGGTGCTCGGTTGCACCCGGACTTTCGTCGAGCAGTACCCCAACACGGCCCGCGCGCTGGTGATGGCAATACTGGAGGCGAGCCGTTTCATCGACCAGAGCTTGGAAAACCGCCGCAGCACGGCACAGCTGATCGCCGGGCGCGAGTACGTCGACGCTCCGCTCGCGGCCATCGAGTCGCGCTTTCTCGGCGCGTATGACGACGGGCTGGGCAACGCCTGGACCGACATGCATCCACTGCGTTTCTTCGCCGACGGTGCGGCAAACATGCCTTATCTGTCAGACGGCCTGTGGTTCATGACCCAGCTGCGGCGCTGGGGCCTGCTGCGTCAGGACCCGAACTACCTGGAGATTGCACAGCAGGTTCAGCAGGCCGACCTGTATCGCCAGGCTGCCGAAGCGCTCGGTATGCCGGTGCCGCAGTCGCCGCTACGAAGCGCCACGCTCATGGACGGCACGACTTGGGACGGCAGCGACCCGGCGGCCTACGCACGCAGCTTCGCCCTGCACGCCATGGCCGATCAGACCGTGGCGGCCGCGCTTTGAGGAGGGAGACCGGTATGTTGCGCATCCTGCTGATCGACGATACCCCGCGAAAGATCGGCCGTCTGAAGAGCGCGCTGATCGAGGCTGGCTTCGAAGTCATCGCTGAGTCCGGCCTGAGCATAGACCTGCCCGAACGAGTCGAGGCGATCCGCCCGGACGTGGTGCTGATCGACACCGACTCACCCGGCCGCGACGTACTCGAACAGGTGGTACTGGTAAGTCGCGACCAGCCACGGCCGATCGTCATGTTCACCGACGATAGCGATCCGGGCGCCATGCGCCAGGCAATCCGCGCCGGTGTCAGCGCCTATATCGTCGAAGGTATCCAGGCCCAGCGGCTGAAACCAATCCTCGATGTGGCCATGGCCCGCTTCGAGACCGACCAGGCGATGCGGGCACAACTCCAGGCCCGCGAGCAGCAATTGGCGGAACGCAAACGCATCGAACTGGCCAAGGGCATGCTGATGAAGATGCGCGATTGCAAGGAGGAAGAGGCCTATACGCTGATGCGCCGCCAGGCGATGAGCCGGCAACAGAAACTGATCCAGGTCGCCGAACAGATCATCGCCATGAATGAACTCCTCGGGCAGTAACCCTGCCCGCCAGCGGTGCGGTAGCGAGGTCCAGCGCACCGTCGGCGCGCACATCCGCAGCCCTCAGGATTTGGATCGCAGGACGGCCGCAGCGCCAGCAACCGTAACGATGTGGAGTCCAGCGGAAAAGGTGCTGGCATTGGCCGGCTGGCAAGCGACTTGCTAGATGCCATTGGCCGACCCAACGAAGGTGTCTGGCTAAGACGAAGGCGTCCCTTGACCGCATGCAGCCGCATGCCGGTTTGGACGCCTTTTTTGTTGCACGCGCCGCCGTGCCGTACCCGTAGACAAGGGACTTGCAGAATGACCATTACCGCGACCTTGGCGATCGCCTGTGCCCTGCTGTTGCTGGGTCACTACCTGAACGGCATCGCCAGCGCCCAACATTCCCGGCGCGTTGCAAGCCTGCGCCTGCTGGCCATTCAAGAGGATCTGGAGATCCTGCGTCTGCTGCAGCAGCATCGGGGGCTGGGCGCGCTCTCCGATGTGGCCGCGGTCACTCTGCGCTCTGCCCTCGCGGCCAACCTGACGCAGCGATTGCAACAACGCGCCGCTTTGCCCGACGCCTACTCGATAAGCGAGGCCTGGCTGGCCCTGCGTGAGACGCCAACGGACTTCGAAAGCCACGGTGTTCTGATCGAAACCGTTATAGATAGCCTTGCGCAGCGAGCATCGCTGAACCACGAGGGCGCACGGATCGCTCAAGCATGCCGCGAGCTGGAAGAGGTGGCGCGCCTGCGCGGCCTATGCGTGATCGCATCGCTGCAGGGCGGCTGCACGCCGGCCTTGCAAGGGCGCCTGGAAGGGCTCTGTCGCCGTGTCGGCAGCGGTGTGGACATGGAGCTCA
The DNA here is from genome assembly GCF_000327065.1 of Stutzerimonas stutzeri RCH2. Classification (NCBI taxonomy): domain Bacteria; kingdom Pseudomonadati; phylum Pseudomonadota; class Gammaproteobacteria; order Pseudomonadales; family Pseudomonadaceae; genus Stutzerimonas; species Stutzerimonas stutzeri. Next base: position 2,047,486 of record NC_019936.1, on the reverse strand, counting down.
AGCGTCTGGTGGGCAAGCTGGAGCGCAGCGTTGTCCACTCAGCCCAACCGCGGCTGAGCCCACCCGAATGCTTCGCACTGGTCACACCCTTGATCGATGCACGACTGCAACGGATCCAGCAGCGCCTGCAGCACAGCGTTGCACAGGCGCAGCCCGGCTTGCCCAGAGGAGCGTGACCAAGTCCGAGCAGTCATGTTTGAAGTTCCCAGGGGAAGCGCTCGGCAAACTCACGCGAGTGCCAGTCCGTTCGCGGTCAAGCCAGCGCCCACCAGGGCCGATCTGCCCAGTGGAGTGACACAACGCTAGAATGCGCGCCTTCGATCAATAACCGAGCGACCCATGGCGCGCCTGAACCTGCAGTTCCCGGAAGACCAGTACTGTTTTTCCACCCAGCTCACCGTACGCATCACCGACATCAACGCCGGCAACCATCTGGCCAACGATTCGATGATCTCTATGATTTCCGAGGCGCGGGCGCGCTTTCTATTTGCCTACGGCGTGGCCGAAACCCGCCAGGACGGTGCCGGGATCATCGTCACCGACCTGGCCACGACTTATAAAGCCGAGGCCCATGCCCGTGACGCGCTGCTGTTCGAGGTTGGCGTGATGGACTTCAACAAGTACGGCGGCGATATCATCTTCCGCATCACTCGCCCTGCCGACGGCACGCTGATCGCCATGGCCAAGTCCGGCTTCGTCTTCTACGACTACTCCCAAAGCCGTGTGGTCGCCATGCCCGAAGCCTTTGCGGCGAAGTTTCCGCGGGTTAACCGGCTCGATTAGTGCGCGCTTTCCATCAGCTGCAGCAGGCGCTGGACATCCTCGCGGTGGCATAGCTCGGTGCCTGGGCGCATCACCGTCGCTGCGCCAGCGGCAATCCCCTGGCACACCGCCTCAGGAATCGAACGTCCGTCGGCCATCGCTAGCACAATGGCTCCGAGCATGCTGTCACCCGCACCCACCGCGCTGGCGACCGGCACTTCCGGCGTGCGCAGGCGGCCTACCTGGTCGCCATAGGCATACAGCGCCCCATCGGCACCAAGCGACAGCACGATGACCTCCGCACAGCCCTGCCTGATCAGGCTGCGCAGTGCTTGTTCCTGCTCGGCTTCAGCGCTGACGGTGCGGCCCATCAGGGTTCCGAGCTCGTCAAGGCTCGGCTTCATCAGATACACGCCGCCTTGCCGGGCCGCATGACGCAGGGGCTCGCCGGACAGATCAACAACCAGGCGAGCGCCGATACGTCGTGCCAACGCCAGTAGCTCATCGAAAAAACCAAGGTCGGCGCCGGGTGGAAAGCTGCCGCTCAGCACCACATAGGCCGGCGCCGGGCGCAGCGCCGCCAGGCTGTCGAGGCACTGTTGCAACTCCTGCGCGGACAGCGTCGGGCCGGGTAGCACGAAGCGGTACTGCAGGCCTGAGGCCAGCTCATCGACAGTGAAGCTCTCGCGGGTGTCGCCAGCAATCGGCACCGGCCGATGCACCAGGCCCAACTCATCCAGCGAACGTTGCAGCAGATCGCCGAAAGGACCGCCCGCCGGGTAGACGGCCACCGCCTTGCCGCCCAGCGTTTTCACCACGCGCGCCACGTTGATTCCGCCGCCACCCGGATCGTGACGCGGCAGCGAGCAACGCAACTTCTCGGTGCTGATCACCCGAGCAGTGCTGACGGAGAGGTCCATCGCGGGGTTGAGGGTCAGGGTCGCAATCAGGGGCATCGCTTACTCCATGGCAATTGCAGCCAAGCCTAACAGCAACCGCAGCGGCAGGGTTTCTTGCAATGCGGCGGAGCTTGCCCTGATTTGGCCCGCACTTGCTCGGTCTTTGTGCGTTTCCCGGCAGTGACTCGCTGCAAGCAAGGCGTAGCCCGCATAACGCGGGGCCTCCACCGGCTGGCACGCTAGATGCTAGATCCCCTTCAGGCAGGCCAACGGCGGTCTGCGCAACACGACAAAGGCGTCGCACCACTCCTGCTCCGGCAGGCGTGCTGCGACGCCTTTTTGTTTTCCGCCTCGACGACGGGGCGGTACGAGCAGCCCTGGCGGCCAACGCCGCACTATGAACGCCCTGGAGCCGATCCAATGAGTACGAGTTTCTGGAAAGCCGGCCACGCGCCGACCCTGTTTGCCTCCTTCCTCTACTTCGACCTGAGTTTCATGGTCTGGTACGTCCTCGGCCCGCTGGGCGTGCAGATCGCCGCCGATCTCGGCCTGACCACCCAGCAACGCGCCTTCATGGTCGCCACGCCGATCCTCGCCGGTGCCGTACTACGTCTCGCGCTGGGCATCCTGGCGGATCGCACGTCGCCGAAAACCGCCGGGCTGTTTGGCCAGAGCGTCGTCATCGTCGCGCTGTTCGTCGCCTGGCTACATGGCATCCACAGCTACGAGCAGGCTTTGCTGCTCGGCCTGTTCCTCGGCATGGCCGGCGCATCCTTTGCCGTGGCGCTGCCGCTGGCCTCGCAGTGGTATCCGGCAGAGCACCAGGGCAAGGCGATGGGCATCGCCGGGGCCGGCAATTCCGGCACCGTGCTGGCGGCCTTGTTCGCGCCGGTGTTGGCGGCCATCTTCGGATGGAATAACGTCTTCGGCCTGGCGCTGATTCCGCTGGTGCTCACCCTGATCATCTTCGCCAGCGTGGCGAAGAATGCGCCCAACCGCCCGGCGCCGAAGTCGCTGGCCGATTACATGAAGGCACTGGGCGACCGCGACAGCTGGTGGTTCATGTTCTTCTACAGCGTGACCTTTGGCGGCTTTCTCGGCCTGGCCAGCACCCTGCCCGGCTATTTCCACGACCAGTACGCCTTCGACCCGGTCAAGGCCGGCTACTACACCGCTGCCTGCGTCTTCGCCGGCAGCCTGCTGCGCCCGCTCGGCGGCGCACTGGCCGACCGCATCGGCGGCATCCGCGCGCTGCTGGTGATGTACACCGTCGCGGCATTCTGCATCGCTGCGGTGGGCTTCAACCTGCCGAGTTCCACAGCAGCCCTGGCACTGTTCGTGGTCGCCATGCTCAGCCTCGGTGCCGGCAATGGAGCGGTGTTCCAGCTGGTGCCGCAGCGTTTCAACAAGGAAATCGGCGTGATGACCGGACTGGTCGGCATGGCCGGCGGTATCGGTGGCTTTCTGCTCACCGCCGGGCTTGGCGCAGTCAAACAATCGACCGGTGACTACCAAATCGGCCTCTGGTTGTTCGCCAGCCTCGGCGTGCTCGCCTGGTTCGGCCTGCATGGGGTCAAGCGTCGCTGGCGCACTACCTGGGGCTCGGCTGCGGTAACCGCGGCGCGGGTGTGATGCCCACGCAGATCCTGCAGGGCGCGAATATTGCTCTGCTGCAGTACGCCGTCATTCGAGAACGACCATGCCCCTGCGATTGAGCTATGGCGAGGCCAGCGCCGCCGGCCCGCGCCCGGAAAACCAGGACGCAATACGCATCGTCACCCCGGCACCCGGGCTGGCCACCGGCAAGGGCTATCTGTTCGCGCTGGCCGATGGCGTCAGCCAGTGCGCCGATGGCGGCCTGGCTGCACGGGCGACCTTGCAGGCGCTGGCCTTCGACTACTACGCAACGCCCGAAACCTGGGCCGTCGCGCAATCGCTGGACCGCGTGCTGGTCGCACATAACCGCTGGCTACAGGCCAACGGCGGAAGTCAGCCGCTATTGACCACGCTGACCGCGCTGGTCCTGCGCGGGCGACGCTTCACCCTGGCCCACGTCGGCGATTGCCGAGCCTACCGCTGGAACGGCTCCCAGCTCGAGCGGCTCAGCGAAGACCATGTCTGGGAACAGTCGGGCATGCAGCATGTGCTCAAGCGTGCCATGGGCCTGGATCAGCATCTGGTGGTGGACTACCTCGACGGCGAGCTGCAGGAAGGCGACAGCTACCTGCTGCTGAGCGACGGCGTCTGGTCGTGCGTCCCCGAGCGCGACATCGCGCATATCCTGCACGATCAGCCTGACCTCGGCGCCGCAGCACGGGCGCTGGTCAATCTGGCGCACCAGAGCGGCAGCCAGGACAACGCCAGTGCATTGCTGCTGCGCGTAGAAACGCTGCCCGAAGCGGTGCTGGCCGACGCCCTCGCCCAGCTCGATCACTGGCCGCTGCCGCCAAAGCTGCGACCCGGTCAACTGTTCGAAGGCTGGCAGGTAATTGAGCTGCTGCACGAGTCGCGACAATCACTGATCTACCGCGTGCTCGATGGCCAGGGCCAACCGTGGCTGCTGAAGACGCTGCCACCCAGCCGACAGGACGAGTCGGACGCCGGGCCGGCATTGCTGCAGGAGGAGTGGTTCATGCGTCGGGTAGCCGGGCGCAATTTCGCCGAACTGCATCCCCTTCCGCAGCGCCAGCACCTGTACTACGTGCAGCGCGAATATGCCGGAAGGACACTGGCCCAGCACCTTGAACGGGACGGCCCGCTGCCCCTGACCGATCTGCTGCAGATCGCATCAAGGCTGATCCGCGCGGTAGGCATGCTGCATCGGCGCAACATTCTGCACCGCGACATCAAGCCGGAGAACCTGCTGCTGGGCGAGGACGGCGAGCTGCGCATCCTGGATTTCGGCCTGGCGTTCTGTCCTGGGCTGTCCCGCGACCTGCCCAATCACCTGCCCGGCACCCCGAGTTTCATTGCCCCGGAGGCGTTCACGGGCGCAGAACCCAGTGCTGCGCAGGATCTCTACGCGACCGGCGTGACGCTCTATTACCTGCTGACCGGGCACTACCCCTACGGCGAGATCGAAGCCTTCCAGCGCCCGCGCTTCGGCAACCCGACACCGGCCAGCCGCTATCGCCCGGACGTGCCTACCTGGCTGGAGGAAAGCCTTGGCCGCGCGGTGGCGGCAGAGCCACGGCAGCGCTTCGAGACCGCCGAACAATGGCTGCTGGAACTGGAACAGGGCGAACAGCGAAGCGCCAGCCTGCGGCCACGCCCGCTGCTCGAACGTGAGCCGCTGAAGGTCTGGCGCGGCATGGCATTACTGTCGCTGCTGCTCAACCTGCTGCTGGTCGTGTTGCTGATAAAAAACGCGTGATGGTCAGCGCCGGGTAATCAGCCCCTGGCGCGCCACTCGGGTCAGCTCGCGCACGCATTCTTCCAGGCGCTCGGCGGTTGGCGCCTGAATCACCGCAAGGTCAAAGCTGTCAGTGGCGAAACGCGCCAGCGACTCGTCGGCCGTGGCGAACTGGATAAGCAGGGCGCGGGATTTGCGATGGCGTCGCGGCCAACCTTCGAGGTAGCGCAACAGGGACGGCTGGTGAGTGCCGCCAAGGAGGATTTTCGGATTGCTGGGGTGCAGGCCGCTGGTGATCGGGGCCAGGCGCAACTGGGCGTGCTTTGCGTTCATTGATTCAACTTCCGCCTCGAGGATTCCGCTGGGCAGCGGTGGGAGGCGACACCGGAACCAGCGCTTTAGCGGTATTTCGAAGCCATCGGCTCCAGGCGCCCCGCAAGTAGCTGACTAAATCGGCGCATGGGCGAAACTTTAGAAAGCTGGTCGCAGCATGTCAACGGCCTTTTAAGGACCAACAACAGGCGCAACTCGCACCACCACGGCGCAAGCCGCTGCATATCAGTGCAACGATCAACCTCTGAGCCACGCGCAGGGAAGCTCCAACCCATTGAAAAATGACGTATTGGAAAGTTGGCACAGCCTCTGCAATGTGAAATATCGAAGAATCATTACGACCTGACCCTCAACGTGGAGCGGCCAGGTTTCCCGACAGAGCGGGACACGGACAAAGGCGTCCTCACTGGGTAACCGGTGGGACGCCTTTTTTGTTGTTGAAAAATTTAGAGCAGGCCGGACGGCAGCTGTCGACTGGCACGGAGAACGGGCATGAAGAAACTCAAACTGGTAATGATCGGCAACGGCATGGCCGGCGTGCGGACCCTTGAGGAACTGCTCAAGCTCACCAACGAGCTCTATGACATCACGGTGTTCGGCGCCGAGCCGCATCCCAACTACAACCGCATCCTGCTCTCCCCCGTGCTGGCCGGCGAACAACAGTTCGAAGAGATCGTGCTCAACGACCTCAACTGGTACGCCGAGAACGACATCCACCTCAAGCTCAACTGCAAGGTGGTGAAGATTGACCGGGTCAAACGCCGGGTGATCGCCGACGACGGCAGCGAGGCGGAATACGACCGCCTACTCATCGCCACCGGCTCCAACCCGTTCATTCTGCCCATTCCTGGCAAGGACCTGCAGGGTGTGATCGGCTACCGCGACATTGCCGACACCCAGGTGATGATGGAAACCGCCAAGACCCACAAACACGCGGTGGTCATCGGCGGCGGCCTGCTTGGCCTGGAGGCGGCCAATGGCCTCAAGCTGCGCGGCATGGACGTCACCGTGGTGCACATCGGTGACTGGCTGATGGAACGCCAGCTGGACAAGACCGCCGGCACCCTGCTGCAGAGCGCGCTGGAAAGCCGTGGCCTGAAGTTTCTCCTGCCCAAGCACACCGCCGAACTGCTCGACAACGGCGAAGGCCGGGTCTGCGCGGTCAAGTTCAAGGACGGTGAGGTGGTCCCCGCCGACCTGGTGGTGATGGCCGCCGGCATCCGCCCCAACAGCGAACTGGCCGAACAGGCCGGCATCCCGTGCAATCGCGGCATTCTGGTCAACGACACCCTGCAGACCTACGACCCGCGCATCTATGCCGTCGGCGAATGCGCCAACCATCGCGGCACGGCCTATGGCCTGGTCGCGCCGCTGTTCGAACAGGCCAAGGTCTGCGCCAATCACCTGGCCATGCTCGGCTTCTCCCGCTATCTCGGCTCGGTGACTTCGACCAAGCTAAAGGTCACCGGCATCGATCTGTTCTCGGCCGGCGATTTCATCGGCGGCGACGGCACCGAGACCATCACCCTCTCCGACCCCATCGGCGGCGTCTACAAGAAACTGGTGATCAAGGACGACGTGCTGGTCGGCGCCTGCCTGTACGGCGACACCGCCGACGGCGGCTGGTACTTCCGCCAGGTGCGCGAGGGCCAGAACGTGGGCCAGATCCGCGACCATTTGATGTTTGGCGAAGGCGCCATAGGCGACGCAGGCCACCAGGGCCAGAGCAAGGCCATGTCGATGCCGGACGACATGGAAGTCTGCGGCTGTAACGGTGTGTGCAAAGGCACCATCGTCAAGGCGATCCAGGAACACGGGCTGTTCTCGGTGGACGAGGTGAAAAAGCACACCAAGGCCGCCAGTTCCTGCGGCTCCTGTGCCGGGCTGGTCGAACAGATTCTGATCAATACCGTCGGCGGCGCCGCCGACGTCAAGCCGAAGAGCGAGAAGGCCATCTGCGGCTGCAGCGACCTCAACCACGGCCAGGTGCGCAAGGCCATTCGCGAGCACCACCTGACCAGCATTCCGGCGGCCATGGCCTTCATGGAATGGCGCACGCCGAACGGCTGCGCCACCTGCCGCCCGGCGCTGAACTACTACCTGATCTCCACCTGGCCGGGCGAAGCCAAGGACGACCCGCAGTCGCGCTTCATCAACGAGCGCGCCCACGCCAACATCCAGAAGGACGGCACCTACTCGGTCATTCCCCGCATGTGGGGCGGCGTCACCAATGCCGCCGAGCTGCGGCGCATCGCCGACGTGGCGGACAAGTATCAGGTGCCGATGGTCAAGGTTACCGGCGGCCAGCGCATCGACCTGCTGGGCATCAGGAAGGAAGACCTGCCGGGTGTCTGGAAAGACCTGGATATGCCTTCCGGCCACGCCTACGGCAAATCCATCCGTACCGTGAAGACCTGTGTCGGCAGCGAATTCTGCCGTTTCGGCACGCAGAACTCGACGCAGATGGGCATCGATCTGGAACACGCGCTGTTCAACATGTGGTCGCCGCACAAGGTCAAGCTGGCCGTTTCCGGCTGCCCGCGCAACTGCGCCGAATCCGGCATCAAGGACGTCGGCATCATCGGCGTGGACTCCGGCTGGGAGCTGTACATCGGCGGCAACGGCGGCATCAAGACCGAGGCCGGCGAGTTCTTCGTCAAGGTGAAGACAGCCGAGGAGGTCATGGAATACAGCCTGGCGTTCCTCCAGCTCTACCGCGAGGAAGCCTTCTACCTCGAGCGCACCGTGCACTACATGCAGCGCGTCGGCATGGATCACATCAAGAAGGCCGTGTTGAACGACGCCGAGCGACGCAAGGCCCTGCACCAGCGACTGCTGTTCTCGCTTTCCTTCGAGCAGGACCCGTGGCAGGAGCAGCTCTCCAAGCCGCAGCTGAAGAAGGAATTCGACCGCATCGCCGTCAAGCAGCTGGAAAACGCCTGAGAACCTGATCTGGAGAGACACCGCATGAACTGGCTCGATATCTGCGCACTGGATGAAATCAACCCGCTCGGCTCGCGCATCATCGCCGGCCCCAAGGGCGACATCGCGATCTTCCGCACTTCGGACGATCAGGTCTTTGCGCTCGACGACCGCTGCCCACACAAGGGCGGCCCGCTGTCGCAGGGGATCGTCTACGGCAAGCAGGTCGCCTGTCCGCTGCACAACTGGCAGATCGACCTGGCCAGCGGCGAGGCCTTGGCCCCGGACGTCGGCTGCGCCCATCGCCACGAGGCGCGCGTCGAGAACGGGCGCGTGCAGCTTTCGCTTAACCAGCGCAAGGAATGCGCGGCCTGAACACACCGCAGTTGACCAGCACCTTTTCCCAGGAGACGACGCATGCGTATGACAACCGCCTCGACCTGCTGCTACTGCGGTGTCGGATGTGGCGTGCTGATCGAGCACGACGGCGAGCGCATCCTCGATGTGGCCGGCGACCCCAGCCATCCGGCCAACTTCGGCAAGCTGTGCAGCAAGGGCTCGACGTTGCACCTGACCGGCGATCTGGACGCTCGCGCGCTCTACCCCGAGCTGCGTCTGGGCAAGGGCCTGGCGCGCAGCCGTACCGACTGGGACAGTGCCCTGGAGCATGCGGCCAGCGTATTCGCCGAGACCATCCGCGAGCACGGCCCGGATAGCGTCGCCTTCTACGTCTCCGGCCAGCTGCTGACCGAGGACTACTACGCCTTCAACAAAATGGCCCGCGCACTGGTCGGCACCAACAACCTGGATTCCAATTCGCGGCTATGCATGTCCTCGGCGGTGGTCGGCTACAAGCGCAGCCTGGGCGCCGACGCCCCGCCCTGCTCCTACGAGGACATCGAGCTGGCCGACTGCCTGCTGATCGCCGGCAGCAACATGGCCTACGCGCATCCGGTGCTGTTCCGCCGCCTGGAAGAAGCCAAGGCGAAGCGACCGGAGATGACCATCATCGTCGTCGACCCGCGGCGCACCGACACCAGCGAGCTGGCCGACCTGCACCTGCCGATCCTGCCCGGCACCGATGTCGCGCTGTTCCACGGGCTGCTGCATATCCTCATGTGGGAAGGCTGGATCGACCGCCGCTTCATCGATGGCCATACCGAAGGCTTCGATGCGCTGAAAAGTCTGGTGCGCGATTACACCCCAGCGATGGTCGCCGAACTCTGTGGCATCTCTGTAGATGATCTGCAGACCTGTGCACGGCTGATTGGAAGCGCTCCAGCTTTTCTCTCCCTGTGGTGCATGGGGCTGAATCAATCCACCGCCGGCAGCGCGAAGAACAGTGCGCTGATCAACCTGCACCTGGCCACCGGACAGATCGGCAAGCCGGGCGCAGGGCCCTTCTCGCTGACCGGTCAACCGAACGCCATGGGCGGCCGCGAAACCGGCAGCCTGTCCAATCTGCTGCCCGGCCACCGCGACGCAACCAATGCCGAACACCGCGCCGAAGTGGCGCACTATTGGGGTATCGAGCAGCTACCCAAGCAGCCTGGACTGTCCGCCATCGAGCTGTTCGAGGCCGTGCGCGCAGGCAAGATCAAGGCGCTATGGATCGCCTGCACCAACCCGGCCCAGTCGCTGCCGGACCAGCAGAAAGTCCATGAGGCCCTGGCCAACTGCCCCTTCGTCGTGGTGCAGGAAGCCTTCTTTACCACCGAAACCTGCCGCCACGCCGACCTTCTGCTGCCGGCCGCGAGCTGGGGCGAGAAGGAAGGCACGGTGACCAACTCCGAACGCCGCATCAGCCATGTACGCCGCGCCGTACCGGCGCCCGGCGAAGCCCGTGCGGACTGGGCGATCACCTGTGATTTCGCCCGGCGCCTGGAACGCCACCTGCGCCCCGGTGCGCCGAGCCTGTTTGCCTTCGAGAATGCCGAAGCGCTGTTCGAAGAGTACAAGCCGCTCACTGCCGGTCGCGATCTGGACTACAGCGGCCTGAGCTATGCACTGATCGATACCCTAGGTCCGCAGCAGTGGCCATTCCCGCCGGGCAGCGAACAGGGCACAGCGCAGCTGTATGGCGACGGTGTGTTCCCCACTGCCAATGGCCGCGCGCGTTTTATCGCCGAGCATTATCAGGCGCCGAAGGAAAAGCGCGAGGCGCGCTATCCGCTGACGCTAAATACCGGCCGGCTGCGCGACCAATGGCACGGCATGAGCCGCACAGGCACCGCGGCGCGGCTGTTCGGTCATGTCGAGGAAGCACTGCTCGGCATGAACGCTGAGGACATGCGCCGCCGGCGTCTGCTGGACGGCCAGTTGGTGACGGTGAAAAGCCGTCGCGGCAGCCTGATCCTGCCGGTGCAGAAGGACGACAGCCTGCGTGCCGGCCAGGCCTTCCTGCCGATGCACTGGGGCGATCGCTTTCTCAAGGGGCTGGGCAGCAACGTACTGACTCTGGCCAGCGTCGATCCGCTGTCGAAGCAGCCGGAACTCAAGCACGCCGGCATCGAAGTCGAACAGGTCGAATTGCCCTGGCAGTTCTTTGCGCTGGTTGAAGGCGATGTGCAGCGACGCTTCGAGGCGCTGCGGCCATTGTTCGAAACCTTCGACTACGCCAGTTTCAGCCTCGGCGGGCGCGAGCGCTCGGCCTTGCTGATCCGCGCCGCCCGGGACGCCGCGCCAACCACCGCCGAGCTGGACGCCATCGACAGCCTGCTCGGCCTCGACGAAGGCCCGGTGCTGGCCTATGACGACCCGCGTCGTGCAGTCGGCAAGCGCGTACGCATCGAGGAAGGCCGTATCGTCGCGTTGCGTCTGGCCGGCGAAACCGCCGCCCGGCAGTGGCTGCGCGGACTCTGGGAAAGCGGCAGCGCTGACGCCGAACTGCGTCGCTGGCTGCTGGCTCCACTCAGCGCGCCACCTGGCGGCGCGACCATCAGCACCAACCGCACTCTGTGTAACTGCATGAACGTCAGCCAGAGCAAGGTCCGCGCAGGCATCGAGCGCGGGCTCGACCTCGCAGGACTGAAGCAGGAGCTGGGTTGCGGCACCAGCTGCGGCTCCTGCGTCCCCGAAATCAAGCGCCTGCTGGCCAGCCAGCCGGAACGCGCAATTTCCTGATACCGACCAAGACGAGGATTACCCCATGAGCGCAAAAGTCTGGCTGGTAGGCGCCGGCCCTGGCGACCCGGAACTGCTGACCCTCAAGGCCGTGCGCGCGTTGGGCGAGGCACAGGTGGTGATGATTGATGATCTGGTCAACCCCGCCGTGCTCGAACACTGCCCGAACGCTCGCATCATCCCGGTGGGCAAGCGCGGCGGCTGCCGCTCCACACCGCAAGCCTTCATCCACCGTCTGATGCTGCGTTACGCCCGCCAGGGCAAGTGCGTGGTGCGCCTCAAGGGTGGCGATCCGTGCATCTTCGGCCGCGGTGGCGAAGAAGCCGAATGGTTGTCGGCACGCGGGATCGAGGTCGAGCTGGTGAACGGCATCACCGCCGGCCTGGCCGGCGCCACGCAATGCGGCATCTCGCTGACCCAGCGCGGCGTCGCCCGCGGCGTCACCCTGGTAACAGCGCACACGCTCGACGACAGCAGTCCGGAATGGCAGGCGCTGGCCAAAAGCGGCACCACGCTGGTGGTGTACATGGGTGTGAGCAAGCTGGAACAGGTGCAGGCCGGGCTGTTGGAGGGCGGACTTTCCGCCGGTACACCAGTGGCGATGATCGAGAACGCTTCACTGCCGCAGCAACGCGAATGCCGTTCGAGCCTGGCCGCCATGTGCCGCGATGCATCGACCTTCAAGCTGAAGAGTCCGGCCATTCTGGTGATCGGCGAAGTTGCCGCACAGACGGCGATGGAAGCCATAAGCCAGAGCGCCTGATCTCAGCCGACCCATCACGATCCGCCATAAAAAAACGCGGCTCTAGGGCCGCGTTTTCGTTACTGCATGAACATCACGCCTTCTGACGCAGCTTCTCCGGCTTGATCAGGAAGCGCGCCAGGGCCGGCAGCAGCCAGATCGCGCCGACCATGTTCCAGAGGAACATGAAGGTCAGCATCATGCCCATGTCGGCCTGGAACTTGATCGCCGAGAACACCCAGGTCACTACGCCGATCGCCAGGCACACGCCGGTGAAGATCACCGCCTTGCCGGTGGATTTCAGGGTCTGGTAGTAGGCTTCCTGCAGGGTCATGCCCTGGCGCAGGAAGGATTCCAGACGGCTGTAGATGTAGATGCCGTAGTCCACACCGATACCCACGCCCAGCGCGATCACCGGCAGCGTGGCCACCTTGACGCCGACGCCCATGAAGGCCATCAGTGCGTTGCCGAGGATCGAGGTCAGCACCAGCGGCAGGATCACGCAGAGCGTGGCCGCCAGCGAGCGGAAGGTCAGCAGGCACATGATGCTCACGGCCAGGTAGACCGCGATCAGCATGGTGGTTTCCGACGCGGCGATGACCTCGTTGGTGGCCGCCTCGATACCGGCGTTACCCGCGGCCAGGACGAACTCCAGACCTTCGCGGTTGTTTTCCTCGGCGAAATCCTTCGCCGCGGCGACCACGTGCTCCAGCGTCTCCGCCTTGTGGTCGTTGAGGAACACCAGTACCGGCGCCAGCGAGCAGTCACTGTTGTACATGCCTTCGGCGCGGGCGATGGAGTTGTTCAACACATGCGGGTTACGCGACAGCGTTTCCCATTTCAGGCTGCCCTCGTTCATGCCCTTGATGCCTTGGCGCGCCACCGAGACCATCGACACCGCCGACTGTACGCCCTCAGTGTTCTGCATCTTCCACATCAGCTCGTCCATGGCGGCGAGCGTGTCGTAGTGCGAACAGCCTTCCGGCGCCGTCTTGACCATCACCACCAGTACGTCGGAGCTGGTCGAGTAATTGCGGATGACGAAGTCGTTGTCCAGGTTGTAGCGCGAATCCGGATGCAGTTCCGGTGCACCCTGATCGAGGTCGCCGATCTTCAGGTTCTGGCCGTACCAGAGGCCACCGGCCAGCGCGACCACCGCGATGGTGATGGAGATCGGCGCCACCTTCGGACTGGCGAAGTTCGACAGCGCGCGCCAGAACGGATGATCACGCGAGGCTTCTTCGCGGGCCTGCTTGATCGCCCGCTGGCTGATGCCCATATAGGAAATCGCCACCGGCAGCAGGATCAGGTTGGTCAGGATGATGACCGCCACGCCCAGCGAAGCGCCGATGGCCAGCTCGCGGATCACGCCGATATCGATCAGCAGCAGGGTTACGAAACCCACCGCATCCGACAGCAACGCCACCATGCCGGGGATGAACAGCTGACGGAATGCCATGCGCGCCGCCGTCACCGGGTCTTCGGTGTAGCCGGAGGCCATGGCGATGCCGTTGATCTTCTGCACGCCGTGGGAAATACCGATGGCGAAGACCAGGAACGGTACCAGCATCGAGTACGGATCGAGCCCGAAGCCCAGCGTGTGCAACAGGCCGAGCTGCCAGGTCACGGCGATCAGCGTGGTGATCAACACCGCGATGGTGCTCTTCAGGCAACGGGTGAACCACAGCAGCAGGACGAAGGTGATGCCGATGGCGACGATGAAGAACAGCGCCACACCGACCAGCCCGTCGATCAGATCACCGACCTTCTTGGCGAAGCCGATGATATGCACCTTCACATTCGGGTTCTGCGCCTGGTACTTCTCGCGGATCTTTTCTTCCAGCTCGTGGGAGAATTTCTGGTAGTCCAGCTTGATCTGCCGGCTCTGGTCTTCCGGGTCCGGGTAGGACTCGAGCAGCGGCACGTCGATGATGCTCGACTTGAAGTTGTTCGCCACCAGACGGCCGATCTGCCCGGATTTGAGAATGTTGTCGCGCAGGTCATCCAGGCTTTCGGGCGAGCCATCATAGGTCTGCGGGATCACTTCGCCGCCGGCGAAGCCTTCCTCGGTGACCTCGGTCCAGCGCACGCTCGGGCTCCACAGCGACTTCATGTTGGAGCGGTCGACACCATGGATGTAGAAGACTTCGTCATGGATCTGCCGCAGCGTCTCCATGTACTCCTTGGAGAAGATGTCGCCCTCCACCGCTTCCACGGAAATCCGTACGGTGTTGCCGAGGTTGGCCAGGTCGTTCTGGTGCTCGAGCATCTTCTGGATGTACGGATGCGCCAGCGGAATCATCTTCTCGAAGCTGGTCTGCGGTCGGACCTGCGCCGCCTGATAGAAGAGAAACGCGCTGATCAGCAGGCAGAGCACGACGACTGCCGGCCGGTTGTTGAAGATCAGGCGCTCAAGGAACGACGCCGGCTTCTGTTGGTGCTTGGTCATGCAGACTCTCCCGGCTTTATTGTTTTGGGGCCAGATCCGCGCCCGATGGCGAGGCGATGCGAACACCGCCCTGCCCTACCAGGATCAGGTTGCCTTGGGAATCGGAGGTAACGCCCGACAGCGAACGGCGGTCGGGACGGTTGACGAGTTTGAAGCTGCGGCCCTGATCATCGCTGGTGAGCACGGCACCGCCGTGGCCGACCACCGCGATGCGACCATCGCGCAGCAGGCTGCCATCGGCCAGACCTGACTCCAGCGCCTGGCCGTTGCCGTTGCTGAGCTCGATGGCCTGCCAGCTATCGCCGAAATCAGTGGAACGGAACAGGTGGCCGCGCAGGCCGAAGGCGATCACCACGCCTGGCTCCGAGCCGCCCACTACGCCGAAGAACGAACCCTTATAGGGCGAATCGACTCGTTCCCAGGTCTCGCCCATATCGGCGGAGCGGAACATGCCGCCCATTTCGCCGACCACGAACAGGCCGGAGCCTTCGATATGGGTGATGGCGTTGAGGTGGAAGCCGTCTTCGTTGTCGAGCCGCTCGCTGATGTCATCCCAGCTCTGGCCGCCATCGATGGTTTCGATCAGCGCACCATAGGCGCCGACGGCGATGCCGTGTTGGGTATCTTCGAACCAGACGTCCAGCAGCGGCGCCTCGCGCTCGCGTTCCTCGTACTGCACCGCCCAGCTTTCACCGCCATCGGCAGTAGCCAGTACCAGCGCGTCGTGTCCAACCGCCCAGCCATGCTTGGCATCGATGAAGTCGATGGCAGTCAGCAGCTGACGGGTCGGCACCTTGGCCTGGGTCCAGCTGGTGCCTTCGTCGTCGGAGTAGAGAATGTGGCCTCGATCACCCGCCGCAACGATACGGTCACCGGCCTGCGTGATATCGAGCAGAAGATTGGATGCGGCCTTGGCCGACTCGATCGAATAGCGAGTCTGGCCATCGGTAGCGGCCTGAGCGGGCGCCGATGCCGCGAGCAGCAGGAGCGAAAACGTGCCGCATAGCGAAAGCATGCCGGCAACCGATGAGTGAAAACGCGACGCCCTCGCCTGGTTTGCAACCTTGGCGCGGCCGGATAGTGTGCGCCGCAGAACGGGCTCACTCATACATACCCCCTTTATTCTTATTAGGTAAGGCCTGTAGTGCAGGCTCAGCCATCCTAGCCAGCTTACCCAGACAGGCACAATTGGCCGGACGTTATGAATTGTTAACTCTCACGCAATGATTGACGCGTGATCACCCAGGCTGATTGGGCCAGTGGCCAGTATGGCGGCTGGCTGAGTCGACGTCGAAGTGACGATCGGACGCGGAGTGCCGGCGCATGGTCACGATATGCAGAAGGTGGTTTTCGGGGACAGCAGCCCGGCAACAGGCTCGAGTCAGAGAAAGGCCGATCGCATTGCACGATCGGCCCAGGTGAATCAGGCGAGGCTCTTGCTCACCACTTCGTAGACGTCGCTGGAAAGCTCGCCGGAAGCAAGGATGCGCTCCAGCTCGCCCTTCATCAGCGCCTGGCGCGCGCTGTCGTACTTGCGCCAGCGGGTCAGCGGCGCCAGCAGGCGCGAGGCGATCTGCGGGTTCAGGGCGTTGAGGGTGATCACCTGATCGGCAAGGAAGCGGTAGCCCGCACCATCGGCGCGGTGGAAGTTGACCAGGTTCTGGTTGGCAAAGGCACCGATCAGCGCGCGCACCTTGTTCGGATTCTTCAGCGTGAACGCCGAGTGCTGCATCAGCGTCTGCACGCGCTCCAGGCCGCCGGGCAACGGGCTGCCGGCCTGTACGCTGAACCACTGATCCATCACCAGCGGGTTGTCCTTGAAGTGCTCGGCGAACGTCTGCAGCGCCTTGTCGCGCTCCGCTTCGAATGGCGAGTTGACCAGCACGGCGAGCGCGGTCAGGCGCTCGGTCATGTTGTCGGCCTGCTCGAACTGCTCCAGACAGGCTGCGACGACCTCTGCTTTCTCGCTCAGCATCAGGTACGACAGGGCGATGTTCTGCAGCGCGCGACGGGCGAAATGTTCGGCCGAAGCGAAATACGCGGTGTTGCGTGAGGTTTCGCGATTGGCCTGGTAGCGCTGCCAGAGCGGCTCGAACAGCGCATCGGCGATGCGCTTGCGGGCGAACTCGCGTGCAGCGTGGATGGCATCGACGTCCGCCACTTCGCTGATTTCGGTCAGATAGGCCTCGCCCGGCAACGAAAGCATTTCGGCAACCATGGCTGCATCGAGCGTCTCGTTTTGCAACAGGCTGCGTAGCGCCTCGACCAGGCGCTCATCCATCGCCAGCGCTTCACCACGCTGATGCTGAACGATCAGCTCCTGCAGCACCTGCACCGACAACTGCTGCCCCGCTTCCCAGCGATTAAAGCCATCGGAATCATGCTGCATGAGGAACATCAGCTGGTCGCGGCTGTACGGGTAATCCAGCTTCACCGGCGCAGAGAAGCCACGCAGCAGCGATGGCTGCGGGCGCTCGGCGACGTCGACGAAAGTGAAAGTCTGCTCGGCCTCGGTCACCGCCAGCACGCGGCTGGTCCCGACGGCAGTGGCTTCACCGTCCAGACGCAGCGGCATGTCCGAACCATCGGCAGCCAGCAGCCCCAGCTTCACCGGAATCACGAAGGGCTCTTTGGTCGGCTGGCCCGGCGTTGGCGGACAGCTCTGGCGGAAGGTCAGACTGTAGGTCTTCGCCGCCTCGTCGTATTGCTCGCTGACAGCCAGGCGCGGCGTGCCGGACTGGCTGTACCAGCGCTTGAACTGGGTCAGATCGGCGCCGTTGGCGTCCTCCATGGCCTTGACGAAATCGTCGACGGTCACGGCCTGGCCGTCATGCCGTTCGAAGTAGAGATCGCTGCCCTTGCGGAAGCCCTCTTCGCCCAGCAGTGTCTGGATCATGCGCACCACTTCAGCGCCCTTCTCGTAGACGGTCAGGGTGTAGAAGTTGGAAATCTCGATAAAGGATTCCGGGCGCACCGAGTGCGCCATGGGACCGGCATCCTCGGCAAACTGGTGGGTGCGCAGGTAGGCGACGTCCTCGACGCGCTTGACCGTCGCCGAGTTCATGTCGGCGCTGAACTGCGAATCGCGGAAGACGGTGAAGCCTTCCTTGAGCGACAGCTGGAACCAGTCGCGGCAGGTCACGCGGTTGCCCGACCAGTTGTGGAAATACTCGTGGGCGACGATGGCCTCGACCCGTTGGTGCGCGGCATCGGTGGCGGTTTCGGCACGGGCCAGTACGGCACTGGAGTTGAAGATATTGAGGCCCTTGTTCTCCATGGCGCCCATGTTGAAGTCGTTGACTGCGACGATCATGAAGATGTCCAGGTCGTACTCGCGACCGTAGGCCTCTTCATCCCACTTCATCGACTTCTTCAGGCTGTCCATGGCGTGCTGGCACTTGTCGACGTTCTCCGGCTCGACATAAATGCGCAGCGCCACGTCGCGCCCGCTCATGGTGGTGAAGCTGTCTTCGATCGCCCAGAGGTCACCTGCAACCAGGGCGAACAGGTAGGCCGGCTTCTTGAACGGATCTTCCCAGGTTGCCCAGTGACGACCGTTGTCCTCGCTGCCGCTGGCGATCGGGTTGCCGTTGGAAAGCAGCACCGGGTAGGCCTTCTGCTCGGCGCTCACGGTGGTGGTGAACTTGCTCATCACGTCCGGGCGATCGAGGTAATAGGTGATCTTGCGGAAGCCCTCGGCCTCGCACTGGGTGCAGAACATGCTGCCGGATTTGTACAGCCCTTCCAGCGCGGTGTTGCTTTCCGGGTGGATCACCACCGAGCTGTCGATGACGAAGCTGTCACTGTCCGGCTGCAGGGTCAGGCAGTCTTCGCTGAGCTGGTAGTCGCCTGCAGCCAGTTCGCGGTCGTTCAGCGCGATGGACAGCAATTCGAGTTCCTGCCCGTGCAGGTCCAGCGGTGGCAGCTTGCCGGCGGGACGCCCGGGGTTGCGGCGCATCACCAGCTGGGCGTGCACCAGGGTGCGATCCTCGTACAGCTCGAAGGTCAGGTGGGTTTCATCGATCAGGTACTCGGGAGCCTGGTAATCCTTCAGATGAATGACTTTCGGTTGTTCGGTGCGCATGGAAACCTCGTCGGCTGAGCTTCAAGCAACTAGCTTCAAGCGAAAATGTGCGATGGATTGCAGCCCTGACGCAGGGCTGCGGATGAGTTCGAGCTTAGCGTCTGTCGCAGCGGACTTGTAGGGTGGAAACGGCGCAGCCTTTTCACGCGATCGCCAGACAGCTCATCCTTGAGCCGGCAGCCCTTGGCGCCGTAGGGTGGATGTCGCTTCTGACATCCACCGTATGCACTCACTGTGTCCTGCCCAGCGATGGACAAGGCTGCGCCGAAGCCCACCCTACGCAGCAGTGCTGGCGGCGACCTGATAAGCGGTGAACTTGCGAATATTGATCACGCCAGTGTCGAGAATCAGATACTGACCCTTGATGCCCTTGAGTGTCCCCTCGACCACCGGTGTCTTCTCCAGATCGAGGCTGACCACCTTGGTTGGATAGGCCTCCACTGGATAGCGAATCTCCAGCACCTCGGCATCGGCCACCGGCTGGATCGCCTGCAGCCCGTAGCGCTGCTGCAAGTCGCGCAGGCCATCGGCGCAGGCATCGAAGATCTGCTCGCGCATTTCGATCAGGTCGATCGGCTCGGCGTCACTTTTAAGCAGTGCCCGCCAGTTGGTGCGATCCGCTACCTGGCTGCGCAGCAGGTCTTCGACCATGCCCGACTGCTGGCGCGTGGCGACGCGCATGATTGGCAGCGCCTGGCTGGCACCCTGATCGAGCCAGCGCGTCGGCAGCTGCGTGGCGCGGGTGATCCCGACCTTGATGCCCGACGAGTTGGCCAGATAGACCACGTGGTCGGTCATGCAGAAGTCCATGCCCCACTGCGGATCGCGGCAGGTGCCGAAATCGTGATGGCACTTTTCCGGGCTCATGATGCAGACATCGCACTGCGGCAACTTCTTGAAGCACGGGTAGCAATACCCCTGGCTGAAGCTCTTGTTGGTCTTGCGACCGCAATGGGTGCAGTTGATGGCGCCGAGGTATTCCAGCCGCAGGGTCTTGCCGATCAGCGGGTTGACCGGCACCAGTTCGTCATCCAGGCGGAAGGAATACTGCGCCGGTGCGCCCAGCTGGATCGACATCTTGCTCAGCGCACCGCGTCCCAATTCAAGCATCAGTGGCGGGTTCCCGAAGCGGGAGCGAACAGGCTGGTGTCGATGGCCGGCTCGGCCTTCTTGCTCTTGGAAGCACATTCCTGACCGCCCATGAAACCGGTGCGCTGCTCTTCAGGGAGGTTCTTCAGCTCCCAGGCGATCACCGCCTGCATGCAGGTTTCCTTCTGCTCGGGGGTCAGCTTGCGGCCGTCAGCCCATTTGCCGAGTTCGAGGGCCTGCTTGAGGCTTTGGTAGATTTCCGGGGTGATGTTTTCGGCGGTTTGGATAAAGGTCGACATGGCCAGCTCCGAGGGAAACGAGCGGCCATTCTACCGGGCTGTGGCGCTTTAGGGAAAAGCGCAGCCTGCTAGCGGCGCCGCGCCAGGGTGCCGCCTATCACACCGGTCACGCAGCCTGCGACGAGGCCACCGACATGCGCCGCGTTGGCGATGGCCAGCGCACCGAAACTGAGCACCTCGATGACGCCAGTGAGGCAGATCACCAGCCAAACCAGCATCAGCACCACCACGCCGGGCGGCAGCCGGTAGGCCTCGTTGGGGGCGAGCTTCTGATATAGCCAGCAGTGCCCGAGCAACCCGTACAGCACGCCGGAAAGACCACCGAAGATGCCCGGCCCACCGAACAGGTACTGGGCGAAGTTGGATACCAGGCCGAACAGCAGCGTCAGCGCCAGCAGCATCCAGGCACGCTGAAGGGCCTCGATGCGCCGCCCCAGCTCCCAGAACCACATGCTGTTCATCGCCAGATGCAGAATGCCGAAGTGCACGAAGATCGGCGTGATCAGCCGCCACCATTGTCCGGCAGCGAGTGTCTGCTCCAGCGAGGCGAAGTAGGCGTATTCACCGTCGATACGGAAGTCGACGAAGTTCAGCCAGCGGATCGTCGCGAAGTTCTCACCAAGCATGGTGATAGCCGCGACAACCAGGGTGATGACCAACACCGCCGCGGTCAGCGGGCTGGCGCGCAGGGCGGCGACGAAACCGCCGCGGCGACGCGGCTGTTCGATGACGACGCTGTCATCGCCATGGGGATGCCGCGCGTACAGGTCACGAACCTGCTCGACAACCTCAACCGGCACGCGCAGTACCTGTTGATCGCCCTCTTCCGAAACCCGGCACGGCACCCGCAGACGGCGCAGCAGGGCGATGAAGCCGCTGAGGTCTTCCGACAGCGGCAGGCGCAGCGCTTCGCTCACCTCGACACTCATGTTCGGAACACCGCGCAAACATCGACCCAGACGAACTTCGCCGGGTCTAGCCGGACTTCCTGATCCAGCCGATAGGCCACCAGTTTGCCGTTCTTCACCGCGCTGTAGTCCAGGCAGGCCAGATTGTCGCGCAGCGGCCCCGGCTGGCCACGCCGCCAATAGTGGCCGACGAACAACAGCGGCTCGTCCGGACCGTAGAGGAACAGGCGATTCTTCTGTTGCGCAGACAGCGGCATGCGCGCCGCATGGTCCGGCAGGCCATCGGGCTGGAACACCACGTCACCATAGGTCTGTGGGTTCTCTTCCCAGAACTTGGTGCGGAAGAAGGTGCGCACAAAACCTTCCTCACTGGTCAGCGTCATGCCCTCGGGCAGCGGCATATCGGTGCCGCGCAGCAGCCGATCCAGCGCTTGGCAGATGAAGGTGCCCGGCAGGCCGGCTTCGCGCAGGATTGCCGGATTGAGGCAGGCGTCGTTGAGAAACGGACGCAGGCGTGCGATCACCCAGCTGTCCCAGCAGGCATGCACCACGCGAAAGCGCTCGGATTCTAGGAACAGTGGCAACTCGTAGAACCATTCGCGGAACGCTCGCCACTCGTCCGGATACCGCTCGAACTGCTCGAACGTCTCCTGCAGCAGGCGGGCGAAGCGCGGCGAATGCTCGCGCACGAAGTCGCGGCCGCTGCCCGGCGGTGCCGGCATGTACCAGCCCAGCGCATTGAACTCGTGGTTACCCATGATGCAGTAGGCTTGCCCACGATCGACCATGTCGTAGACCAGATGCAGCGCCTCGCGGATATGCGGGCCGCGGTCGATGATGTCGCCGAGGAAGATCACCTGTCGGCGCGAATGGCGCCAGACCCCGCCCTGCAGGCGGTAGCCCAGCTGATCCAGCAGACGCGCCAGCGCACGACCGCAGCCATGCACATCACCGATCAGGTCGTAGCCGCGTTCGGGATCAAGCTGCATCAATCGCCCCCGCCGAGGCGACTGCCCCAGCCCAGCTTGGTCCGGCACACTTCGTAGTAGTTGTGATCCAGCGGGTGAATCAGGTGCAGCTTCTGCGGCTTCTTGCGCACCGTCACGGTGTCGCCCGGCGCGCAGGTGAAATGGTTCTGTCCATCGCAGGACACCTGGGGGTAGATCTGCATGTTCGGCGACACCACGATCTTCAGCTCGCTGTTGCCATCGACCACGATCGGGCGGCTCGACAAGGTATGCGGGTACATGGGCACGACGACGATGGCGTCCAGACGCGGATGCATGATCGGGCCACCCGCCGACAGTGAGTAGGCAGTAGAGCCGGTGGGCGTCGCCACGATCAGGCCGTCGGCCTTCTGGCTGCAGACGAACTGGCCGTCGATGTACAGCTCGAATTCGATCATCCGCGTGGATTTGCCGGGGTGCAGCACCACATCGTTGAGCGCATCGCCCTCGCCGATCGGCTCATCGAAGCGTCGCGCCTGGGCTTCGAGCAGGAAGCGATTCTCCAGCGTGTACTGGCCGTTGAGCACCTCGGCAACCTTCTCTTCCAGCTCATCCGGACGGATATCGGTGAGAAAGCCGAGGCTGCCGCGGTTGATGCCCAATACCGGCACCCGGTGCTTGGCCATCGCGCGAGCGGCGCCGAGCAGGCTGCCGTCACCGCCAACCACGATCACCAGATCGCAGGATTCGCCGAGGCGCTGCCTGGATGATGTCTGCATGCCATGGCCCGGCAACACCTCGGCGATGTTTTCTTCGAGAATCACATGCAGATGGCGTTCGACGAGAAATCGCTTCAGCCGGCGGATGGTATCCAGCACCTGGGAGCTACCCAGGCGGCCGATGATGCCGATATTGCGGAATTGCTCCATTGACGTTCCCTGGTGTGGCTGGGCGGATGGTTGCGGGCAGTCGCAACGCTCGAAAAGTACCATGCAGCGCGCCGGCAACGTGACCGATCAGCGATCTGCGCCAGTCTGCATTCCACCAACAGGCGTTAGAGCGCCTGAGCGACGGCGGTGTTCAGCGGCAGCGGATTATCGGCGAAACGCCAGACCATCAGCAAACCGACGGCTATGCTGCACCCATGAGCCTTCGCAGTCTTGCCGACCTCCCCCGCCGTCTCCAGCATCCGCAGGTGCGCGATCTTGCCTGGACGATTCTATCGCCACCCTTGTTGAGCGAAGCGCCGCAGCGCCAGCGCCATCCATTGCACGCAAGCCGCTGGAGCAGCGAGCCGGAGTTGTTGGCAGGTTGGCTGCTGCAGCAGGATGCCGATCAGTCCATCCTCGAAGCCTGGCTGTCGCTGCACAGCATCCGACGGCTCGGCCTCTATTACGAACGCCTATGGCAGTACGCACTGTCCCAGGCGCCGGACATTCAATTGCTTGCAGCCAATCTGCCAGTTCGCCAGAACGGCACCACCCTGGGTGAGCTGGACCTGCTGTTCTGCGATGACGAGGGCGTGCACCACCTCGAGCTGGCGGTGAAGTTCTATCTCGGAACCGGACAAGGCGATGGCAGCCTGCACGCGCAATGGCTTGGCCCGGGCAGCCACGACCGCCTCGATCTCAAGCTGGCCCATCTGTGCGAGCACCAGCTGCCGCTGTGCAGCCAGCCGGCAACATTGGCCGTACTGGCGGAGCTGACCGGGCGTGCCGTGCAGAGCAGCTTCTGGCTAGGCGGCTATCTGTTCCAGCCGTGGCCCCAGGGCTGCAGGCCACCACGCGGCGCGAATCCACTCCATCTGCGTGGGCAGTGGTTGCGCCAGGCCGATTGGCCGGGTTTCACAGCAGGAACACCGGATTCGGTCTGGCAGCCCATTGCCCGTGCGGCCTGGCTGGCACCGGCGCGCATTGCACCTGCTGACGTGTGGGAAGCAAGCCGCTATGCCGATTGGCTCGCGGGCAATCCGGCGCAGGCCCGGGCGCAACTGCTGGCACGGCTGGAACCGGATACGGACGGCGTCTGGCACGAGCAGGAGCGGCTTTTTCTGGTTGCGGACGATTGGCCGCACAACGGCGCAGCGACGCTTGAACGTCACCAGCCTGACATGTTCAGCGGATAGAATGCCGCCCGACTCATCCCTGCACATTTCAGAACCCGCATGCCTAACGAATCTCACCGCGATACGGCAAACAGCCGACTCGGCGCCTGGACCATCTTTCTGGTGTTTCTTCGCCTCGGCCTGACTTCCTTTGGTGGGCCGGTGGCTCATCTCGGCTATTTTCGCACCGAGTTCGTCCAGCAGCGCCGCTGGCTCGACGAGCGCAGCTACGCCGACCTGGTCGCCCTGTGCCAGTTTCTCCCCGGCCCAGCCAGCAGCCAGGTCGGCCTGGCGATCGGCCTGCTGCGCGGGGGCTATCGGGGCTCGCTTGCCGCCTGGGCCGGATTTACCCTGCCCTCAGCGGTCGCCTTGACGCTATTTGCGCTGGGCATCGCGCGCTGGGGTGATGCACTGCCGAATGGCTTTCTCCAAGGCCTGAAAATCGTCGCCGTGGCAGTGGTTGCTCAAGCCGTGCGGGGCATGGCGCGCACGCTGTGCACCGACGGGCCGCGAGTAGCCATCACCCTGGCCGCCGCTAGCGCCGTGTTGCTGCTTCCCTTCATCTGGAGTCAGGTTGGCGTCATTCTTGTCGCCGGTCTGCTTGGATTGTTGATCTTTCGTCCAGTCCCCAGCGCAGCGCATGTAGCGGTGCCCGTAAGCGTGACAACGCGGATGGCATTGATGGCCTTGGCTTTGTTTTTCGCGCTGCTTGCCCTGCTCCCGCTGCTCGCCAGCAGCACGGGTAACCAGGCTCTGGCCCAGGTCGATGCGTTCTATCGCACCGGCGCGCTGGTGTTCGGCGGCGGTCACGTAGTACTGCCATTGCTGCAGGCGGAGGTGGTGCCGGCGGGCTGGGTGGACAACGATTCATTCCTGGCCGGTTACGGCGCTGCACAGGCGGTACCAGGGCCGCTGTTCACCTTCGCGGCGTTTCTCGGTGCCTCGATGAATGTCGGCCCCAGTGGCTGGCTGGGCGCGGCGCTGTGCCTGGCGGCAGTCTTCGTGCCTTCGTTCCTGCTGGTGATCGGGGTGTTGCCGTTCTGGGAAAGGCTGCGCAGTAATCGACGCACTCAGGCTGCTCTGGCTGGGGTGAATGCCGCTGTGGTCGGCCTGCTGCTGGCCGCGCTGTACGACCCGGTCTGGACCAGCGCGATCAAGGCACCGGAACACTTCCTTCTGGCTCTCCTCGCGCTTGCCGGGCTCATGTACTGGAAGCTGCCGCCTTGGCTGGTGGTGGTTGGCGGGGCCTTCGGCGGCTGGGCGCTCGCGCTGCTGGCTTGACCGATCAGCTTTCCAGGGCCAGCAGCACGGCGCTGGCCACCAGAAACAGGCTGAACAGCAACCGCAACAACCGCTCAGGCAAAGCATGCGCAAGCCTGACGCCAAGGCTGATGCTGAGCAGCCCACCGGCCGCCAGCGGAATCCCCAGCAGCCAGTTGACCTGGCCGTGCAGCGCATAGGTGACCAGCGTGACGCCGGTACTTGGCGCTGCCAATGCTAGCGAGAGCCCCTGGGCGACCACCTGCGAGGCGCCGAATACGCTGGTCAGAATCGGCGTGGCGATGACCGCCCCCCCCACGCCGAACAGGCCGCCAGCTGCGCCGGCACCTGCACCGAGCAGACTGAGCCAGGGCCAGGAATGGCGCAGCTGACCGTTACCCGGCGTCGGACGCAGAAACACGCGCAGCAAGGTGTATGCGGCCAATGCCAGCAGGAAGCCGACGAACGCCATGCGCATGCGTCCGGCATCCAACGACACCGCAACGGCCGCGCCGAGGATCGCAAAGAGAAAACTGGTGCTGCCCAGCGCAACGGCATTGCGCCAGTCGATGCGATTACGCTGGTGGTAGCGCCAGATGGCGAGCAGGACGTTGGGCACGACCATCACCAGTGCGGTGCCCTGCGCCAGTTGCTGGTCCAGGCCAAACAGCACACCCAGCACGGGAATCGCGATCAATCCACCACCGATACCGAACAACCCGCCGAGGGTGCCTAATGCCAGTCCCAGCAGCACGTTCAGTCCGATATCCAGCAACATTCGTCCGCTCCAACGTCAATGAGGCGCTTATGCTACGCCGCCATGGCTGGCACCGGTACGCATAGCCAAGCACAATGGCTTTGCGAAAACCGCAAAAGCGAGAATCGAATGCTGCCCGATGCCCTCTCCGCCCAGCTGAACCTGTTCATCGACGTACTCGATACCGGCAGCTTTTCGGCCGCGGCGCGCCGCCATGGTCTGACGCCATCGGCAGTCGCTCGACGTATCGATGCGCTGGAACAAGCCCTTGGCTGCCAGCTGTTCAGCCGCACTACCCATGCCGTTCGCCCAATGCCGGCCGCGCTGGCATTTGCCGAGCGTGCACGGCGGATCGTCCAGGAACTGCACCTGGCGCGCGCGGAGGCTGCCTCGCTGGACAGCGCGCCGGAGGGTCGCATTCGAATCGACGCGCCAGCGCCGTTCGGGCGTCGCCACCTGGCCCCGGCACTGGCCGAGTTTCTCCAGGCCTATCCCGGGGTGGACATCCAGCTGCGGCTGATCGACAGCTTCGTCGATCTGCACGGCGAGCACCTGGGTGAGGTAGATCTGGTTCTGCGTATCGGCCCGCTCGCCGACACGCGGCTGGTCGCCACGCCGCTGGCGCCGATGGTGCGCATCGTCTGTGCCAGCCCGGCCTATCTGGAACGTCGCGGGGTGCCGCTGCAACCGGAAGAACTCCCCGAGCATGACGGGCTGGACTGGGATGCGCTGGCGCCGCCCCACGCCTGGCGGTTCGAGCGTGGCGGTCGGCCACAGCTGCTGCGGCCGGGCCGAATGCGCATGGTGGCGAACAACGCCGAGGCACTGCTGACCGGCACGCTGGCCGGGCTCGGCATCGCGCACCTGCCAACCTGGCTGATCAGCGATCAGCTGTTGCGCGGCGAGCTGCTGCCGTTGTTCTGCGAAGGGGGGTTACCGCAACCGGAAGCCAGCGGCATCTACGCGCTGCGTCTGACCCGAGAGGCTGACTCGCGCAGTCGCTTGCTGCTGGAGTTTCTGAAGAACCGCTTCGGCCCGGTCCCTCCCTGGGACCAGGCACTTCAGAGCGGTTTCAAGAGAGGATGAAAAGGATCAGACGCTCAGACCTTCGATTTCCTGGGTGACACCCCAGCCATCGAGCACTCCCCCGAGAGGTTCGACGAGGTGTTCGAGGTCCTGCTCGAAATCGCCGATGCCATCGAACGTCGCATACATCACTTTGCTTATCTGCAGATTCCAACTTCCGTCCTCACGCGGAAACACCTGGGTATTGATGGTTTCGCCGCGAAAGTTCTGTGCGGCTATCTGGGCGCGGTCCTGTTCCGGGAATACCGCGTAGAACTCGATGGGATGGACTCGGGCAAAATCGAAACCGCCCTCCTTCATCCGGCGCAGAACGGTGCTGCTGACATCCTCGTGGAAGGTGGTGCTCATAAATCAACCTCCTCTCATACCTGGATGAAGTTGCCACGAGCTCAGCGGGAGATCGGCTCCGTCGTCAAGACATCGGGCAAACGGAAGTCGCAACAGCTAGTCGAAGAGACGCGGTGGACACTGTCCACGCTGACAAGCTAGCAGGCCGCGAAGCTGACTGCACGGGCTATGTGGCAAACCGCCACGCCAGCTTCAGCGATCACGACCTCATGTCAGTAGAACCCCGTGACGTACCGGCAGTTCAACATGCCGGCGGACGCAAAGCGGCCCGCCCCGTTGCCGGGGCGGGCCGCCGAGCTGCGATTGCCGACCTATCCGCAGCTGAGCTCAGTCGTTGCTGGGCTTGGCGATCGCGTGCAGAACGTACTGAGGCAGTGCGAACGCAGCGATGTGCACGTGCGGGTTGTAATAGCGTGTAACGATGCCGCTGCCGACGAAACGCTGCAGCAAGGTTTCCAGCGGCAGCTTGCGACTCTCGGCGTTGCAAGCGCCCCAGGCGAAAGCCATTGCGCCACCCAGATAAGTAGGCACTGCTGCCTGGTAGAAGTGCCAATCGGCAAACAGGCCATGCAGGCGCTTGGCAGTCGTCTGCACCTCGCCCAGCTGCATGAAGGGCGTGCCGTTCTGAGTGACCAGGATGCCACCGTCGTTCAGGCAACGCCGGCAGGCCTGATAAAAGTGCTCTGAGAACAGCACCTCGGCAGGACCGATGGGATCGGTGGAATCAGAAATGATGACGTCGAACTTCTCCTCGGTGTTCGTCACGAAGTGCATGCCGTCAGCGATCACCAGTTTCAGCCGCGGATCATCGAAGGTTCCAGCGGAATGGTTCGGCAGGAATTCCCTGCATGTTTCCACCACGGCGCCATCGATCTCGACCATGGTGATGCTTTCGATATCGCGGTGGCGCGCCACTTCGCGCAGCACACCACCGTCACCGCCACCGATGATCAGCACGCGGCGCGCCAATCCATGGGCCAGGATCGGCACGTGGGCAAGCATCTCGTGATAGATGAACTCGTCGGCTTCGGTGGTCTGGATCACGCCATCGAGGGCCATGACCCGGCCCATGCGCGCGTTCTCGAAGATCACCAGATGCTGATGCTCGGTACGCACTTCGTGCAGCAGCTTGTCGATCTGGAACCGCTGGCCGTATCCCTCGAAGAGAGTTTCCTGAAAGTCACTCATGGGGTATCTCCGTTGGCAGACACCGGCACAGCGCTCCGGTGTCTGAAGCTGGCTGAGGTGACGGACGATCCGAATCGCCCACCGAAAAGAGAGGCATTCTACGTTGGCCAACATGACAGCGGGAGGCGTGGGACTGGAAAGCACACTTCGGGGCGACAAAGTGAATGACGGACGCTAGTGTCTGGTTATGACCGAAACCTTGCATTTGCCCTACCTGCAACCCTGGGACTGGCAACAGTTCCATCGGCATTTCGCCCTGCGTCTGCTGCCGGGCGTGGAGCGCCTGGACGCCGACGGCTACGCCCGCACGTTGCGCCTCGGCGACGCCCGCGGCTGGCTCAGCGTGCGAGCGCTGACCGATCGCCCGGCCCTCGAAATGACCCTCAGCGATTCCCTGCAGCACGCCGCCAAACCGCTGGTCAGCCAAGTACGCAAGATGTTCGACCTGGACGCCGACCCACAAGCCATCGCGGCGCATTTCACCAGCGATCCGACATTGGGGCCGCTGATTGCGGTACAACCCGGCCTGCGTCTGCCCGCCGCCTACGACCCGTTCGAACAGGCCGTGCGGGCGGTGGTCGGCCAGCAGGTCACGGTCAAAGCGGCGGTGACCATCACCCGTCGTCTCGTGGAGCGGCTGGGCGAGCCACTGCAGGGCGCACCCTCCGGGCTGGAACTGCTTTTCCCTACCGCCGGGGCGATCGCCGATGATCCATTGGAGAACATCGGCATGCCAGCCAGACGCGCACAGGCTCTACGACGCCTGGCGGCGGCGGTGGCTGACGGAGCACTGCAGCTGCATGTGGAGGATGGTGCCGACGCACTGGTCCGCAAACTCTGCGAACTGCCGGGGATCGGCCCGTGGACGGCCGAGTACATTGCCTTGCGCGGATTCGGCGTTGCGGATGCCTTTCCAGCGGCCGATCTGGGGCTGCTCAAGGCCCCGTTGTGGGGAGACGGCGGTATCACCGCAAAGGCGCTGACGGCACGCGCCGAAAGCTGGCGGCCCTGGCGGGCCTACGCCGCCATCCACATCTGGGATAACTACGCCAAAGGAAGCAAGGGTGGCTAAGACGGAGCGATGCGCGCCAATATCACCGGCGGCTCTGCGAGCGGCAGCGCCACAATCAGCCCCTCACCCGATTGCGGGAAGATGCCGGTTAGCGCAGTGATGTTGACCTGATGGGTCACCAGTACCGCGACCGAGCCCGGCTCCAGCGCCCCGACCGCCTGACGTAGCGCGGCAGTGTGCCGTCGCTCGGTTGCGGGCAATGCAAAGAAGGAGTCCAGCGCCGGGAGCGCTTCAACTTCACCAAGGGCCATGCCCTCCGCCGTGTCCCGCGCCCGGCACCAGCGGCTGCTCAAGATACGAGCGTTGGTGATGCCGGCGTCGCGCAGCCGCACACCCCATTGTCGAGCCTCGGCACGGCCACGCTCGTCGAGGTTGCGCTGGGTGGTGCAGTCGTCGAGGCGAAAGCCGTCAGGGTCACCGAGGCCGGGCGCCGCTGCATGGCGCATGATTAGAACAGCACGTCCCTCACGCAGTGCCTGCCACCCGCCGCGGTCATCTGCCTGCGCCACTTCAAGGCTGAACAGCAGGCAGATCAACAGGCCAGCGCGACCCACGGTCTACAGTCGTGCCTTGCCGAACGGCCCGGCAGCGACCGCCCACATGATCAGGCCGACCACCGGCAGCAGGACGATTACCAGTGACCAGATCACCTTGCGGCCGACCTCGATGGAGCTGCGCCAGACCTGCACGAGCGCCAGGATATCCAGCACCAGCACCAGAATGGCGAACGGACCGCTCAGGCTTTCCACCACGGATTACCGGTATGGCCCGCGCGCATCGGGACGATTGCCACGCGGCCCCATGATTCCCCAGATGATCAGGCCGAGCACCGGCAGGAGGACGATCAACAGAACCCAAAGCACCTTCTTGCCGCTGGTGCTGTCGCTGCGAACGATGCTGATGATTGCCCAGATATCCAGTATCAGGATGAGCAGGCCGAAAATACCGCCGAAGGCATCTCCCATGGGTTCGCTCCTGTTTGGGTGAGTACCTAATCTAGGATGCCAGCGCGGCGGCAGGGTTCAGTTCCCAGTCCAGAGCGGCTCGATAGCCGGCGCTGACGAATCCAGCCGAGCAGTATCTGGATGACGCGCTTGATACCGACATCGGCCTCGCCGCCTTCGCGACGCGCTGCTTCGCTGCGCAGCGCCGGTGCGAAGGCGGATGTACGCCTGCGATGCGCGTCGATGATGAAGCTAAGCGCGCTTGCGGTGCCTGCGATATCGGCGAGGACGCGTTGACCGGCGTCTCAGTCGTCCAATCGCGGGAACTGATCGGCAATGCTTTCGCCGGTGTACTCGGCGACCCAGCCTTCGGGGTTTTTAAACAGGCGGATGGCGACGAAGTGCGGCTCCTCGCCCATGTCGAACCAGTGGCGTGTGCCGGCGGGCACTGAGATCAGGTCATTCTTTTCGCACAGTACGGCGTAGACCATGTCCTCGATGTGCAGACTGAACAGCGCGCGCCCGGCGACGAAGAAGCGCACCTCGTCTTCAGCGTGCCGATGCTCGTCGAGGAACTTCGCGCGCAGCTCGTCCTTCTGTGGATGGTCGCGGGTCACGCTGATCACATCGACCGTGACGTAGCCGCGCTCGGTCATGAGCTTGTCGATCTGCGGCCGGTAGGCGGCAATCACCTCTTCCTGGCTGGCCCCGGCGGCAATTGGCGCGTTGGCTTCCCAGCGCTCCACCTGCACACCGACCTTGGCCAGCGTCGGGGCGATGTCTTCGAGGTGGGTCAGCACCTTGAGCGGCTGATCGGGGCGGGTCTCGTGGTAGACGCTGAGGACACTCATGTTCGGCTCTCCGAAAAGTCGTCTGGTCGGTCGCTACCGGCCAGGCAGAAATTTAGCTGGGCTGCAGGGCGCGCATTCTCAGTTCGCGCCCGAAAGAAATTGGCGGCGCGTGATCGTCAGGCTCGGTTCTCCTGCAAGCGGAAGGCAATGATAACGGCTGCGGCCAATGCCGCCAGGCTGGCGATGGCGAAGGACCAGCTCGGCCCAAGACCGGACCAGGCATAGCCGGCGTAAAGTGCGCCCAAGGCCCCACCGATACCGGACAGACTGGCGTACAGCGCCTGGCCCTGGCCCTGCTGGCGGTGGCCGAAACTGCGCTGAACGAAGTGAATGGCCGCGGCATGGAAGCTGCCAAACGTAGCGGCGTGCATCAGCTGTGCAATCAGCAGCACCGCAAGATGATCGGCGAACTGTCCCAGTAGGACCCAGCGCAGCGCGGCAATCAGGAAACTGGCCAGCAGCACCTGGCGCAGGGAGAAACGCTCGAGCAGGCGCGCCATGCCCAGAAACAGCAGGATTTCCGCGACCACGCCCAGCGCCCACATCAGCCCGATGAAACTGCGGCTGTAGCCGAGCGCTTCGAGGTGAATGCTGAAGAAGGTGTAATACGGGCCGTGTGCCAGCTGCATCAGCGCCACGCAGGCGTAGAAAGCCAGCACACCAGGACGCCGCAGCTGAGCGAGAAAACCGCCCTGCCCGGCCACGTCGGCGCGCTGGCGCGGGTGGGCATTGGGCACCCAGAAGCTGCTCAGCACGATACCGACCATGACCACGGCCACCGCTGTCGGGTAGAGATCAAGACTCAGCCGCTGGAACAGCAGCCCGAGCCCGACCACCGCGAGGATGAAACCGATGCTGCCCCACAACCGGACCTGGCTGTAGCGCTCCGCCTGTTCATGCAGATGGGCCAGGGTGATGACTTCGAACTGCGGCAGCACCGCGTGCCAGAAAAAGGCATGCAACGCCATCACCATCGCCAGCCAGGCAAAGCTCTTGTCGAAAAAGATCAGCCCGAAGGACAACAAGGTGCACAGCGCACCGAGGCGAACGATCTCCAGCCGACGCCCGGTGGCATCGCCCAACCAGCCCCATAAATTCGGCGCCAGACAACGCATCAGCATGGGAATGGCGATCAGCTCACCGATCCGCTCCGGCGAAAAGCCCAGATGATCGAAGTACAGGCCGAGAAACGGCGCCGTGGAGCCGAGCAAGGCGAAGTAGAAAAAATAGAAGCCGGACAGGCGCCAGTACGGCAGCGGAGCATTCATACGCAGCGGGCTTCAGGCCGCAAACGGAGGCATAGAGGCCAACCGTGTGCGGCTCGCAGCGTCTCGATTGCTGGTCAAAGCTGGCCTAGCACCGGTGTCGTCACCTGCACGTCGGCGTTCTGGCCGCGATTACGCAGCAGGTGATCGAGCAGCACGATGGCCATCATCGCCTCGGCGATCGGCGTGGCACGAATGCCGACGCACGGGTCATGGCGGCCCTTGGTGATGACATCGACCGGCGCGCCACTCACAT
Source organism: Stutzerimonas stutzeri RCH2 (assembly GCF_000327065.1). Classification (NCBI taxonomy): domain Bacteria; kingdom Pseudomonadati; phylum Pseudomonadota; class Gammaproteobacteria; order Pseudomonadales; family Pseudomonadaceae; genus Stutzerimonas; species Stutzerimonas stutzeri. The sequence continues at coordinate 2,014,446 of NC_019936.1, read as the reverse complement.
CGATCGAGTGGCCCGGCGTGGTGATGCTGGAAGTTGGCTTGAGCGCCAGATGGGCAATGATCGGTTGTCCCGAAGATATGCCGCCGAGAATGCCGCCGGCATTGTTGGAGAGAAATCCCTGCGGCGTCAGCTCGTCGCGGTGCTCGGTGCCACGCTGGGCGACCGAAGCGAAACCGGCGCCGATCTCCACGCCCTTCACCGCGTTGATGCTCATCAGCGCGTGGGCCAGCTCGGCGTCGAGGCGGTCAAAGATCGGCTCGCCAAGTCCCGGCGGCACGCCCTCGGCGACCACGGTGATCTTCGCACCCACCGAATCCTGATCGCGACGCAGCTGGTCCATGTAAGCCTCCAGCTCCGCCACCTTGTCCGGATCGGGGCTGAAGAAGGCGTTCTGCTCGACGCTGTCCCAGGTCTTGAACGGAATTTCGATCGGGCCGAGCTGGCTCATGTAGCCGCGCACCTGAATGCCCAGCGTCGCCAGGTACTTCTTGGCGATGGCGCCGGCCGCCACGCGCATGGCAGTCTCGCGCGCGGAGCTGCGGCCACCACCACGATAGTCGCGCACGCCGTACTTGTGGTGATAGGTGTAGTCGGCGTGGGCCGGGCGGAACTGGTCCTTGATCGCCGAGTAGTCCTTGGACTTCTGATCGGTGTTGCGGATCAGCAGGCCGATCGGGCAACCGGTGGTCTTGCCCTCGAATACGCCGGAGAGGATTTCCACCTCGTCGGCTTCCTGGCGCTGGGTGGTGTGCCGGCTGGTGCCCGGCTTGCGACGGTCGAGGTCGCGCTGCAGATCTTCCAGCGACAGCTCCAGCCCGGGCGGGCAACCGTCGACGATGGCCACCAGCGCAGGACCATGGCTTTCGCCGGCAGTGGTGACGGTGAACAGCTTGCCGTAGGTATTGCCGGACATGCAGGACGCTCCGCGATCGACCGAAAAACAGGGGCCGGAAGTATACCTGAGGGCGCTGCGGTGTCATCGCCCCTGTTGCCGGCGCATACTGACCTTTGCGCCGATTGCTGCGTCCAACCTGCTCCGTGACCAACGAAGTCCATCCATGCGTGCCCTGCTGATACTGCTGCTACTGACCATGCCCTCTCTCTCGCAGGCTCAGACCCTGCTCAATCAGACCCTGAATCTGGACACCGGCAACGGCGTACTGCAGGGCAGCCTGCTGTTGCCCAAGAGTGAGCAACCGGTGCCGGTGGCACTGCTGATCGCAGGCTCCGGGCCGACCGATCGTAATGGCAACAACCCGGCCGGGCACAACGACAGCCTCAAACGCCTCGCCCAAGGCCTGGCGCGGCAAGGCGTGGCCAGTCTGCGCTATGACAAGCGCGGGGTTGGCGCCAGCCTGGCAGCCGCACCGAACGAGCGCGACCTCAGCGTCGACGCCTACGTCAGCGACGCGTTGGCGTGGAGCGCGAGGCTCAAGGGCGACCCCCGCTTCAGCGAGCTGATCCTCGTCGGCCACAGCGAGGGCGCACTGATCGCCAGTCTCGCCGCGCCGAAGTCGGGCGCCGCCGCGCTGATCAGCATCGCTGGCAGCGGCAGGCCAATCGACGAAGTACTGCGTGCGCAGTTGCAGGGTCGCCTGCCGCCCGCGCTGCTCGCCACCAGCCAATTCCTGATTGACGAACTCAAGGCCGGACGCACCCACGCCGAAGTGCCCGAACCACTGCAGGTGCTGTTCCGACCCAGCGTGCAGCCTTATCTGATCTCGCTGTTCGCCTACGACCCGGCCGCGGCCTTCGCGGCGGTGGATGTTCCGGCGTTGATTCTCCAGGGCCGACACGACATCCAGGTGGGTGTCGAAGACGCCGAAGCGCTGCAGCGAGCGAAGCCGGACGCCCAGCTGGCCCTGATCGACGGCATGAACCACGTGCTGCGCATCGTGCCGGCGAGCGCCGCACAGCTGGCTTCTTACGACGACACGAATCTGCCGCTCGCACGCGGCGTGCTCGAGCACATCAAGCACTTCCTGCGGACTAATGGCATCCTGCCAGCCTCCAGTTAAACGCTGCGCAGCCGATAGCCCCCTGACGATGGCCCGATATCACTCCGGAACGAGCCGCCGCGCAGGCCAGGAACGCGCAGATGACCGACACCGAGACCGCCCAGAGCACCGACAAAGAACAGCCGGCACCGCCCAAGCATCCGTGGGCGGAGCTCAAGCCTGACCGTTTCCGCTTGCTGCGCCTGGCCCCGCTGCCAACCGAGCGCGACGGCGGCGCGCGCCCACTGCGCTTCGTCGAACTGGCACAACTGGAACGCCATACCCCTGAGCAGAGTCTGCTGCGGATGTTCATCAACATCCCCGGCCAGGTGCGCTCGCGCAAGAACAACGTACTGGAGGTCTGGGCCGATCATCGCAGCAAGGAGCTGCGCTTCGGGCCGGACTCGGGTTTGCGGCTGGAACCGGCCAATCGCGGACTCGGCCGTTTTTTGCTGGCGCAAGGCGCGACGTGGGCACAGCGACGCTGGGGCCATTATCTGGTCGAGGGCGGATCGCTGCCCAAGGATGTGACGAGCGACGACCAGCGCCTGCGCCGTGACCACTGCCTGCGCACCCAGGGCTTCGATATCGACTACCCCAAGGATCAGGCGACCAAGGCGACTTACGGCGCGCCGCGGGTCAGCGCGCTGCGCCCCGACTGGAACGGCGAGAAGGTGCAGGTCGTTGAACTGCAGGATGCCGCAGCGATGCTGGAGCAGGCCGACCGCAACCTGCAGGCGCAGGAAAACCAGATCCGCGACCTGCAGGAGCGAATCGCCCGCTTCCGTCGTGAAGACGGTGCGCTGCGATTCACCATCGTTTGCCTGATTGCGCTGGCGCTGTTCCAGGCCGGACTGCTGATCTGGATGGCGACGCGCTAAGGCGCGACTGTTACCACCAGTGTTCTACCTGTACACCGAAGTTCGAACCGTGCTGCGCATTGCCGAACGCGCCAGTGTCGGACAACGCAGAGCCCTCGGCCATCAGGTTGGCGGCACGCTGCGCGGCATCGTTCCAGCTGGCGTAGGTGTAATACAGACGGAACTCGGGCCGCGCCCAGAAGCCTGGACCCGCGGGTGACCAGGTCGGCGCGACGGTGAACTTGCTCAGCTTGCGCGTACCGTCGGTGGCATCGATCTGATCATGCCCCACTTCGGCGACGAGTTTGAACTGCTCGCTGAATGCATAGACCGGGCGCGCACCCACCGACCACCAGTCCTGATCGCCGCCGTCAGCACGCTTGTCCTTCTGGTAGACCACCTGGAACTGGCCGCCGAAGCGCGGCGTCAACTGCCAGTCGAAATACTCCACCACGCGCCAGCTCTTGGCGCTGTCGTCCAGGGTCACGTCGCCGGTATAGCCGAGGCCGGTGCCGGGCCCTTCGCCATACTGCAACGCCAGGGTGTTCTTGCCACCGAGAAAGTCGGACTGCACGTGCTGCACCGTCACCGCCCAACCACTATTGGCGTCGTCTCGACTGGGCTTGTCGATGTAGCTGAGGCCAAATTCCAGCTCCCCGCCCGGGTTGCTGTCGAAGCCGCCGACGTTGAAGTCGTGGCGATTGACGTAGTCCTTCTGAAACACGCTGTCCTTGCGCGAGAAGGCGTAGCTGTACTTCAGCCCGCCAATCTCCATGTCCTCGACACCGGCGCCGGTGGCGCTCTGGTTCCAGTAGTAGAAATCGGAGATATGAATGTCATTACGCTTGTAGAAGCGGCGACCAGCCCAGAAAGAACCGTTGTTCAGCGCCGGCACCTTGCTCCACTCGGCATAGGCCTGCACCATCCGCGCCCAGCCATGATCACCGGTGAACTTCGGGGTATGGTTGTACTGGTTGTACAGCGCCGCCATGCCCTCCACGCTCAGCACCGAACCATCGGCAAAGGTGTAGAGGTCGTGACGAAGGTCCAGCTCGCCGTACTGCTCACATTCGTTACCGAGGCGATACTTGGTCGGTGCGCCGGGCAGCTGGAAGCACGATTGCGAGTCGCTGTTGACCGATTCACCGACGCCGCTACGCATGTAGCCGGTGAATTCCAGGGCATGGCCGCTCAATGGCAGGGCCATCGCGGCAACGGCAGTCGCTACGCCCAGGGCTGTCAGGTTTTTTTTCATATCCACTCCGCTTTTGTTGTTATTGATCGCTGGATCGAGCCAAGACGACTCTGTTCATTCCTTAACCGTCCACTTTTCGCACCGCCTGCTGGCAAGGCAGGCGGCGTTTCACTGCGCGGTACCCGCTCCGTTGGAAACCAGTCGGGTGACCTTGCTCTCACGCACGGGCTCAGGCTGCACCACGCCCAGCCGCTCGCCGGTCTGGGCATCGAACAGCAGCGCCCGGCGCGGATCGAATTGCAGATTGAGCGTTTCCCCCACCCGCGGCGCCTGATCCGGCGCCAAGCGGCAGCAGGCCTTGACCTGATTCAGCGTGAACACCACCAAGGTGTCTGGCCCGGTGGGTTCCACCACTTCGATGTCGACCGCCAGAGAAAAATCCGCTGATCCTGCTGGAGCCAGGCCGATTTGTTCCGGTCGGATGCCGAGAATGAGTTCGCGATCACGCAACCCGTCGTCGCTGGTAATCGGTAACGGCAATTCACAGCTGCCCTGCTCGCTGTTGAGCACACCCACCCAGCGCCCGTCACGCTGACGGATGCGCAGCGGTACGAAGTTCATCGGCGGCGAGCCGATGAAGCTGGCGACGAACAGGTTGGCCGGGTTGTTGTAGATCTCGTGGGGCGTGCCGAACTGCTGGATCACGCCATCTTTCATCACCGCGACCTTGTCGCCGAGGGTCATCGCCTCGATCTGGTCATGGGTGACGTACACAGTGGTGGTCTTCAGCCGCTGGTGCATCAGCTTGATCTCGGTGCGCATCTCCACCCGCAGCTTGGCATCGAGGTTCGACAGCGGCTCGTCGAACAGGTAGATCTTCGGCCGCCGCGCCAGCGCCCGGCCCATGGCCACGCGCTGCTGCTGGCCACCGGAGAGCTGCGACGGCTTGCGCTCGAGCAACGGTTCGATCTGCAGCAGCTTGGCGACCCGCGCCACCTCCTCCTCGATCTTCGCCGCCGGCACCTTGCGCATCTTCAGGCCGAAGGCAATGTTGTCGCGTACGCTCATGGTCGGATACAGCGCGTAGGACTGGAACACCATGGCGATGTCGCGATCCTTCGGGCTGGCCTGGCTGATGTCCTCGCCGTCGACGAGAATCTCGCCGCCGGTGATGTTCTCCAGCCCGGCGATGCAGTTCATCAGGGTGGATTTTCCGCAGCCCGAAGGCCCGACGAGGATCAGGAACTCACCGGCGTCGATCTTCAGCGCGATGTCCTTAAGCGTCGCGATCTGGCTGTTGCCATAACTCTTTTGAACGTTGCGCAGTTCCAGGGAAGCCATCGTTGTTCTCCTCAACCCTTGACGGCGCCGGCAGTCAGCCCGCGCAGGAAATATTTGCCGGCGACCACGTAGACCACCAGTGTGGGCAGGCCAGCGATCATCGCGGCGGCCATATCGACGTTGTATTGCTTGGCACCGGTGCTGGTGTTCACCAGGTTGTTCAGCGCCACGGTGACCGGCTGGGTGTCGCCACTGGCGAACACCACGCCGAAGAGGAAGTCGTTCCAGATCTGGGTGAACTGCCAGATCAGGCAGACCATGATGATCGGCACCGACATCGGCAGCAGGATGCGGCCGAAGATGGTAAAGAAGCCGGCACCATCCAACCGCGCCGCGCGCACCAGCGCATCCGGCACGCTGACGTAGAAGTTGCGGAAGAACAGTGTGGTGAAGGCCAGGCCGTAGACGACATGGACCAACACCAGACCGGTGGTGGTATTGGCCAGGCCCAGCTTGCCGAGGGTGAAGGACGCCGGCAGCAGGATCACCTGGAACGGCAGGAAGCAGCCGAACAGCAGCAGACCGAAGAACAGCTGCGAGCCACGGAAGCGCCACATCGACAGTACATAGCCATTGAGCGCACCCAACGCGGTGGAAATCAGCACCGCCGGAATGACGATCTTCACCGAGTTCCAGAAATAGCCGCCGATACTGTCCCAGGCCGTCAGCCAGCCCATGGCGCTGAACGCTTCAGGCCAGCTCAGCAGGTTGCCGGTGCGGATGTCTTCCGGGGTCTTGAAGCTGGTCAGCAGCATCACGATCAGCGGCACCAGGTAGACGGCACAGGCCAACAACAAGGTGGCGTAGATGGTCAGGCGCCCGAGGGTCAGGCGCGGTTGCGCGAAGTCAGACATGGCGCTTGTTCCTCAGCTCGGAGTACAGATAAGGCACGATGATCGCCATCACCGCGCCGAGCATCAGCATGGCGCTCGCCGCACCCAGGCCCATCTGGCCACGGGTGAAGGTATGGGCGTACATGAACATCGCCGGCAGATCGCTGGAATACCCCGGACCACCGGCAGTCATCGCCGCGACCAGGTCGAAGCTCTTGATCGCGATATGGGCCAGAATCATCAAGGCACTGAAGAACACCGGGCGCAGGCTCGGCAGCACGATGCGCAGGTAGATGGTCGGCAGGCTCGCACCATCCACCTGGGCGGCGCGGATGATCGATTGATCGACGCTGCGCAGACCGGCGAGGAACAGCGCCATGACGAAGCCCGAGGCCTGCCACACCGCGGCGATCACCAGGCAATAGATGACCCGATCCGGATCGACCAGCCAGTCGAAGCGAAAGCCTTCCCAGCCCCAGTCGCGCAGCAGCTTGTCCAAGCCCAGGCCGGGATTGAGCAGCCACTGCCAGGCGGTGCCGGTGACGATCATCGACAGCGCCATGGGGTACAGGTAGATGGTGCGGATCAGCCCTTCGCGACGGATGCGCTGGTCCAGCAGTACGGCAAGCACGACGCCGATGATCAGGCTGACGGCGATGAACAGGCCGCCGAAGACCAGCAGGTTCTGGCTGGCGACCCACCAGCGGTCGTTGTCCCAGAGGCGCTCGTACTGCTGCAGACCGACCCACTTGTAGCTGGGCATGAAGCGCGAATTGGTGAACGAGAGCAGGAAGGTCCAGCCGATGTAGGCGTAGAAGCCGACCAGCACGATCAGCATGCTCGGCGCCAGAACCAGCTTGGGCAGCCAGCGCTGCAGGGCGTCGAGCGGCGAGGCCTTGGCGGGCCTGGCTTGAAGCGCGATGGAGCTCATGGATTTGATCCCTCATGGAAATCCGGGATGTCGTCGCCCGCGGCACAGGCCAAAGCCTGTACCGGGACGCACGTTTCGGGAACCGGGCGAACGCGGTCCGCCCTTGGCGTTACTGCACGGCCTTGATCGCCGCCGCCAGCTGCTTGGCCGCCTTTTGCGGGTCGGCCTTGGGGTCGTTGAAGAAGTTGGTGACGACGTCGAACACCGCGCCCTGCACGTAGCTAGAAGCAGCCATGCCATGAGTCAGACTGGGCTGCAGACCGCTGCCCTTGGCGGCTTCCTTGAAGTCGGTCATCGACTGCTGGGCACAGGCATCGAACTCGCTCATGTCCTGGTCCTGGCGAACCGGAATCGAGCCCTTGTTCTGGTTGAAGAAGGTCTGGAACTCCGGCTCCAGCACGGTGCGCGCCAGGTCTTCCTGAGCCTTGCGGTTGTCGTCGCTGCTGAGCTTGAACATCGCCAGGGAGTCGATATTGAAGGCGAAGCTGCCCTGGGTGCCGGGGAATGGCAGGCACTGGTAATTCTTGCCGGCGACCTTGTTGGCGGCGGTGAACTCGCTCTTGGCCCAGTCGCCCATGATCTGCATGCCAGCCTTGCCGTCGATGACCATGCCGGTAGCACGGTTCCACTCGCGCCCGGCCGCATCGGCATCGATGTAGTCGCGCAGCTTTTTCAGGGCGGTGAAGGCCTGGACCATCTTGTCGCCGGTCAGGGTGTCGTTATCCAGCTCGACGAAGGCCTTGTGATAGTCGTCCGGGCCGAGAATGCTCAGTACGAAGCCCTCGAACACGGTGCCATCCTGCCAAGGCTGGCCGCCATGGGCGACCGGAATGAAGCCGGCGGCCTTGAGCTTGTCCGCCGCGGCGAAGAATTCATCGAGGGTCTTCGGCGGCTTGGCGCCGGCCTTCTCGAACACCTCCGGGTTGATCCATAGCCAGTTGACCCGATGCACGTTGACCGGCACAGCCACGTAGGAGCCGTCGTACTGCATGATCTTGCGCACCTGCTCGGGCAGCAGTGCGTCCCAGCGCTCGGCCTTGGCGGTGTCATCGAGGTTGGCGAGCAGGCCGAGTTCGCCCCACTCCTGGATGTCCGGACCCTTGATCTGTGCGGCGGACGGCGGGTTGCCGGAAACGGCGCGGGTTTTCAGTACGGTCATGGCAGCCTCGCCACCACCGCCGGCGACGGCGAAGTCCTTCCAGCTGTGGCCTTTCTGCTCGACCAGCTTCTGCAGGGTATCGGCCGCGCGCTTTTCACCGCCGGAGGTCCACCAGTGCAGAACTTCGACTTCACCAGCGTGGGCGAGTACAGGCAGGGCAAGGGAAACGGATAGAGCGAGACGATGGAACGCATTCATGGAGGGGCACCTTCTTGTTTTTATCCTGCAAGTCATGGTCGCTTGCGATGGATCGAGTCTATGCGCAGAAAAATGGACACTGGGTAACGAAGGGATGGCCGATGGTCACAAGGCCGTTACAAAGGTACGCGGCAGGTAACGTGGGGCGGACGCTCGGGTCAGCGCGGCAGGGTAAGCGTCACCCTCAGCCCGCCCTGCTGCAGGTTGCGCATGCTCAGCTCACCGCCGTGGGCGTGAGCGATGTTGCGCGCAATGCCGAGGCCCAGCCCATAGCCCTGCTGTTGACCGGAAAGCCGCACGTGAGGCTCGAAGACCTGTTCCAGACGCTGCTCCGGCACACCGGGGCCCTCATCATCGACGTGCAGCACCAGCGCCTCCTTGCCATCCTCGACATGCAGGTGGGCGCGCTCACCGTACTTCAAGGCGTTATCCAGCAAGTTGCCGATGCAGCGCTTAAGCGCCAGTGGCTTGCCGGGATAAGGCGCTGAAGCGTGCCCGTCGAGGGTCACGCGGGTGCGGTCACAGGCCTGATACGGCTCGACGATGTGCTCGAGGAGCAGATTGAGATCCACCGCCTCGACGTTCTCGTGGATATCGGTGTCCTTCACGCACTGCAAAGCGCCCTTGACCAGCAATTCCAGCTCGTCGAGGTCACGGGTGAACTTGATCTGCTGGGCTTCATCCTCCAGCAGCTCGACCCGCAGACGCAGCCGCGTGATGGGCGTGCGCAGGTCGTGGGAAATCGCACTGAACAACTGGCCGCGTTCGGTGAGGTAGCGGCTGATGCGCTCGCGCATGTTGTTGAAGGCGCGACTCACCTCGACGATCTCACTGGCCCCAGCCTCGGTCAGCGGCCGCACCTCGCCGCCCACCGACATTTCCCGCGCCGCCTTGGCCAGGCGCTTCAGCGGTCGGCTCTGCCAGCGCACCAGTAAGCCGATGAACAACAGCAGGAAGGCGCTGGTGAGCACGATGAACCAGAGCTGCTGAATCGGCAGGCCCTCGTCTTCCAGGCTGACGTAGGGTGCCGGCATTAGCGATGCGAGGTAGAGCCATTCCTGCGGGGCGATCTGGATCTGCGTCACCAGTACCGGTGGCGACAGCGGCTCCAGCCCCAGCGCGTAGTGCGCCCAGGAGCGCGGCAGCTCGTCGAGCTTGATGCCGCTGTTGAAGATGCGCAGGTCGTCCGGGCTGACGAACTCGATGGTCAGGTCCACCTCGCCACCGAGCCGTTGGCGCAACACCTGTTCCACCTCATGTAGGACGGCCCGCTTGCGCGGCGTCTCGGGAAGGATTTTCATGTCCAGCGGATTGTCGTTGAGCGAGACGAAGAAGCGCGTGCCGCCCATGCTGCGCAACTGATCGAGTACCAGCGGACGATAGCCCAGTGGCAACGAACGGAAGTAGCTGACACTGGCCGCCATCGACTGCGCCAGGCTGCGGGCGCTGGTCAGCAGGCCCTCCATCTGGCTGGCGCGCAGCTGTGACAGCCAGATCAGGCTCGACAGGCCCTGAGCCAGCAACACCGCCAGCAGGGTCAGGAGCAGCATCCGTCCGAGCAGCGAGCGCGGCACCAGCCGCAGGCGCCGCCGCTCAGTGCGCAGATTCATGATGCGGCGTTACCTGAGTAGCCAACAGATAGCCGCTGCCACGCACGGTGCGGATCAGCCGCGGCGACTTGCCGGTGTCGCGCAGGCGCTGGCGCAGACGGCTGACCGCCATGTCGACGATGCGCTCCAGCGGCATCACCTCGCGGCCGCGCGTGGCGTTGGCGATGGTGTCGCGGTCGAGGATCTGCTGCGGATGGTCGAGAAACAGCTTGAGCAGGGCGAAATCGGCGCCAGAGAGAAAGACTTCTTCGCCGTCAGCGTGAAACAGGCGGTGGCTGATCATGTCCAGCCGCCACTCATCGAAGGCCAGCACATCGCTGCCGCGTTCCTGGGCGAAGCTGACCCGCCGCAGCAATGCCTTGATCCGCGCCAGCAACTCGCGCGGGCTGAAGGGTTTGCCCAGGTAATCGTCGGCACCCAGCTCCAGGCCGATCACCCGATCGGCCTCGTCGGAGCTCGCGGTGAGCATGATGATCGGCATTGAAGCCAACCGTTCATGCTGACGAATCCAGCGACAGAGGCTGAAACCGTCTTCGTCGGGCAGCATCACGTCGAGAATCACCAGATCGGCCGGCTCGGCACACAGGGCAGCGCGAAACTCACCGCCGTCCGGCACGCCGCGCACCTGAAAGCCCGAGCGGCTGAGATAGGTCTGCAACAGTTCGCGGATTTCCTGATCGTCATCGACCAGAAGGATGTTCTTACCTGCTTGGCTCACGTCACGTCCCTTTTCTTGTTGTTATTGGGTCACCCGCCGACCCGCCATGTCGCAGCCTAGGCTCCCTCCAACAACGGTTGCAATGCCACGCCCGCGCCTTCCAGGCCCGGATACGGCGCGGTCACCAGCCATACTGGCAGGCGATCGAAATAGCGGCTCATCTGCCCCTTCTCGCGCAGCGCCTCGCTGAAACCGCTGCGCAGGAACATCTCGGCGAAACGCGGCACCACGCCACCGACGATGTAAACGCCGCCACGGGCGCCGAGGGTCAGCACGTTATCGCCGACGATACGCCCCAGCCAGCGGCAGAACTGCTCCAGCACCGCCGTTGCATAGGCATCGCCGGCCAGCGCGGCCTTGGTGATAGCGGCGGGCGAATCGAACTCCACCTGCTGCCCGTCCAGCGCACAGCAGGCGCGGTAGAGCGTCAACAGGCCCGGGCCACTGAGTACTGCCTCGGCATTCACATGGCCCTGGGAACGATGCAGATGCGCCCAGATCGCCGCTTCTCGCTCGCTGCCGATCGGCAGGCAGATATGCCCGCCCTCTCCGGGCAACGCGCGCCATCCGCCGCCCGACAACGGCAACAATCCCGCAACGCCAAGCCCGGTGCCGGGCCCTATGACCAGCCTCGGGCGTCCTGGTTCAGGCTCGCCCTGGCAAACCGTGATGCGCTCACCGTCGTGCAACCGCGTCATACCAAGGGCCATGGCGGTGAAGTCGTTGATCAGCAACAGCTCTTTCACGCCCAGCTCGCGGCAGAAGGCTTCGCGGCTCAGCTGCCAATGGTTGTTGGTGAAGCGAAACAGATCGCCGCCCACCGGCCCGGCACAGGCCAGGCAGACCGCTTCGAGCGCGTCCAGCGGCTGGTCGACTTCACGCAGATAGGCGCGAATCGCCAGCTCCGGGCTCGCGTAGTCCGCGGTGGGGAGCACTCGAATCTGCTCGATGCGCTGATCACGCCAGAGGGCAAAACGTGCATTGGTACCACCGATATCTCCAACCAGCGCTGTGCTCATCTGAGCGCCTCCAGGCTCTCGGTGAAGGCACTGGCGCCCTGTTCTGCCGTACTGAACGAGGCGCGCATGAAGGCGAACAGCTCACGGCCGCAACCGATGCCCACGTCTTCTGGGCGAATCGCCGGTTCCCGCGCGCCCCACTCGACGGGGTCGACCAGCGCCAGCAACTCTCCGCTTTCGCCGTCGACGCGAAGGATGTCGCCATCGCGCACGCGCGCCAGCGGCCCCCCGTCCAGCGCCTCGGGGCAGACATGAATGGCCGCCGGCACCTTGCCCGACGCACCGGACATGCGCCCGTCGGTGACCAGCGCCACCTTGTAGCCTCGGTCCTGCAGCACACCGAGGAATGGCGTGAGCTTGTGCAGTTCGGGCATGCCATTGGCTTTCGGCCCCTGGAAACGCACCACGGCAATGAAATCGCGCTCCAGCTCGCCGGCCTTGAACGCCGCCGCCAGCTCGCTCTGATCGATGAATACCCGCGCCGGCGCCTCGACTACACGGTGCTCGGGTGCCACTGCGGAAATCTTGGTCACGCCGCGGCCGAGGTTGCCCTCCAGCACGCGCAATCCGCCTTCCGGCGAAAACGGCCGCTCCGCCGGACGCAGGATGCTCTCATCGAGACTCTGCGTCGGGCCGTCGCGCCAGACCAGCCTGTCACCGTCGAGGAACGGTTCCTGGATGTAGCGGCGCAGGCCTTTGCCGACCACGGTGTGCACGTCCTCGTGCAACAACCCGGCGTCGAGCAGCGTGCGCACCATGAACGGCACGCCGCCACAGGCGTGGAAATGGTTCACGTCGGCCTGACCGTTGGGGTAGACCTTGGCCAGCGTCGGCACCACCTCGGAAAGATCGGCCATGTCCTTCCAGGTCAGCTGGATACCAGCGGCGCGGGCGAACGCCGGGATATGCAGGGTGTGGTTGGTCGAACCACCGGTGGCGTTGAGCGCGACCACCGAGTTGACGATGGATTTCTCGTCGACCACCTGACACAGCGGCGTGTAGTTGCCGGCCTGATGGGTCAGGCGCGTGACCTGCTGCGCCGCTTCGCGAGTCAGCGCATCGCGCAGCGGCGTGTAGGGGTTGACGAACGATGAGCCCGGCAGATGCAAGCCCATGATCTCCATCACCACCTGGTTGGTGTTGGCGGTGCCGTAGAAGGTGCAGGTGCCGGGGCTGTGATAGGACTTCATCTCCGATTCCAGCAGTTCCTCGCGGCTGGCCTTGCCCTCGGCATAGCGCTGGCGCACCTCGGCCTTCGCCTTGTTGGGAATCCCCGAGGGCATCGGCCCACCCGGCACGAAGATGGTCGGCAGATGGCCGAAGCGCAGCGCGCCGATCATCAAGCCCGGTACGATCTTGTCGCAGATGCCGAGCATCAGCGCGGCATCGAACATGTTGTGCGACAGCGCAACGGCGGTGCTCATGGCGATCACTTCGCGGCTGGCCAGGCTCATCTCCATGCCCGCCTCGCCCTGGGTCACGCCATCGCACATGGCCGGCACGCCGCCAGCGAACTGGCCGACCGAACCGATCTCGCGCAGCGCCTGGCGAATCATTTCCGGAAAATGCTCGTAGGGCTGATGCGCCGACAGCATGTCGTTGTATGCGGAAACGATTGCGACATTCACCGCGTTCATCAGGCGCAGGCTCTGCTTGTCCTGGGGAGAATTGCAGCCGGCGACGCCATGGGCGAAGTTGGCGCATTGCAATCCACCTCGCTGCGGGCCTTCACTAGCGGCGGCGGCCATCATCGCCAGATAGCGCTCGCGGGTCTTGCGGCTGCGCTCGACCAGGCGCTCGGTGACTTCCAGAACTCGCGGGTGCATGCGTCTCTCCTGCTGCGGAATTTTGTTCTTCGACAACCATAAACCATCCGGAGTCGGTTGGCGTTCGGACAGGACGCAAGGCCAATGGTTGCGCGCGACGTGCAGCCAGACAGTGCGGGCGCCTCGGGCGAGCGTTCGCAGCGAGACGCGCTCGGCATCCCGCGATAGCCGCACTCAGGGGCTCGACTGTTCCTCGTCGGGGTCGATGTCCGCGGCTTGCGCTTCGAGCAGATCGTCGAAGTCGGTCTTCAGCCCCTGCTCCATGCCGTCGAGTTCGGCCAGCAGGCTGCGGAAGCTGGTCTGCTCACGCAGCGGCGCCGCCTCCTCGTCGACCACCTCGTCGGCCCGCGCCTGCAAGGCGACAGGCACCGGAGCGTCCTCATCGTCGAGTATCGGCTGCAACTCGGGCTCCATTTCGCGCAGCACGGCGAGCGGCGGCAGCTCATCGAGGTTCTTCAGGTTGAAATGGTCGAGGAACTGCCGGGTCGTGGCGAACATCGCCGGCCGACCCGGCACGTCACGATGGCCCACCACACGAACCCACTCGCGTTCCAGCAGTGTCTTGACGATCTGACTGTTAACCGCGACGCCGCGGATGTCCTCGATCTCACCACGGGTGATCGGCTGTCGATAGGCGATCAGCGCCAGGGTTTCCAGCATCGCGCGGGAGTAACGCTGCGGACGCTCTTCCCAGAGCCGACCGACCCACGGCGAAAAGCGCTGACGCACCTGCAGGCGGTAACCACTGGCGACCTCCTTGAGTTCGAAGGCGCGGCCCTTGCAGGATTTTTCCAGCACCTCGAGCGCTTTTTTCAGCTGCGCCGATGACGGCCGTTCGTTTTCCTCGAACAGCTCGCCGAGGCGCTCCAGGGATAGCGGTTTGCCGGATGCGAGCAGAAAGGCTTCGAGCAGCGAAGCGAGATCCTTGGGATCGGACAAGTCCACGATTGACTCCTGCAAATGCCTATTCGGTACGGCTGCGCACATGGATCGGCGCAAAGGGCTCGTTCTGCACCAGCTCGACCAGCGACTCCTTGATCAGTTCGAGCACGGCCATGAAGGTCACCACCACGCCGAGGCGCCCTTCCTCGATGCGGAACAGCGCTACGAAGGGAACGAAGCCACCATTCTTCAAGCGTTCGAGCACTTCGCTCATGCGTTCGCGGGTCGACAGCGCTTCGCGGGTGACCTGGTGACTCTCGAACATATCGGCGCGGCGCAGCACTTCGGCCATCGACACCAGCAGCTCTTCCAGACTGACTTCCGGAAGCAGCTTGCGCGCCCGGGCCTCGGGTGCATCGAGACGCGGCACCTGCAGGTCGCGGCCGACCCGCGGCAGCTCGTCGATGTCTTCGGCGGCGGCCTTGAAACGCTCGTACTCCTGCAGCCGGCGGATCAGCTCCGCGCGCGGATCGTCTTCTTCCTCGGCGACCTCCGCCGAGCGCGGCAGCAGCATGCGTGACTTGATCTCGGCGAGCATCGCGGCCATCACCAGATACTCGGCGGCCAGCTCCAGGCGCACCGATTTCATCAGCTCGACGTAGCCCATGTACTGACGGGTGATCTCGGCGACCGGAATATCGAGGATGTCGATGTTCTGCTTGCGGATCAGATAGAGCAGCAGATCCAGCGGGCCTTCGAACGCTTCGAGAAAGACTTCCAGCGCATCCGGCGGGATGTAGAGGTCCAGCGGCAACTCGGTCACCGCCTCGCCATAGACCAGCGCCAGGCGTAGCTGCTCGCCGGGCTGGAGCGCTTCGGGACTGGGGGACTCGGTTTGCTGCATGGACATCCTCAGAGGCTGCGGGCGCGCGTCAGCGGTAATTCAGGCCCATCGCCTGACGAACTTCGATCAGCGTCTCACGGGCTTCGTCACGCGCGTGTTCAGCGCCTTCGGCGAGGATGCTGCGAACCAGATCGGGGTTCTGCTCGTAGTCCAGCGCGCGTTCCTGCAACGGCGCCAGGTCCGACTTGATCGAGTCGATCAGCGGCGCCTTGCACTCCAGGCAGCCGATACCGGCGCTGCGACAGCCCTGTTCGGCCCATTGGCAGACATCCTGAGCGGAGTGCACCAGATGCATCTGCCAGACCGGGCAGCGCGTGGGTTCACCCGGGTCGCTGCGATGTACGCGTGCCGGATCGGTGGGCATGCGACGGATCTTCTCCTCGATCTCGTTCGGCGTGTCGCGCAGGTAAATGGCGTTGCTGTTCGACTTGGCCATCTTGCCGCCGTCGAGCCCGGAGATCTTCGGCGACTCGCCGAGTAGCGCCTGTGGCTCAGGCAACAGCAGCTTGCCGCAGCCTTCCAGATAGCCGTAAAGGCGCTCCTGATCGCCGATGGTGATGGTCTGCTGTTCCTTGATGATGGCGCGCGCGGTGTTCAGCGCGTCGACGTCACCCTGCTCCTGATAGCTCTTGCGCAGGCTGACATAGAGCCGCGAGGTCTTCTTGCCGAGCTTGCGGATCGCCGCTTCGGCCTTGTCCTCGAAATCCGCTTCGCGCCCATACAGATGGTTGAAGCGCCGCGCGACGTCGCGGGCGAATTCGATATGTGGCAGCTGGTCGGCACCAACCGGAACCAGGCCGGCACGATAGATCAGGATGTCCGCCGCCTGCAGCAGCGGATAGCCGAGGAAGCCGTAGGTATCCAGATCCTTGTGCTGCAGATTCTGCTGCAACTCCTTGTAGGACGGCACCCGCTCGAGCCAGCCCAGTGGGCTGATCATCGACAGCAGCAGGTGCAGCTCGGCGTGCTCCGGCACCTGTGACTGGATGAATAGCGTTGCGGAACTCGGACTGACGCCTGCGGCCAGCCAGTCCACCGCCATATCCATGATGTTCTGCGAGATTTCGCCGGAGTTTTCGTAGTCGGTGGTCAGCGCGTGCCAGTCGACGATGCAGAAGAAACACTCGTACTCGTGCTGCAGTTTGACCCAGTTCTTCAGCACGCCGTTGTAGTGGCCGAGGTGAAGCCGGCCACTCGGGCGCATACCGGAAACCACGCGCCGCTGCGAATCCATGGAGCTCAAAAGGGTGTCCTTAGTTGATAGTGTACGGGCACGCTGCCTTTCAGCCTCAGGCCATAAAGGGTGCCGGATCGCCACAACCGACCCGCACTACCTCGGGTTGATCGTCGACCAGGCTGACCACCGTCGATGCCTCGACGCCACCGTAACCGCCATCGATGATCAGGTCTACCTGATGCTCCAGCGCATCGCGCATCTCGTACGGATCGCTCATCGGCAGTTCCTGCCCGGGCAGGATCAGGCTGACGCTCATCAGCGGCTCACCGAGTTCCTCCAGCAGTGCCTGGGCGATTGGCTGCGCCGGCACACGCAGGCCGATGGTGCGCCGCTTGGGGTGCAGCAACATGCGTGGCACTTCGCGGGTGGCCGACAGGATGATGGTGTACGGCCCCGGCAGATGAGCCTTGAGCAGGCGGAAAGCGGCGGTATCGACCTTGGCGAATAGCCCCAGCTGCGACAGATCGCGACAGGCCAGGGTGAAGTTGTGCTTGTCGTCCAGCTGGCGCAGGCGACGGATGCGCTCGATGCCCGCCTTGTTGCCCATCGAGCAACCGACGGCATAACTGGAATCGGTCGGGTACACCACCACGCCGCCCTTGCGGATGATTTCCACGGCCTGTTTGATCAGGCGTGGCTGGGGGTTATCCGGGTGGATCTGAAAAAACTGGCTCATGGAAACTCCCTGTTCAGCTGGCAGCAGATGTGCGGCGCTCATGATCGAAATGTCTCCAAAGCGGCGACAGGTCTTCCGGCAAGCTGCGGTACAGCCCAAGCTCCGACCAGTCGCCGGGCGCATGGAAATCACTGCCAACCGTGGCCATCAGGCCCAGCTCTCGTACCAGCGTGGACAGACCGCCGACCTGTTCCAGCGGCTGCATGCCATTAACCACTTCCAGCGCATGACCGCCAGCCTGGGCGAAATCGACGACCAGTCGGCGCCGCTTGCTGCGCGTGAAATCATATTGCCAGGGGTGTGCCAGGCTGATCCAGGCGCCGGAGTCGCGCAAGGTCTGCACCGTCTGCTCAAGGCTCGGCCAGTGCTGCTTGACATCACCGAGCTTGCCCGAGCCCAGCCACTTGCGGAACGCCTCGGCGCGGTCACGCACATGACCGGCGCGTACCAGGAAATCGGCGAAGTGCGGCCGCGCCGGTGCGTTGCCGCTATCGCCGAGTTCCTGCTGGATCGCTCGGGCACCTTCAAGCGCACCGGGCATCCCCTTCGCCTCTAGCCGCTGAGCAATCAGCTCGGCGCGGCGCCAGCGCCCCTCGTGCAACTGCGCGATCGACTGCTGCAACGCCGGTGCCTCGGCGTCGAACGCATAGCCCAATACATGAATGGTAGCCCCGTTCCATAGACACGACAGCTCGATGCCGTTGACCAGCTGCATGCCCAGCCTCTGTGCTGTGCTCCGCGCCTCGGCAAGACCGTCCACCGTGTCGTGGTCGGTGAGTGCCAGCAACTGGATGCCCCGCGCATGAGCGCGTTCTACCACAACGGCAGGCGCCAGCGCGCCATCCGAGGCGGTGCTGTGGCAATGCAGATCGACAATCATCTAGTAACGCACTCCAGTGAGGTGCTGAGACCTCGAGAAAAAACAACCGTGAGCCGTGGCGTTTGGCGTTTTACCGGCCCGAACAAACAGGCGCTCACGTGCAAACGGCCGGCTAGTCTAACGCCGCGCCGAGGCTTTGGCTTGCATACGCGCCTTCGGCACAGCGCCGGTGCCTGCAAACTCGCTCCTGCTTCGACCGCTGATCCCGTTCACCGTGCGGTCTACCTGCGTCCCGAACAAGCGTGACACTTCCGCCACAAGCGCCGTTTGCTATGATGCCGCGCTGCACGGCAGGCAACGCAACGCGTCCGGACTAGCGCCGCCGGCAACGCTGCTGCCGCCGACATGCATGCGCCTAGCTTTTCTACCGCTACACCCGCAATCCACGCGAACGAGGACCGACCATGCTGTACGCCGTTATCGCCACTGACGCCCCGAACTCCCTGCAAAACCGTCTCGCTACCCGCCCGGCCCACCTGGCACGCCTGGAACAGCTGAAGAATGAAGGTCGCCTGGTGCTCGCCGGTCCGCACCCGGCCATCGACAGCAACGACCCGGGCGAAGCAGGCTTCAGCGGCAGCCTGGTTGTCGCCGAGTTCGACTCTCTGGAAGCGGCACAGCAGTGGGCCGATGCCGATCCCTATATAGCCGCGGGTGTTTACGCGAACGTAGTGGTCAAGCCGTTCAAGAAAGTGCTGCCCTGAGCCGACACAGCAGGGAATAGCGATTCTGCCCCGGCCGCTGGCGCTCCACGGCCTCGTAAGGAAATAGGAGTTCCGATGCGTCAACGACCGCTCTCCCTGCTGTTTGCCCTGACACTGCTCGCCCCCGTGCTACACGCCGAGGAAGCGGCGCCGGAACCCTACGTTCCAGCGGTCGAATCCAGCGAGCCCATCGACTTCGAAGAGATGGAAGGCGCCCCTGAACCGCAGGCCGCGACGCCGGGTGCCGACACTACCCAAGCATTGCTACTGCGCCTGCGCGAAGAAAACCGGCGCCTGCGCCTGCAGTTGCAAACCGAGCAGGCGAAAGCGATACCGGTACTGCTGAACGATCAGCAGCAATGGTTTGCCGTGGGCGGTGCAGTCGGTGTCGTCAGTTTTACCCTGGGCCTGCTGGTCTCGCGCGGTCGCCGCCGGCGCCAATGGCTCAACTGATCATTCGAGCCGACATGAGTGAACTACTGCTTATCGACGACGACCAGGAGCTCTGCGAGCTGCTGATCAGCTGGCTGGCTCAGGAAGGCTTCGTCGCCCACGCCTGCCACGATGGCAAAAGTGCGCGCCAGGCACTTGCAGAGCACCAACCGGCAGCGGTGGTCCTGGACGTGATGCTCCCCGATGGCAGCGGCCTGGAGCTGCTCAAACAGCTGCGCAGCGAGCATCCGCAGCTGCCGGTGTTGATGCTTTCCGGCCGTGGCGAACCGCTGGATCGCATTCTGGGTCTGGAACTCGGTGCCGACGATTACCTTGCCAAGCCCTGTGACCCGCGCGAACTTACCGCGCGCCTGCGTGCCGTTCTGCGCCGTAGCCAGCCTACGGCGACGCCGAGTCAGGTCGAACTCGGCGATCTCTGCTACAGCCCAGCGCGCGGCATAGCCAGTGTCGGCGGTGCCGAGGTCAGCCTGACGTTGTCGGAGGGCCGCATTCTCGAGGCGCTGCTGGCGCAACCCGGCGAGCCGATGGACAAACAGGCCCTGGCCCAGCATGCACTGGGGCGCAAGCTCACCCTCTACGACCGCAGCCTGGACATGCACGTCAGCAACCTGCGCCGCAAGCTCGGCCCCCACGCCGACGGCAACCCGCGCATCGTGGCGCTGCGCAGCCGTGGCTACCTTTACGCTGTCTGACCGTCTTTACCGAGGCTTTACCCTGGGCTGACCGCGCTTGACCTTGCCCTGCATAGACTGAGCTCATCCGGTCACAGCCCGCCGCCAGCAATCAGATCATGCTGCGGCACGGCCGGTGTCCCACATCCAGGAGAGTATTCAGATGCGCAAATCACTCGTAGCCCTACTGTTCGCCGCCGCCCTGCCAGCCCTCGCCGTAGCCATGCCTGGTGGCATGCAGGACGGCCAGCACACGGGCAAGCGCGCCCCACACATGTTTCACGGCCTGGACCTGACCAAAGAGCAACAGCGCGAAATGCGCAAGCTGATGGGCGAGCAGATGAAGCAGCGCCAGGAAATCACCCAGCGCTATCTCGACAAGCTGCCTGAAGCCGAGCGCAAGGCCATGCAGAAGGATCTGGACGCCAGTCGGGAAACGACCCACCAGAGCATGCGAGCCCTGCTCAAGCCCGAGCAGCAACAAGCCTTCGACGAAGGCATGAAGAAAATGGAAGAAAAGCGCGCCGAGCGTGCCGAGTTCCTTGAGTGGAAGGCCGAACGCGATCAGAAGAACTGATCTCGAGCTTTCCTGAAACCTGCCCGGCCAGCTTCCGCCAGCGTACGCAACGCTGGACGGAAGCTGGCCGGGCTTTGCCGTGGAGAGACCTGTGCGATCACTGTTCTGGCGCATTCTCGCGACATTCTGGCTGGCCATCGCGCTGGTTGCCGGCCTGGCGATGCTGCTTGGCCATGCGTTGAACCAGGACGCCTGGATTCTCGGTCGTCACCCGGCCCTGCAAGGTCTTGCCGAAACCTGGACGGAAGTCTACGAGCGCCAGGGCCCCGTGGCCGCGCAGCGTCTGCTCGAACAGCACCGGCATCGCTCGCGCGTTGATGTGCAGGTACTTGCCGAAAACGGCCAGCCGATCATTCGCGGCACCTTTCCCGCGCGCGCCGCCGCCTTCGAGGCACGCCATCAGAATCGTGAGCGCCAGCTACCCTGGCGGCGCCTGACCGCCGATTACACCAGCCCCACCAGCGGTGAAACCTATCTGTTCATTTACCGCATTCCGCATCCCGAGCTGCAAGCCTGGCACCGAGGCAGCCTGGCGTGGCCGCTGAGCGCATTGGGCATCGCGCTGGTGGTGCTCACCGGCTTCAGCCTGCTACTGACGCTATCGATAACCCGCCCGCTGGATCGACTGCGCCGGGCGGTGCATGACCTGGGGCAGACCAGCTATCAACAGCAATCTCTGGCCCGCCTGGCGACCCGCCGCGACGAGCTTGGCCTGCTGGCCAGCGACTTCAACCGCATGGGCGCGCGCTTGCAGGCGCTGATCAGCAGCCAGCGTCAGCTGTTGCGCGATGTGTCCCACGAGCTGCGCTCCCCCCTGGCGCGCCTGCGCATAGCCCAGGCACTCGCCGAGCGCGCCAGTCCGAGCGAGCGCGAAGTGATCTGGCCGCGCCTGGCCAAGGAGTGCGACCGACTGGAAGCCCTGATCAGCGAGATTCTCGAACTCTCGCGCCTGGATGCCGAGCCAGGCACCGCAACGGGCGTCGATCTGCCCGCAATGTTTGAACAACTGGAAGACAACGCCCGCATCATCGCCCCGAATCAGCGCATCGACAGCCGGGTACAACCCGGGCTTCGCCTGATTGGCTGGACGGACATGCTGGAACGGGCGCTGGACAACCTGTTGCGCAATGCCCTGCGATTCAACCCAGAGGGTGTACCCGTGGAGCTGCATGCGCAGCGCGAAGGAAACGAGGTGGTACTCAGCGTGCGCGACCACGGCCCCGGAGTCGCCGACGAGCATCTACCGCAACTCAGCGAGCCCTTCTTCCGCGCGCCTGGGCAGACGGCTGCCGGGCATGGCCTCGGACTGGCCATCGCCCGCCGCGCAGCCGAGCGGCATGGTGGACAACTGGAGCTGAGCAACCATCCCGACGGCGGCTTTGTTGCCAGTCTGCGTCTGCCGCTGGCAGACGATTCGGCCCAAGGCCAAAGCCTTTAGATACCGGGTTGACCATCCCAGCCAGCAACGAAGGCCTGCGGGTCGAGCACCGGCGCCGTGCGCACCCGTCCTTCTGGTGTCCCGAGATACAGGAAGCCGAGCACGTGCTCCTGCTCGCGCAAACCCAGCCCCTCGAGTACATGAGGGTCGTAGGCAAACTCACCGGTGCGCCACACCGCACCGATCCCCTGGGCGTGCGCAGCCAGCAGCAGGCCATGGGCCGCACATCCTGCAGCGAGCAACTGCTCGCCGTCCGGCACTTTCGGGTGCGCCTTGAGGCTCGCAATCACCACGATCAGCATCGGCGCACGCAGCGGCATGTTGCGCGCTTTCTGCAAGGCCTCTTCGGAGGCTTCCGGGTTACGCAATTGCAAGGCGGCGGCAAACAGCTCACCGAGCTTGTGTCGCGCGTCGCCCTCGATGGTCAGAAAGCGCCAGGGATGCAGTTGGCCGTGATCCGGCGCGCGTAACGCCGAGCGGAAGAGCAGATCGAGTTGAGCGGCATCGGGGGCCGGCTCGCACAGGCGAGTGACCGATACGCGATTGAGCAACAGGTCCAGAGCGTCCATCCATTACCTCCTAAGGCGGTCGGACATTCTAGAGGGTGTTGCCGCCGTATCGCGAGTGATGGCCGGCACTTGATTCGGTCTGATGCTCAGGCCACGCGATCCGGAGACAGCTGCGGTTGCAACGGTGGCACCAGTGGCGGCAACCCATGTGCCGCCCGCGCCGCATCGCAGTGCGGTTTGTGCTCGCCATTCTCCCAGGAGGCCTCGAACTCGCGACAGGTACTGGATCGCTGTTCGTACATGCTGCAACGAACCCCGCAACCTACGTCGCCCAGCAAGCCAACACAGCGGGCGGGCTTGCTGTCGGTGCCGAGCATGGCCACATGAAATGGCGAAACCTGGACCGTCAGATGATCCGGAACCGCGCCGCCAGCCGATACGCATTCACCAAAATAGAAGGACACACGAAAGTACGCGCAGCAAGCGCCGCACGTGAGGCAGGGATTTTCGATGGACATGGCAGGTGAACACCCAGAGACCGGAATGGGCCGGCGCCCGGGCGGCTATTCTATTCATGCCGCTGCGCTTGGGAAGAGGCGCCGCGGCTGCCGAGAAAACATTTTTCAACCAGCCGTCGGGCGGTTTACTGGCGGAGCGACGCGAGTAAAATGTTCGCCCTCTTTCACCGTGCCGAGCACCCTCTACATGGCCTTGCCGACCTTACGCATAATCGGTTTCATCCTCGGCATTTTCCTGATTACCCTGGCCGTCAGCATGATCATTCCGATGCTGACCCTACTGGCGTTCGAACGCACCGATGACCTGCAGGCATTCATCTGGGGCAGCCTGATCACCTTCTCCTGCGGCTTCGCCCTGGTCGCGCCGGGTCGACCGGCCAACACCAACCTGCGACCGCGTGACATGTACTTCCTGACCACGATCAGCTGGGTAGTGGTCTGCTGTTTCGCCGCCTTGCCATTGATGCTGATACAGCACATCAGCTATTCGGATGCCTTCTTCGAAACCATGTCGGGCATCACCACCACCGGCGCCACCGTACTCTCGGGACTCGACAGCGCGTCCCCGGGGCTGCTCATGTGGCGTTCGCTGCTGCACTGGCTGGGCGGTATCGGCTTCATCGGCATGGCGATCGCGATCCTGCCGCTGCTGCGCGTCGGCGGCATGCGGCTGTTCCAGACCGAGTCATCGGACTGGTCCGAGAAGGTGATGCCACGCTCGCACGTTGCCGGTCAGTACCTGCTGGTCATCTATGTGACCTTCACCATCGCGGCATTCGTGGCATTCCTCCTGACGGGCATGAGCATCTTCGATGCCATCAACCATGCGATGTCGACGGTCGCCACGGGCGGCTTCTCCACCTCCGATGCATCGATGGGCAAGTTCGGTCCATCCGCGCACTGGGTCGCGATCTTCTTCATGCTGCTTGGCAGCCTGCCGTTCACCTTGTATGTGATGACGCTGCGAGGCCATCACACGGCGTTGTTCAGGGACCAGCAGGTACGAGGCTTCGTGATGATGCTTGCCATCACCAGCCTGCTGTTCAGCGGCTGGTACTGGTTGAACAACGATATTCCCGCGCTGGATGCCCTGCGCATCGTCACGTTCAGCGTGGTATCGGTGGTCACCACCACCGGCTTTGCGGTGGACGACTACACCCAGTGGGGCGGCTTCGCCGTCATGGCGTTCTTCTATCTCACCTTCGTCGGCGGCTGCTCGGGCTCGACGTCCGGCGGGCTGAAGATGTTCCGCTTTCAGGTTGCCTATTCGCTGCTGCGGGCCAACTTCAAGCAGCTGATTCACCCCCGCGCCGTAATCCGTCAGCAGTACAACGGGCACAATCTCGACGAAGAGATCGTCCGCTCGATTCTCACCTTCTCTTTCTTCATCACCATGACCATCGGCGTACTGGCGCTGTGCCTGGCGCTGCTCGGGCTGGATCCGATCACCGCGCTCACCGGCGCGGCGACTGCCGTCTGCAACGTCGGCCCGGGACTGGGCGAGATCATTGGCCCGGCGGGCAACTTCTCCACGCTGCCCGACACCGCCAAATGGTTACTGTCGATCGGCATGCTGCTGGGTCGATTGGAGATCATCACCGTCCTGGTCTTGCTGACCCCGGCATTCTGGCGTCACTGATCAGGCTGCAGCTCCTGAGCCGCGTTTGAACAGCCGGCCGCCAAGCGTCACCAGAGCCAGCACCACACCGCCTGCGACGATGCCGAACGCGGCATCGAGCAGCGTTGGCAGCAGCCCGCCGAGCACCGCCCCGACGTAAGGCAGCCCGAGGGCGTCATGCGCGCTGCTCTCGATGAAATGATGCACGGCGCGGATGCCGTGGGTGAGGATGCCGCCACCGACCATGAACATTGCCGCGGTGCCGATGACCGACAGCGACTTCATCAGCCACGGCGCGACGCTCAGAATGCCGCGCCCGACGGCACTGGCCACGCCACTGGCCCGTTTGCTCAGCGCCAGGCCAAGATCGTCGAGTTTGACGATGGCGGCGACCAAGCCATAGACGCCCACCGTCATGAGAATGGCGATGCCGACCAGCACCAGCACCTGCTGGCTGAATGACGCCGCGGCGACCGTGCCGAGGGTGATGGCGATGATTTCGGCAGACAGGATGAAGTCGGTGCGCACCGCGCCGCTGATCTTTTTCTTCTCGAACGCGACCATGTCTACCGAAGGGTCGGCAAGCGCCTTCACCGTCTCGTCATGCTCGCCGTGATCCTTGTGCAGAAAGCGGTGCGCCAGTTTTTCGAAGCCCTCGTAACAGAGAAAGGCGCCCCCGAGCATCAGCAAGGGCGTGATCGCCCACGGCAGGAAGGCACTGATCAACAATGCAGCCGGTACCAGAATCGCCTTGTTGCGAAACGACCCCTTGGCCACCGCCCAGACCACCGGCAGTTCGCGGTCGGCCTTTACGCCGGTTACCTGCTGGGCATTGAGGGCAAGATCATCGCCCAGCACACCGGCGGTCTTCTTCGCCGCGACCTTGGTCATGACCGACACGTCGTCAAGCACGGTGGCAATATCGTCAATCAACGCGAGGAGGCTGCTAGCCAATTGGGTGTCTCCGCTACTTGAAAAGGCGCATATCAATACCCGATCTGCTGTAGCTAAGGCTACGCCCATGCACGCTGGTTCCTAGAGTCGGGATCGCGCAGCCAGACGGTACTCGCCAGGCGTCATGCCGAACCAGCGCTTGAACGCTCGGTAGAAATTGCTCGGGTCGGCAAAGCCCAGCAGATAGGCAATTTCCAGCGGCGCAAGATCCGGCTGAGCCAGATGCTGGACGGCCAGGTCGCGACGGGTATCGTCGAGCAGTTGCTGAAACGTGCTCCCCTCCTCCTGCAGGCGCCGCTGCAGGGTGCGCTCGGACAGACACAATGCCTGCGCAACGATCTCGCGTCGGGGTTCGCCCTGGGGTAGCAGCCGACACAGAATCTGCCGTGTGCGATGCAGCACCCGAGTGTCGGCGAATCGTGAAAGGTACTCACCAGCGAAACGATCGTGCAGCTGCGCCAGCGCCTCGTTGGCAGTTGGCAAGGGCATTTCGACGTCGGCCTGACGGAACAGCAGCGCATAGCGCTGCGCTTCGAAGCGCAGCGGCGCCTGGAACAGTTGCCGGTAGGGCTCGAGATCGTCCGGTGGCGGTCCCTGAAAACTCACCTCCAACGGCCGCAGCATCGTGCCGCTCAGCCAACGGCAGAACGTCAGACACCCCGCCAGCGAGCCTTCAGCGCTTTGTCGAGCCGGGGGCAACCGGTCGCCGAGGATCGTCAGGCTCAGCCGATACCCTTCTGCACAGGGCTGGAAATCCAGGTCGGCCCCTTCGGCGATGATCCGCTGATAGCGCACCAGCCGGGCGAAACCTTCCTTCAGATTGCAGCTGGACATCAACGCATAGCCAACGACGTTCAGCGCAGCGGGACGCACCTGGCGCGCCATGTCCAGTCCGATCGCGGGATTGCCGGAAACCGCCACCGCACGCTGCCACAGGCGGGTCATGTCGTCTTGCGCAAAACGCGCATCGGGATCGTTCAGGGCCGAATAATCAAGGCCAAGTTCGCCGAACAGCTGGCGGCAATCGACCCCTGCCGATTCCAGGCTCTGCACGATGCCCTGCGCCCAGCTCGAGGAAGTGGTGCGTACGATCATGTGGTTGTTGTTCTTCTGGAGGTCGGTCAACTGCATTCAAGGCTACTAAACTGGCCGTGATTGTCACTGACGCGCAAGGTCTGAGGTGCTTAATCTGGCCCCGACAATAACAGGAGGTAAGCCATGAGTACGCAAACCGCCGAACGCTTTACCCGCTTTGCCGACTTCTACCCGTTCTACCTGGCCGAGCACCGCAACCCTACCTGCAGACGCCTGCACTTTATCGGCAGCCTCCTGGTACTGGCCATTCTGGGTTATGCAGTGTTCACCCAGCAGTGGCTCTGGCTGCTCGCCATGCCGGTGGCCGGGTATGGCTTCGCCTGGATCGGGCACTTCATCTTCGAGAAGAATCGCCCAGCGACATTTCAATATCCGCTGTACAGCTTTCTCGGCGACTGGGTCATGTTCAAGGACATGCTGACCGACCGTATCCGCTTCTGAGAAGGCAGCAGCATATCCGACGGGCGTTACGCCTGTTTTCCACCTCTGGTTTGGCGATGGGGCGCGGCTTGGTTATGATCTGTCGGCTGTCATGCGAGCCGGCAGTTCCAAGCCACCGCGTGACGGCGAGACTGCATGCCGAATGCGCTGTTCTCCGCCACTGCCTTTGCCGCGGACGGGTTGCGCTCGCGTGAGTCTGCAAGGCGCCTAGAGAAGGCGTCGACAAATTACCAGGGATCGTACGCATACATGACTTCCACCACGGTTGAGCGCCGCAACGGCCTCGCTACTCGCCCATTGCGCGAGTACTACTCGCGTGTGCTCGCCTATCTGATCTGCGCCGCGACGCTTGCCGCTGGTACCTACACCCAGTATTTCTCGATGGACCTGTTGTGGATGGTGCCGTATGCCCTGCTCTATCCGCACCTTGCCTATCACCTGAGCTATCGATTCAAACGCGACCATCCCGAGCGTACCTCGCAGGTTCTGCTTTGCCTGGACGCATTGAATGCAGGTGCCGGCGTAGCGCTGCTCGGTTTCTCGATCGTGCCCAGCCTGATGTTTCTACTGACGCTCAGCTTCAGTGCTCTGGTGATCGGCAGCCTGCGCAACCTGCTGATGGCGCTGATCTGCGCCGCCGCGGGAACAGGCCTGATACTCCTTGCCATACCGATGGAATACCGGGGCACCACACCGCCGCTGGTCTCGCTGGTCAGCATCCTCTTCACCACTCTGTACGTCTGCGCGACCGCCTACTTCGTTCACCAACAAGGTCTGCGCTTGGCGATTGCCCGCAAGGAAATCGAAACGGAACAGGCCAAGGCCGCCCGATTGGCGCGCAACCTGGCCAAATACCTTTCGCCGCAGGTGTGGGAATCGATCTTCACGGGCAAGCGCAGCGTTCGCCTGGAAACCCAGCGCAAGCGTCTGACTGTGTTCTTTTCCGATATCAAGGGCTTCACCGAACTCGCCGAGGAGCTGGAAGCCGAAGCGCTCACCGATCTGCTCAACAACTACCTCAACGAAATGTCGAAGATCGCCCTCAAGTACGGCGGCACCATCGACAAGTTCGTCGGCGATTGCGTGATGGTGTTCTTTGGCGACCCGAGCACCCAAGGCTCCAAAAAGGATGCCGTAGCGGCAGTCTCCATGGCGATTGCCATGCGCAAGCACATGAAGGTTCTGCGCCAGCAGTGGCGTGCCCAAGGCATCACCAAACCCATGGAAATTCGCATGGGCATCAACACCGGTTACTGCACGGTCGGCAACTTCGGTGCTGACACCCGCATGGACTACACCATCATCGGTCGCGAAGTGAACCTCGCCAGTCGCCTGGAGAGTTCAGCCGAAGCCAGCGAGATTCTGGTTTCCCATGAAACCTACTCGCTGATCAAGGACGTGATCATGTGCCGTGACAAGGGGCAGATTCCGGTCAAGGGCTTCTCCCGCCCGGTGCAGATCTATCAGGTAGTCGACTTCCGCCGCGATCTGGGTGCCACCTGCAGTTTCGTCGAGCACGAACTGCCGGGTTTCTCCATGTACCTGGACACCAACGGCGTGCAGAACTTCGACAAGGAGCGCGTCATCCAGGCTTTGCAGCAGGCCGCGGATAAACTTCGCGACAAGGTTATCCTCTGATCTTCTGACCCGCCGGCCGCCTGCCGACTGACAGCACTCGCCAGCGACGTGCCCGCCTTCGAGACCGCCGCCAGATGTTATCGCTGCGCAATTATCACCACGACGTCATCGCCCACAGCCACGACCACCCACAGCTGGTGTTCGGGCTCAAGGGACTGCTGGAATTCGAGATAGGCGGGCGCGTCAGTTGCGTCGGCGAACAGAGCCTGGCTGTCATCCCCTCCGCCACCCATCACGCATGTGCCAGCACTTCCGGCAGCCACTGCCTGGTGCTGGACCTCCCCTCCGAAAACTGGGTTCGTGAAAACCTTGGCCATCACGCCGAGCGCAGCCTGCGGCTATTGGACCGACCGGATACGCCGCGTCTCGCTCCGGCACAGCAGAGCCTGGTCGCCTGGCTGGCGCGCAGTCCGATCAACGATTCGGTGATCGCTGCGCAAGGTACCGCGCTGTTGCTGGCCAGTCTGGCCAACACGGACCAACCACCGCGAGACAGGCATGGCCTGCCACTAGCGGCTGTTGATGCATTCATCGACCAGCATCTGCCCCATCCACTTCAGGTCGCCGACCTGGCCCGTATTGCAGGCTGTTCGGTGGCGCGGCTGCATGCACGTTTCCTCCACGAAACCGGCAAAACGCCCATGGAGTACGTGCGAGAGCGCCGCTTGCAACACGCCGAAGCCTTGCTGCATGACACGCGGTTGCCAGTCGGAGAGATTGCCGCACGTGTGGGTTATGCATCGCAAAGTGCCTTCACCGCAGCACTGGTGCGCGTGCACGGTCGCTCACCCCGTATGTTGCGCCGCGAGTTGCGCGACAAAACCGATGACTGACGCGAAAGACACAGCCTTGGCTGTCGTCCTAGCATGGCTGCAAATCACTAAATCTGAGCAGCCATGAACTCCCCCGCAGCACTCCCGTCTCGCCTGCCCCGCTCCTGCACCTCCGTCAGGTCGACCACCAAATGACCCCGCGTAACGCTCTGCTGGCGATCCACCTCGGCGCGTTGATGTTTGGCCTTTCCGGCGTGCTAGGAAAACTGGCCGAAAGCTCGGCGCTGATCATCACCTTTGGTCGCGCGCTGTTCGCCGTGCTGGCATTGCTGATCGTCGCGCAGCTGCTACGGCCCAGCGGGGCGAGCCCGAACTGGCGACAACGCGGCGGCCTGGCACTGGGTGGCCTGCTGCTCGGTGCCCATTGGCTGACCTTTTTCATCGCCGTGAAGATCGCCGGCGTAGGCATCGCCACCTTGGGTTTCGCCAGCTTCCCGGCCTTCACCGTGCTGCTCGAAGGCCTGCTGTTCCGCGAACGTACCCGCCCGGTCGAGTTCGCCATGGTCGGGCTGGTTTGCGCCGGCCTGCTGCTGGTCGCGCCAGCATTCGACCTCAACAGCGGGCCGACCGCCGGATTGCTCTACGGGGTGCTCTCCGGACTGCTGTTCGCCTTGCTGTCGCTACTCAATCGCGCCGTTACCCGAGGGCTCGATCCGGTTCGCTCCGCGCTCTGGCAGAACCTGGCGATCCTTGCCGCTCTGCTGCCATTCAGCTGGTCGGCGATTCCGGCCATCCCCGCGCAGGACTGGCTGTGGCTGGCCCTGCTCGGCGTGCTCTGCACAGGGCTGGCGCACAGCCTGTTCGTCGCCAGCCTGCGGGTGCTGAAGGCGCGCACCACTTCGGTGATATTTGCCCTCGAGCCGGTCTACGGCATCGCCTTCGCCTGGTGGCTGTTCAACGAGCAACCGACACTTCGAATGCTGCTGGGCGGCGCCTTGATCATCATCGCCAGCGTCGTCACCAGCCGCCTGAAAAGCCCGCCAAGCATGACTGTGAAACCCGCAAGCTGACGCTCAGCGATCGTTGTGACCCAGCGAGCGCTGTGGATCGATGCGGTCACGCACGCGCTGCTTGAGCTCCTTCGCCTCGGGGAAGCCGCCGTCATGCTTGCGCTCCCAGATCTGCTCGCCATCGCAGCTGATATGGAAAGTACCGCCAGTGGCGGGCACCAGGCTTACGCGCCCAAGATCATCGGCGAAGGTCGACAGCAACTCCTGAGCGAGCCAGGCGGCGCGCAGCAGCCACTGGCACTGGGTGCAATAAGTGATGACGATTTCCGGCTTGCTTGAGCTCATTGGCGACGACTCCCACTGGTTCATGGCGGCCTATAATAGCCGCCTTTCCACGCTCCCCGGTTCCGCCATGCTCCGCCTGTTCGTTTGCCTGCTGTTTCTGCTTGTCTTGCCTGCCTCGTTCGCTGAACCATCACAGCCGAAGACCGGCCTGGTCTTGTCTGGCGGTGCAGCCCGCGGGCTCGCTCATGTCGGCGTGCTCAAGGCACTGGAAGAGCAAGGCGTGCGCATCGACGCCATCGCCGGAACGAGTATGGGCGCGGTGGTCGGCGGGCTCTACGCCGCAGGCTACAGCGTCGCCGAACTCGAACGCCTGGCGCTGACACTCGATTGGCAACAGGTGCTATCGGACGATCCACCGCGCCAGGATATTCCCTACCGGCGCAAGCAGGACGATCGCGACTTCCTCATCAAGCAGAAACTCAGCTTTCGTGACGACGGCAGCCTCGGCCTGCCACTGGGCGTGATCCAGGGCCAGAATCTCGCGCTGCTGCTCGAGCGCCTGCTGGTGCACGCCAGCGACACCCGCGACTTCGATCAGCTGCCAATCCCCTTCCGCGCGGTTGCTACCGATATCGCCAACGATGAGAAGGTGGTCTTCCGCCGCGGGCATCTGCCGCAGGTGATCCGGGCAAGCATGTCGATCCCCGCGGTGTTCGCCCCCGTGGAGATCGACGATCGCCTGCTGGTGGACGGAGGCATGGTTGATAACATTCCCATGGATGTCGCTCGCGAAATGGGCGTCGACCGCCTGATCGTCGTGGACATCGGCACACCGCTCAAGCCGCGCAAAGAACTGCTCACGGTGGTCGATGTGCTTAACCAGACCACTACGATGATGACCCGTCGCAACTCCGAGGCGCAGCTGGCCACCCTGCAGCCGCAGGACCTGCTGATCCAGCCGCCGCTGGCCGCATACGGTTCCACCGATTTCGCCCGCGCAGAGCAGCTGGTCGATGCCGGCTACCGCGCCACCCTGGCATTGGAGGGGCGTCTGGCCGAGATGCGCGCGACGTCAGGCGGCAACCCCGCCCTCAGCCTTGCGCGCTCCAGTGATCCGCGCACGCCGATCATCACTGCGATACGCGTGGAGAATGATTCCAAGGTCAGTGACGCGGTGATCCGTCGCCACATTCGTCAGCAGCTCGGCGAGCCGCTGGATCTGGAGGACCTGCAGAAAGACATGGGCACGCTCTACGGCCTCGATTACTTCGAACGCGTCGAGTACCGCGTCCAGCGTGGCAAGCTCGGTAACACGCTGGTCATCAATGCTCGCGAGAAGCGCACCGGCACGGACTACCTGCGCCTGGGCCTGAGTCTGTCTGATGATTTCCGCGGCGACAGCGTGTTCAATCTCGGGGCGAGCTATCGCAAGAATGGCATCAATGAGCTCGGTGCCGAGTGGCTGACTCGCCTGCAACTGGGGGATCGGCAAGAGCTCTACAGCGAGTTTTACCAGCCGCTCGATGCCGGCTCCCGCTGGTTCGTCGCACCGAATCTGTTCGTCGAGGCGCAGAACGTCGAGGCCATCCTCGACAACGATCCGATCGCCGAGTATCGCCTGCAACGCTACGGCTATGGCCTCAACCTCGGACGGCAGATCGCCAACAATGGTGAGATACGCTTCGGCATCGGCCAGGCCTGGGGCGAAGCCGATGTGCGGATTGGCGAACGTGATCTGCCCGATTTCAGTTTCACCGAGGGCTATTACGAACTGCAGTACTCGTTCGACACCCTCGACAACATCGACTTCCCGCGCGAGGGCGAAGACATCCGCCTGACCATGCGCCAGTACGACCCGAGCCTCAGCTCCGATCAGCGCTATCGCCAATGGAACATCAAGCTGGACAAGGCGCTTAGTCACGACGCCAACACCTGGGTGCTCGGCGGCCGTTACGGCCGCACGCTGGATGACGCGGAAGTGGTGACTTCGAGCTTTCTGCTCGGTGGCGCCCGCCAGCTGTCGGGCTTTCGCCAGGATGCGCTGGCTGGGCAGAACATCAGCCTGGCGCGCATGGTGTACTACCGCCGCGTGACGCCGCGGGCATTTCAGCCGCTGGATTTCCCGCTTTACCTGGGTGGATCGCTGGAACGTGGCCGGGTGTGGAACAACGACAATGCCTTCGACAGCGGCTACATCAATGCTGCAAGCATCTTCCTTGGCTACGACACCCCGCTGGGCCCGCTTAACTTCGGCTTCGGCTTCAACGACGAGGATGAGCGAGCGCTGTATATGAATCTGGGCCGCAGCTTCTAAGCGGCCCCACGCCCAGGGCTCAGGCAGGTCGCGGGCAAGGGACGAACAGACAAGCCTGCGCGACAGATCCAGGAAGGTACGGCTAGCCGAAGCCGATCGACCGGCCGGTGACGCAGGCCAGGCCCGCTCTTCGACGCAACGCCAAAGAGCATCACTGCAGGTTCAGCGCTTGTCGAGGTTGGCGAGAATGCGCGCATGCACCTGCTGGCACTTGCGCAAATCCTCTTCATCGATACCGGCGAAGGCCTCATGGCGTACCTGGGTGGAAATCGCCTCGATCTTCTCGATCAGCGGCAGAGCTGGCGCGCCGAGAGAAATCCGCTTGGCGCGACGGTCCTCGGCCGATGCCTTGCGATGTACC
Organism: Stutzerimonas stutzeri RCH2; assembly: GCF_000327065.1. Lineage (NCBI taxonomy): Bacteria > Pseudomonadati > Pseudomonadota > Gammaproteobacteria > Pseudomonadales > Pseudomonadaceae > Stutzerimonas > Stutzerimonas stutzeri. Next base: position 1,980,821 of record NC_019936.1, on the reverse strand, counting down.
AGCCCCTGGGCCTCCAGGCTGTCCAGCAGCCGAGCCAACGTCGGACCTTCCACTGCCACGCTCTGCGCCAGTTCGCGCTGGGTCGGTTCGTGATCGAAGCGCGCGAGATGCAGAAGGACCAGCCAGCGGGCTTGGGAGAGCCCGAGATCAGCCAGACGTCGATCCAGCTCCGCGCGCCAGCCGCGGGAGAGTTGCGCCAATTGCATGGCAAAGCGATGTTGCTCGGCATACATGAAACGGACATTCCCTGCAAAAACTAATTATTAGTCAGCTAACCACAGCTCCCATACGCAGACAAGACGACCTTCGCTTCGTGATGGGGCTACAGAAGTCGCAATGATGGCACGCAGACAGTGCAAAAGCCTTACGTGGCGCAGGATCTGCGGTCGCACCTGCGGACGGAGAGATGCACCTGGTTACAATTCGAACTCGACCTGCAGCGCAGCTCGCACGCAATAAAGCACTTGCTCCGGCACGCGTCCGGCGAACTGTTCGGCTACAGCGCTGACGGGCGGCAGCTCGCCTTCGCCGTCAAGGAAGGCTTCCTGAATCTCGCCCAGTAAATCCTCCGGCAAGTCGAGCGCCTGCTCCAGACTCAACTGCTGCAGGCCGATGGCCTCGGCGAGCATCGCGTAGACATTCTTCTCGCTGCAGTCGAGCTGGCGAGCGATCTGCGCCGGAGTCATGCCTGCACGGGCCAGCGTGATCAACTCGTGACGAAGATCGGCAGGCGGCTTGGCAACATCGCTATTACCCTGCAGCACCTCGAGGAACGCCTGTCCGTAACGCTCCAGTTTGCGCGCGCCGACGCCGCTGATCATCGCCATGTCGGAAAGCGATGCGGGCTGGCTACGCAACATTTCCAGCAGGGTGGCGTCGGGGAAGATCACGTATGGCGGCACGCTGTGCTCTTCGGCCAGCTTGCGCCGTAGTGTGCGCAGCGCCTCCCAGGTTTCGCGCTCCTCGCTGCGTACCAGTTGGCTCGCCGCGCTGGCTGCAGGCTTTGGAGCCTTGCTGGACAAATCACGGCGCAGCTCGAGGCTGACTTCCCCACGCAGGAGCGGGCGACAGCTGTCGCTCAGGCGCAACCCGCCGAAACCGTCGAGATCGACGTCCGCCAGGCCTCGCGCCACCAGCTGACGAAACAGTGACCGCCATTCAGTTTCCGCCAGCGCCTTGCCTACGCCGAACACGGACAGGTGCTGATGGCCGAGCCCACGTACCTTATCGTTATCGCGCCCCAGCAAGACATCTACCAAATGGCCGACGCCGTAACGTTGACCGCTGCGATAGATGGCCGATAGCGCCTGGCGCGCAGGTTCGGTTGCGTCCCACGTCTGCACACCATCGACGCAGTTATCGCAATGACCGCATGGGCTGGGTAATTCCTCGTCGAAATACGCCAACAGTGCCTGGCGCCGACAGCGGGTTTCCTCACACAGGGCCAGCATGGCGTCGAGCTTGTGTTGCTCGACCCGCTTGTGCCGCTCATCGCCCTCGGAATTGTTGAGCATCTGCTTGAGAAAGATGACGTCCTGCAGGCCGTAGGCCATCCAGGCATCCGCAGGCAGGCCGTCGCGCCCTGCCCGCCCGGTTTCCTGGTAATAGGCTTCCAGGGACTTGGGCAGATCGAGGTGGGCAACGAAGCGCACGTTGGGTTTGTCGATACCCATACCGAACGCGATGGTCGCGACCATGATCAGACCTTCCTCGTTAAGGAAGCGCTTCTGATGATAGGCGCGCAGCTCATTGGGCAAGCCAGCGTGATACGGCAGTGCCGGAAAGCCCTGCTCGGTGAGGAAGGCGGCAAAGTCATCGACCTTCTTGCGCGACATGCAGTAGACGATGCCGGCATCGCCACGGCGTTCGGCGAGAAAGCCCAGCAACTGCTTGCGTGGCTGCTCCTTGGGCACGATGCGATAGAAGATGTTCGGCCGATCGAAACTGGAGAGAAAGCGTTCGGCATTTTCCAGATGCAATCGCTGGACGATCTCCTCCCTGGTTCGCATGTCCGCCGTGGCGGTCAGCGCGATGCGCGGTACGCCGGGAAACAGTTCGGAAAGCTGTCCCAACTGCATGTACTCGGGACGGAAATCGTGGCCCCACTGGGAAACACAATGCGCCTCGTCGATGGCGAACAGGGCAATTTCCAGACGCTGTAGAAACGCCAGCATGCGTGGCTGGACCAGCCGCTCCGGCGCGAGGTAGAGCATCTTGATCTCGTTGCGCCGGATGCGTTCGGCAATGTCGCGCTGCTCGTCGGGGCTGAGCGTGGAGTTGAGCGCCACCGCGGAAACCCCGAGCTCGTCGAGGGTTGCCACCTGATCGTCCATCAGCGCGATCAGCGGCGACACCACTACCGCCAGCCCGTCGCGCAACAGCGCTGGAACCTGATAGCACAGCGACTTGCCGCCGCCGGTCGGCATCAGCACCAAAGCGTCGCCGCCGCTGCCGACCCGCTCGATGATCGCGCCCTGGTTGCCACGAAACGCGTCGTAGCCGAAAACGTCTTTGAGGATGCGCTGTGCCTGGTCGAGCATGCCGGTCTCCGAAACAAGGCGCGCAGTATACGCGAGCGAACCACCGAGTTCAGGATCGCTCCGCGATTGCGGACGAGACGTCGCCGGCGAAGCGACATAGCGAAGGCGCGAGTAGCCTGCGCCCCACGCCTCGTCTAGAATCCGGGTTGTCTTCCAATCCAAGGTAGTTCCCGATGTCATTCGCCGAGCAACTCGCCCGCCTGCAAGTCTTTCTTGATGCAGATGACCTGCACGAGGAAGCACTGAATTACATCGCCGCCCATGGCTACCTGACCGCGCTGTGCATCTGCTCCGAACAGGTACCCGAGCGTGAGTGGATCGACGCACTGTTTTCCGAGCCGCCCAAATACAAGGACGACACCGAGCGCGAGGCCATCGAGGCCACGCTGATTCAACTAAAGGCGCACATTGCCCGTCAGCTGGCCAGTGACGAGGACATGGAGCTGCCCTGCGAGCTGGACCTGGGCGAGGAGCCAGACGAATCCGACCTGCGCGGTTGGTGCATTGGCTTCATGGAAGGCGTGTTCATGCGCGAGGCAGTCTGGTTCGAGGACTCGGAAGAGGAAGTCAGCGAGCTGCTGCTGCCGATCATGGTCGGCTCGGGCCTGTTCGACGAGCAGCCGGAGTTCGCTGATATCGCTGACAACCCAGAGCTGGTCGATGAAATGGTCGCGCAGATTCCGGAGCTGCTGACCGCGCTGTATCTGATCTGTCATGCACCGGAAGAGAAGCCGGCTCTGCTCAAGCCACGCCGCCACTGAGTGGCCACTCAGCACAGGCGATAGCGGCAGGCGTCCGCTGCCAACCGGACGCGCGATACCCCTGCGAGAAGGAGAGAGCCTCATGCATTTGCGTTCACTCTTTCTGAACTGGAAACGCGGCATCGGTGCTGGTGTGCACCGCCACGCTACCGGCAGTGAATCCAGAAGCGACGGCGGGTAGCATCATGGCCCACCGGGACATTCAGCAGCACCGCAATCCGCTGGTTCGCTCGGCATTGCTGACCGCTGGCTGGCTTGCCGTTGCGCTGGGCGTCATCGGCATATTCCTTCCGGTTCTGCCGACCACGCCGTTCCTGCTGCTTGCCGCCGCCTGCTTCGTTCGTAGCTCGCAGCGCTTCTACCGCTGGCTGGTGGACCACCCGCACCTCGGCCCATGGTTCCGCGATTATCTCGAAGGCAACGGTATTCCGCTCAAAGGCAAAGCATATGCAATTGCCACGATGTGGGTGAGCATTGGCATTTCTTGCTGGCTGGTTCCGTTATTCTGGGCTCGCATCGGCATGCTGCTCAGCGCATCACTGGTCAGCCTTTACATCCTCCGGCAGAAAACCTTGCCGGTCGCCAAGCTAGATCAACGCCGCTGAAGGCAAGTCGGTAGCCGCCACTCCCGGATCGCTCGCTGGAGTTCCATCAATGCAGGCTTCCCAGCACCGCCCTGGCCGACCCTCCCGTCTGACGGCAGTTTCGCTCGCGCTTGCGCTGCTGCTGAGCCCGCTGGGCTGGTCACCGAACGTGCTGGCGGATTGGCAGGAATGGGATTTCAGCCGCATCTTCCGCACCGCTGAACAGCGCTACGGGCCGCTGCATGACTCACGCGGTCGAATCGAAGCCTGGCGCGCGCTGCTAAGCGAAGCCGCGTCGCTTGGTGAGCACGAAAAGCTCGACGAAGTGAATCGCTTCTTCAACCGCAATATCGCCTTCAGCGACGACACCCATGTCTGGCAGCAGGAAGACTACTGGGCCACGCCAGTCGAAGCGCTGATCAAGGGCGCTGGCGATTGCGAAGATTACGCATTGGCCAAGTACTTCACCCTGCGCCGCCTCGGTGTGTCCAGCGACCGCATGCGCATCACCTATGTAAAGGCGTTACGCCTGAACCAGGCGCATATGGTGCTCACCTATTACCCGACGCCCGCGGCCGACCCGCTGGTGCTGGACAACATCGATGGCGTAATTCGCCCCGCGTCGCAACGCAACGACCTGCTGCCGGTTTATGCATTCAACGCCGAAGGACTGTTTTTACCCGGCGCCGGCGGTGGGAAACGTAGCGGAGATAGCAAAAGGCTGTCACGCTGGCAGGACGTTCTGCTGAAGATGCGCGCCGAAGGTTTTCTGGTTGGTGAGGGCTGAGTTTGCTGCCTTTTCATCGCGAACAGCGACTGATTGCAGCAGACCGGAGGGGGAAGTATGTCGTTACTCAAGCAGCTGTTTCTCGCAATCTGCCTGTTTCTGGTCGTGGCCTTCACCGGCGGCTTCATAGCCAGCGTGGAGAACTCCCGAGAGCAATCCATCAATCAGTTGCGCTCGCATGCCCAGGATGCTGCGACTGCTCTGGCGCTCTCGATGACTCCACACGCAGACGACCCCGTCATGCTGGAGCTACTGGCGAATTCAATCTTCGACAGCGGTTACTTCAGCAGCATCCGTGTCCTTCGCATTCCAGACGACAGCCCGATTGTCGAGCGCAACGCAAACATCCAGCTTCAGCAGGTGCCGGGGTGGTTCGCCACAATCGTGGACCTGCCTCCACAGGGCGGTGATGCACTGATCATGCGTGGCTGGGAACAGGCCGCGCGCGTCGAGGTATTCAGCCATCCCCAGTTCGCCTTGGCAAAATTGTGGGATAGCACTCTGGCCACCCTCCTCTGGCTGCTCGCCTGCGGTGCGGTGAGTGCGCTGTTGGGTGGCTGGTTGCTGCGCAGCCAGCTGCGCCCGCTAGACCGCATGGTTGAACAGGCCCACGCGATCACTCAACGAGAATTCATCACCCTCCCACACCTGCCTCGCACGCCGGAGTTGCGTCGCGTTGTGCAAGCGATGAACCAGATGGTCGACAAGCTGAAGACACTGTTCGCTGAAGAAGCCGAACGTAGCGAAAAGCTTCGTCAGCAAGCCTATCAGGATGACCTGACTGGACTCGCTAGCCGCCGCCTGCTTGACCTGCGCCTGAGCACTCAGCTTGCCCCGGATGAACATCACGCAGAGGGTTATCTGCTACTGCTGCAGATTCACGACCTCAACGGCCTGAACCAGCGCTACGGTGGACAATTCAGCGACCGCCTCATAGTCGCCATTGGCGAGCAGCTGATGCGTTTGAAAAGCCGCCGTGGCCGAGCCGATTGGCTGGCTGCACGCAACCGCGGCAGCGAGTTCGTGCTGTTGGCTCCAGGCCTGCATCAGGACGAGGTCACGCCACTGCTAAACGCGCTCAGTGATGAATTGGAAACGCTTCGTCCAACGGGCTCGACGGACAGCATTCCGGTCGCACACATCGGCGTGACCGCCTTTCGCCTCGGCGAAACCCCACAGGACGTGCTCGAGCGAGCCGATCAGGCCTTGGCCCAGGCACAGGCCGGCAACACCGCCTGGCAATTGCTCGAAGGTTATTGGGCGCAACCTCTGCGTGATCAGCACAGCTGGCACGAGACGTTGCAGCAGGCGCTGGCCGATAGCGCTCTGGCGCTTTACGTGCAACCGGTGGGCTTGGCTGCCGAGCCAGCACAGATCCTTCACCACAAGGTGCTCGCCAGGTTGCCGATTGCTTCTGGCGAACCACTGACCGCGGGGCGTTTCCTGCCCTGGCTCGAACGCCTTGGCTGGGCCGCACGCTTCGACTACATCATGCTCGAGCTGGTGATTGCCCGTCTGAAGCTGGCGCCACAGCCACTCGCACTCAGCCTTTCGGCGGCCACTCTACGAGATGCCCGGCACCTGCAGCAGGTTTTCGCACTGCTGCACAGCAACCCCGCCGAGGCCAGCCATCTGATTCTCGAACTGGACGCCCTACACCTGCCCGTGGACGTCCACCTGCAGCACTGGAGCCAGAAAGTTCGGACAACTGGAACACGCCTAGGCCTGCAGCATTTTGGCGGCGATTTCAGCAAGATCGGCCATCTGGCCCATCTCGGATTGGCGCATGTGAAGGTCGATGGAGCCTACATTCGGGGGATCGACAAGGATGAAGACAAGCGCCTCTTCATCGAAGCGATCTATCGCACCACCAACAGCATCGATCTGCCGCTTATTGCAGAGATGGTGGAGACTCAGGGCGAATTGAAGGTACTGACGGAACTGGGCGTGCGAGGCGCAATGGGCCACCTACTAGGTGCACCGCGCCCATGGCAAACCAGCATCAAGGAAGGATCTGCTTCGGACTCCTGAGCGTAGCCGAGGCAAATGCCATGACCGGACTGACAGATAGCGAACGTCTTGGACACTTTAGGCGCGGCATGAGGAAACGACGCAGCGATGCGAGTGCGGCGATGCACGACGCCAAACGTCGACTGCCGAGGTGAGCGCTGCCGAATAAATACCGACGGCTAGATCAGTGATTGCTCATCGTCGTCCAGCAACGTACTCAGCCCGCCCAGGCGTGCACGTGTCTGGGCACGGGCGTGCAGCTTGCGCTGCGCAGCTTCAGGCAAATCGGTAAAGCGAATGACGCCGCGGGCAATCAGCACGCCGACCAGATCCTCCACGACACGCGCCATATCCTGGTCAGATGCCTGCAGGCCAGCCAGCTGTACCTGCTCATCCCCGTGAGTCGCCAGCCAACTCTGCGCTTCGTCACTATCGGCACGCAGCGTGCCAGTCATCCCGTCGAAAGGACTCGGCTCGACACGACACAAAAGACCCAGCTCGTCCCGCTCTATGTAGAGCATATCGTTCTCCGTAAAAAAGCCCGCTACGCTGCCGCGTAGCGGGCCGATTCTCCGCCAGCTTTAGCCGTTATCGACTTTCAGCGCCCCGTCATCGATCATTCCCGAAATAACGTCGGCTACATCGGTGCCATAGATCGTGCTCAGGTCGATACCGCTAAGGGTGATGTCCTGAACTGGCGCACCGCCCGGTGTCAGGCTGACCGAGATAGTCGTCGAACCGCCACCGAAAGCGAAGTCCAGATAATCACCGAGGGTAGCCGCGTCTTCTGTAACGCCAACGAGTAGCTGCGATAGATCGATGACATCCGTGTTGGTGCCAGCAGGGTCAATCTGGAAGTCGGTGATAGTGTCAGTCCCACCCTCGTCACCCACACGCCAGACGAAACTGTCGCGACCTGCGCCTCCCGTCAGGGTGTCGTCACCCACACCTCCCACCAAGATGTCATCCCCGGCACCACCCAGCAGCGTGTCGTTGCCGGCGCCACCGTCGAGGTAGTTATCACCGCCATCCCCGGTCAGCGTGTCATTGCCCGCACCACCGAGAATGCCCTCGATGGAATTGTAGGTATCGCCTTCTGCCAGCCCGCCTTCACCAATGCCGGTTTCGAGATTGACAGTGACGCCGGCCGTATCGGCGCTGTAGTCGACAGTATCGAACCCTTCACCGCCCAATAATTGATCCGAGCCCGGGTCGCCCACTAGAACATCGTCGCCCTCGCCGCCCGACAACACATCGTCGCCGAGACCGCCCACCAGCACATCGTCCCCCGCTCCGCCTTGCAGTATGTCGTCGCCGGCACCGCCGGCCAGGTAGTTGGCTTGGCTATCTCCGCTTAGCTGATCGTTGCCCGAGCCCCCCATCAGCCCTTCGATTGAGCTGTAGCTATCGCCCAGCGCGGTTCCCGAAAGCCCGGCGGCCAACGCCAGACTGGCGGCGATACCGGCCGTGTCATCGCCATAATCGACTATGTCAAAGCCGGCCTTGCCGTCGATGATGTCGGTCAGGTTGCTCGCCGCGATCACATCATCGCCAGCAGTACCTTCAAGCACGAAGCTGGTCGGCGAGTCCTCCGCGACCACCTGCACGTTCAACGTCGAGGAGCCACTGAGATCGCCGTCGCCATCCTGGGCCACTACATCGAACGCCAGGCTCTGATCCTCTGGCAGCACCAAAGTACTGATGGTAGTGGTGGCGAAACGCACCCTGCCGTTGCCGGCAATACCCTCGATCTGCAGCTGGTTGAAGCTGATATCGGGATCTATCACCGTCTCCGCCATCGCTCCGGTGATGGTCATGGTTCCGCTACGGCTTTCACCCGTCTGGCTATTGGTCGCTGTCCAGCGAATGGTCAACTCGCCATTGACCTGGTCGTTGACCAATACCACCTTGTTGACCAGCCGCACATCGGTCGCCGGGTCGTTGTCGACCCCCGGTACCCCAGCGGCATGAAACTCCATGGTGAACTGTTCGCCACGATCGAAGAACTGATTGTTGATGCCGAAGCCCTGGGTGGACGAGTTGACCGCCCCCGGACTGCTGAACTCGATCAGGCCATCGGGAGTTTCGGCAAAACCTGGCACATGCCCTGGCGCGAGGTTGCTCAGCGAGTAGGTCAGCTCACTGGCGGCTTCAGGCTGAACCAGGTTGAACACGTAGGTGCCGTTCGCGCTTACCGTCAGGCTGAATACCGTCTGGTTGCTCGAGGTGAGGCCAGTCAGAGTTGTACTCAGGAAGTTACCCGCCCCATCGTAACTATGGACAGTCGTGTAATTCAGCCCGGCAATGGCCGGCCCGGCGATCTGGAAACCATCCAGACCATCGGCACCCGAGACCACCGAAAAAGTACCGTTAACCGTGCCTATTTCGTTGGGAATGATCGCCGTGGTGAAGGCACCGAGCGAAGGCATATCGTCGACAACGCCAATCACCAGGTTGCTGAAGGCCGAGGCGGTGCCATCGGACACGCTAAGGCTGAAGGTATCGCTTTCGTCCACACCGGCCACATCGGTGGTCGGACTGGTCAGCTGATACTGATAGGTGGCGATGCCACTTAATACGTCGTAGCCGGTAATCGTCAGGGTGCCATGAGCGCCAGCGAAGCTGCTGCCGACCAACAAGCCTATGGCAACCGTAGTGCCATTGATGGTCACACTCTGGATATCGTCCAGGCCATCCGCATCACCAATGGTGAAGGTGCCGTAGGCAAACTCACTGTTGGCAGAGGCATCGGAGCCAGTGGCCAGGCCAGACTCGAACACCTGGGCACCGATCACGCTCAGGCTTGGCTCATCGTTGCTGCCGGTGATGATGATGGTCAACTGCGCCGTGGACGGGTCACCGTCGGCGTCCTGCATGGTGTAGCTGAAGGTCTCACTAAGTTGCTCGCCATCGTCCAGACCCTGTACTACCGCCAGGCCGGTATTGAGCACGTAGCTGAAGCTACCGTCGGCATTGAGCGTCAGCTGGCCATAGCTGCCAGTCTGGTTGCCGGTACTGCTGACAGTAGCGCTGACATCTGCGCCGCTGACGTCGTTGCTCAGCACGTTGCCGATCACGCTGGCCGTGTCTTCGCTGAGGCTGAAGGCATCGTTGGCCGCACTCGGTACATCGTCGACGATGTCGATCACCAGGTTGCCGGAGGCCGAGGCCGTGCCATCGGACACGCTAAGGCTGAAGGTATCGCTTTCGTCCACACCGGCCACATCGGTGGTCGGACTGGTCAGCTGATACTGATAGGTGGCGATGCCACTTAATACGTCGTAGCCGGTAATCGTCAGGGTGCCATGAGCGCCAGCGAAGCTGCTGCCGACCAACAAGCCTATGGCAACCGTAGTGCCATTGATGGTCACACTCTGGATATCGTCCAGGCCATCCGCATCACCAATGGTGAAGGTGCCGTAGGCAAACTCACTGTTGGCAGAGGCATCGGAGCCAGTGGCCAGGCCAGACTCGAACACCTGGGCACCGATCACGCTCAGGCTTGGCTCATCGTTGCTGCCGGTGATGATGATGGTCAACTGCGCCGTGGACGGGTCACCGTCGGCGTCCTGCATGGTGTAGCTGAAGGTCTCACTAAGTTGCTCGCCATCGTCCAGACCCTGTACTACCGCCAGGCCGGTATTGAGCACGTAGCTGAAGCTACCGTCGGCATTGAGCGTCAGCTGGCCATAGCTGCCAGTCTGGTTGCCGGTACTGCTGACAGTAGCGCTGACATCTGCGCCGCTGACGTCGTTGCTCAGCACGTTGCCGATCACGCTGGCCGTGTCTTCGCTGAGGCTGAAGGCATCGTTGGCCGCACTCGGTACATCGTCGACGATGTCGATCACCAGGTTGCCGGAGGCCGAGGCCGTGCCATCGGACACGCTAAGGCTGAAGGTATCGCTTTCGTCCACACCGGCTACATCGGTGGTCGGACTGGTCAGCTGATACTGATAGGTGGCGATGCCACTTAATACGTCGTAGCCGGTAATCGTCAGGGTGCCATGAGCGCCAGCGAAGCTGCTGCCGACCAACAAGCCTATGGCAACCGTAGTGCCATTGATGGTCACACTCTGGATATCGTCCAGGCCATCCGCATCACCAATGGTGAAGGTGCCGTAGGCAAACTCACTGTTGGCAGAGGCATCGGAGCCAGTGGCCAGGCCAGACTCGAACACCTGGGCACCGATCACGCTCAGGCTTGGCTCATCGTTGCTGCCGGTGATGATGATGGTCAACTGCGCCGTGGACGGGTCACCGTCGGCGTCCTGCATGGTGTAGCTGAAGGTCTCACTAAGTTGCTCGCCATCGTCCAGACCCTGTACTACCGCCAGGCCGGTATTGAGCACGTAGCTGAAGCTACCGTCGGCATTGAGCGTCAGCTGGCCATAGCTGCCAGTCTGGTTGCCGGTACTGCTGACAGTAGCGCTGACATCTGCGCCGCTGACGTCGTTGCTCAGCACGTTGCCGATCACGCTGGCCGTGTCTTCGCTGAGGCTGAAGGCATCGTTGGCCGCACTCGGTACATCGTCGACGATGTCGATCACCAGGTTGCCGGAGGCCGAGGCCGTGCCATCGGACACGCTAAGGCTGAAGGTATCGCTTTCGTCCACACCGGCTACATCGGTGGTCGGACTGGTCAGCTGATACTGATAGGTGGCGATGCCACTTAATACGTCGTAGCCGGTAATCGTCAGGGTGCCATGAGCGCCAGCGAAGCTGCTGCCGACCAACAAGCCTATGGCAACCGTAGTGCCATTGATGGTCACACTCTGGATATCGTCCAGGCCATCCGCATCACCAATGGTGAAGGTGCCGTAGGCAAACTCACTGTTGGCAGAGGCATCGGAGCCAGTGGCCAGGCCAGACTCGAACACCTGGGCACCGATCACGCTCAGGCTTGGCTCATCGTTGCTGCCGGTGATGATGATGGTCAACTGCGCCGTGGACGGGTCACCGTCGGCGTCCTGCATGGTGTAGCTGAAGGTCTCACTAAGTTGCTCGCCATCGTCCAGACCCTGTACTACCGCCAGGCCGGTATTGAGCACGTAGCTGAAGCTACCGTCGGCATTGAGCGTCAGCTGGCCATAGCTGCCAGTCTGGTTGCCGGTACTGCTGACAGTAGCGCTGACATCTGCGCCGCTGACGTCGTTGCTCAGCACGTTGCCGATCACGCTGGCCGTGTCTTCGCTGAGGCTGAAGGCATCGTTGGCCGCACTCGGTACATCGTCGACGATGTCGATCACCAGGTTGCCGGAGGCCGAGGCCGTGCCATCGGACACGCTAAGGCTGAAGGTATCGCTTTCGTCCACACCGGCTACATCGGTGGTCGGACTGGTCAGCTGATACTGATAGGTGGCGATGCCACTTAATACGTCGTAGCCGGTAATCGTCAGGGTGCCATGAGCGCCAGCGAAGCTGCTGCCGACCAACAAGCCTATGGCAACCGTAGTGCCATTGATGGTCACACTCTGGATATCGTCCAGGCCATCCGCATCACCAATGGTGAAGGTGCCGTAGGCAAACTCACTGTTGGCAGAGGCATCGGAGCCAGTGGCCAGGCCAGACTCGAACACCTGGGCACCGATCACGCTCAGGCTTGGCTCATCGTTGCTGCCGGTGATGATGATGGTCAACTGCGCCGTGGACGGGTCACCGTCGGCGTCCTGCATGGTGTAGCTGAAGGTCTCACTAAGTTGCTCGCCATCGTCCAGACCCTGTACTACCGCCAGGCCGGTATTGAGCACGTAGCTGAAGCTACCGTCGGCATTGAGCGTCAGCTGGCCATAGCTGCCAGTCTGGTTGCCGGTACTGCTGACAGTAGCGCTGACATCTGCGCCGCTGACGTCGTTGCTCAGCACGTTGCCGATCACGCTGGCCGTGTCTTCACTGAGGCTGAAGGCATCGTTGGCCGCAGTTGGTACGTCGTCGACGATGTCGATCACCAGGTTCGCCGAAGCCGATGCCGTGCCGTCCGAAACGCTCACCGCAAAGGTATCGGTTTCAGCGACGTCGGCCACGTCGGTGGTCGGGCTGGTCAGTTGATACTGATAGGTGGCGATGCCGGTCAGCACGTCATAGCCGGTGACCGTCAGGGTGCCGTGAGCACCGGCGAAACTGCTGCCGACCAAGCTGCCGATGGCCACAGCCGTGCCGTTGATGCTGACGCTCTGGATATCGTCCAGACCATCCACATCACCAAAGGTGAAGGTGCCGTAGGCGAACTCGCTGTTGGCGCTGGCATCGGAGCCAGCGGCCAGGCCGGACTCGAACACCTGGGCCCCGATCACGCTCAGGCTCGGCGCGTCGTTGCTGCCGGTGATGGTGATGGTGATCTGCGCGCTCGACGGGTCGCCGTCGGCATCCTGCATGGTGTAGTTGAAGGTCTCGGTCAGTATTTCACCGCTGTCCAGGCCCTGCACCACGGCCAGGCCGGTATTGAGCACGTAGCTGAAGCTACCGTCGGCATTGAGCGTCAGCTGGCCATAGCTGCCAGTCTGGTTGCCGGTAGTGGTGACCGTGCCGCTGACGTCGGCACCGATGGTGTCGTTGCTCAGCACGTTGCCGATCACGCTGGCCGTGTCTTCACTGAGGCTGAAGGCATCGTTGGCCGCAGTTGGTACGTCGTCGACGATGTCGATCACCAGGTTCGCCGAAGCCGATGCCGTGCCGTCCGAAACGCTCACCGCAAAGGTATCGGTTTCAGCGACGTCGGCCACGTCGGTGGTCGGACTGGTCAGCTGATACTGATAGGTGGCGATGCCGGTCAGCACGTCATAGCCGGTGACCGTCAGGGTGCCGTGAGCACCGGCGAAGCTGCTGCCGACCAGGCTGCCGATGGCCACAGCCGTGCCGTTGATGCTGACGCTCTGGATATCGTCCAGACCATCCACATCACCGAGGGTGAAGGTGCCGTAGGCAAACTCGCTGTTGGCGCCGGCATCGGAACCGGTCGCAAGGCCAGCCTCGAACACCTGGGCACCGATCACGCTCAGCGTCGGCGCATCGTTGCTGCCGGTGATGGTGATGGTGATCTGCGCGCTCGACGGGTCTCCGTCGGCGTCCTGCATGGTGTAGGCGAAGGTCTCGGTCAGTGTTTCACCGCTGTCCAGGCCCTGAACAACCGCAAGGCCGGTATTGAGCACGTAGGTATAGGTACCGTCAGCGCCCAGGATCAGCTGACCGTAGAGACCTTGCTGCGTGCCAATCGTAACGACCGAAATGCCGCCGTCGGTCCCTGGCAGATCGTTGACCAGAACGTTACCAGTATCGACGTCGCGGACCTGCGCAGCCAGATCGGCTATGTCTCGCATGACATGCCTCTGCTGGCCGGCAGCCTGCGCGACAACATGACCATGGGTGCACGCTACGTCAGCGATGAGCGCATGCTTGAAGTGGCCAAGCTCACCGGCGCCTATGAATTGGCAAGACAGCACCCGCTCGGCTTCGACCGACCTGTTGGCGAACGCGGCCAGCTGTTGTCTGGCGGCCAACGGCAGCTGGTGCTGATGGCGCGCGCCCTGCTGCTCGACCCACCGATTCTGCTGCTCGACGAGCCTACCAGTGCCATGGACAACAGCAGTGAGGACGCACTGCGGCATCACCTGCTGGGCTGGTCCCAAGGCAAGACAATGCTGCTGATTACCCATCGCATGTCCATGCTCAGCCTGGTCGAACGCCTGGTCGTGCTGGACTGCGGGCGCGTTGTCGCGGACGGCCCGAAAGCTGCGGTCATCGAGGCATTGCGCAAAGGGCATGTGGGGCCGGCGTCGGTATGAAACATGCCGGCATGACGTATCGCGCACCGGCTGCAGCGACAGCCATCCGCAACGGAGTTTCGCAATGATGCATGGGCCGATGGTGTTTTTCGGCAAGTTTGGCCGCCGCAAGCAGGACACCGAGTACATGCCCGAAATCCAGGGCGCGATTCTCGAGGACTCTCCCTGGCTGGCTCGCCTGACCGTCTGGTTGACGGCTCTGCTACTCGCTGCGGTGCTGATCTGGGCCAACTACGCCGTGCTCGAGGAAGTGACCACGGGCGAAGGCAAGGCGATTCCATCCAGCAAGATCCAGACGGTGCAGAACCTCGAGGGCGGCATCGTGGCGCAGATTTACGTCCGCGAGGGACAGGTCGTGAACAAGGGCGACACACTGTTGCGCCTGGATAACACTCGGTTTCTCTCCAACCAGGAGGAAACCGAAGCGGAGCGCTTGTCGCTGCTCGCTCGCGTCGAAAGGCTGGCCGCCGAGGCGGAAGGTCGACCGCTGGCCCTGCCGGAAGAGATCACCCGCGATGCGCCACAGCTGGCCGAAGATGAGCGCGCGCTCTATGAATCGCGCCAGCAGCGCTTGCGCAGCGAGCAGCGAATCCTCAAGGAACAGCTGACGCAGAAACAGCAGGAGGTAGCCGAATTCCGCTCCAAACAGCAACAGTACCGTTCCAGCCTGTCGCTTATTCAGCAGGAGCTGAACATGTCGACTCCGCTTGTAGAAACGGGCGCGATCTCGCAGGTCGAAATTCTGCGCCTGCGCCGCAGCATAGTCGACGTGCGTGGCGCACTCGATGCCACCACACTCGCCCTGCCGCGCGCCGAGGCGGCTGCCAGCGAAATCCAGAGCAGAATCGAACAATCCGAACTTGCATTCCGTGCCGAAGCCTTCAAGGATCTGAATGCCGCTCGTACACTGCTGCAGAAGATCACTGCCACCAGTGTGGCCATCGATGACCGAGTCAGCCGCACGACAGTGGTTTCACCGGTACATGGCATCATCAAGCAATTGAGGATCAACACGATCGGCGGTGTGGTACAGCCCGGCAGCGACCTGCTGGAGATCGTGCCACTGGAAGACAGCCTACTGATCGAAGCCAAGGTACGACCGCAGGACATTGCCTTCCTGCACCCGGGGCAGAAGGCAATGGTCAAGTTCTCCGCCTACGACTACACCATTTACGGCGGCTTGAAAGCCAACCTGGAACTGATCAGTGCAGACACCATCACCGACAAGGATGGGCGTAGTTTCTATCTGATCCAGGTCCGCACGGAGAAAAACTACCTCGGCTCGCCTGGGCACCAACTGGTGATCATCCCCGGCATGGTCGCTACCGTGGACATCATCACCGGCGAGAAAAGCGTGCTGGACTACATGCTCAAGCCCATTCTCAAGGCGCGACACGAAGCGCTGCGCGAACGTTAGGTCGGATCAGCCAGATAACCGACTGGCACCGCAATCACGCTCCGCCGGCGTGGTTGCGCTGATACGTGAGCGCGCCCATCGCGTCGATCTGCCCCTCGATCAGCGCGTCGAACGGTCGAAGCAACTCATCGAATCCCGCAGGGCTTTCCAGGATATTCAGTGCCGTGACGATTGCCTCGATGGTCGACAGCGCCCCCGGCATCGGTGCCTTGCGCAAGCGATAGCGAGAGGTCAGCCCTTCTGGCAGCGCTACCCGCGGCAGCGCTGCCAACCAAGGATTAACATGCAGAATCTTGCGCGCCTTGCGCCAGGTCCCGTCCGGCACGATCAGGCGGATGGGCCGGTCGGCGCCTGCAAGTGTGCTCAGCGGCACCGCATCCTCACCGGGAAACAACAGGTAGCTCGGCACGTCGCCGCTGGATTCATCGATGAAATCCTCGCCGACCAGCAGCTGCGCGTTACGCAGCCCCAACACCGCCAAGCGCGCCGTATTCAGCGCGTGACTCGCCTCGCTGGAATGCTGCAGGACAAGCACCCGGGTGCGGCTATCCAGGGCTGGTATCAGCGCACACAGGCAGAGCGACAAGGGGCGCTGGCAGCGCGAACATCGTGGACGGGACATGGTTCACCTCGGCGGCGGAGTCTGCCATATCGGGCATCAGTGTGCAGACCGACTATGCTTGCACCGACCCAATAACAAGGAACCGGCATGATCACAGTCCATCACCTGAATCACTCCAGATCCCATCGCGTCCTCTGGCTGATGGAGGAACTGGAGCTGCTTTATGAGCTCAAGCGCTATCCCCGCGACCCGAAGACGATGCTCGCCCCGGCCGAACTCAAAGCCGTTCATCCACTGGGAAAATCGCCGGTGATCACCGATGGCGAACTGACGTTGGCCGAATCGGCAGCCATTCTGGAATATCTGCTGGAGCGATACGGAAATGGCCGGCTCGCGCCGCAAAGCAGCAGCGCGGAGTACCGCAGGTTCCGCTACTGGATGCACTACGCCGAAGGGTCGGCGATGCCGCCGATGTTGCTCAAGCTGGTATTCGACCGGGTCGCCACCGGGCCGATGCCCTTCTTTATCCGCCCGGTGGCACGAGCGATCGCTAAGGGCGCCAATCGGGCCTTCATCGGGCCGCAGCTAAAGACTCATCTCGATTACATGGAAGCGGAACTGGGGAAATCCGACTGGTTCGCTGGAGATAACTTCAGCGCGGCGGACATACAAATGAGTTTTCCGATCGAAGCGGCGCGCGCCAGAGCCGGACTGGACGAGAGCCGCCCGCGGCTGATGAATTTCCTGCAGCGTATACAACAGCGGCCCGCCTATAAACGAGCCGTGGAACGCGGAGGACCCGCCTTGCCCGCCGCGTAGCGACTAGCCCACGTTACCGGGAAGCGCGGCGATCCTGCTGACGGCGGGCGCGCACTGGAATGGGCTGCAGACGAGGTGGCTCGATCAAGCCAAGAGCGACCGCCAGCTTCCAGAACATTTCATTGAGCCTTGCTTTCATGGTCACACCCTCCTGCCAGATAACGGGTTACGTCGGAGCCATGCAGGCTTCATGGACAGCATAATCCAACTTTCCAACTGACGCTCGTGCGCTTTGCTGCCGAGGGCTCCGCAAGTAGCGCCGCTTTGTTACGGCGCTTTACAACTGCGACCGGGGTCGCGCAAAGGCGTTCAACCAAAATCTGTTTGCCGGCGGTAACGCAGCGCCGGCTGCCGCTCAGTTACGGTCAGCCTTGCGCCGATAAGGGAAGACGTCGATCACCTTGCCGCCACGGATTGCGTCCTGCAGTCCCTTCCAGTAATCCGCGTCATACAGCTCGCCATGCAGGCTGGCAAATAGCCGACGCTGCCCATGGTCAGCGAACAGAAAGCGTGGGAATTCTTCGGGAAACACGTCATTTGGCCCCACCGAATACCATGGCTCCGATGCCATCTCGTCTTCCGGGTAACGCGGCGCAGGAATGTGGCGGAAATTCACCTCGGTGAGATAGCTGATCTCGTCGTAATCGTAGAAGACCACCCTTCCATGGCGGGTAACGCCGAAATTCTTCAACAGCATGTCGCCAGGAAAGATATTGGCCGCCGCCAGCTGCTTGATGGCAAGCCCATAGTCTTCCAGCACCTCGCGCACCTGCTGTTCGCTGGCGTTTTCCAGATAGAGATTCAGCGGCGTCATGCGCCGCTCGGTCCAGCAGTGGCGCACCAGTACGGTATCGCCCTGCACCTCTACCGTCGACGGCGCGACCTCCAGCAGCTCGGCCAGGCATTCCGGATCGAACTTAGCCTTTGGGAAGCGGAAGTCGGCAAACTCCTGGGTATCGGCCATGCGCCCTACCCGGTCGACGCTTTTCACCAAGCGATACTTTTCGATCACGGTGGCTCGGTTGACGCTCTTGATCGGCGAGAAGCGATCCTTGATCAGCTTGAACACCGTATTGAAGCCGGGCAACGTGAACACCGTCATCACCATGCCGCGCACACCGGGCGCCATGACGAAGCGATCGTCGGTGTTGGCTAGATGATCGATCAGCGCGCGGTAGAACTCCGACTTGCCGTGCTTGTAGAAGCCTATAGAGGTATACAGTTCGGCTATGTGCTTGCCAGGCAGGATGCGCTTGAGAAAGCCGACGAATTCCGCCGGGATCGGCACCTCGACCATGAAGTACGAGCGCGTGAAGGAAAAGATGATCGACACCTCCGCCTCGTCGGTAATCAACGCATCGGCGACGATGCCTTCGCCCTCGCGGTGCAACAAGGGGATCACCAGCGGCCACTGCTCATCGCAAGTGAAGATGCGCCCGAGCAGGTAGGCGCCCTTGTTGCGGTACAGCACCGAGACGAAGAGTTCGACGGTCAGCTCCGGATCCTTGCAGACCCAATCGGGCAGCGTTTCACACAGCTGCGTCTGTAGCCGCTGGAGGTCTCCCGCCAGATCACAATAGGGTACGGCGAAGGCGTAATCGCTGAGGATCTGTTCCAACATTCCCGCCAGATCGCCGTTGGGCTGGTAGGTGCGCGTCTGTGCCTGGCGCTCCTGCACGCGCACAGCCGGCCGGGTGGTATGGATAAACATGGTGCCGTCACTGATGCAGTCATGGCTGAACAGCCCGCAGAAGATCGAGTTGTACCAGGTCTCCGACAGCTCGTCGTCGAAGCGTGGGTTGATCAGCTCGATATAGGCGCTCTTGATCTGCGGCCAGGCTTCGACCTGAAGCAGATCGGCATGATCGAAGCCGGCCAGCAAGCCACGCCGGGTTTCAGCGACCTTCTCTTCGTAGAGATTGATGCGCGCCGCGGAGGCGCGCTGTGCTTCCTGCCACTGCGCCTGCTCGAAGCGAGAACGGGCACCCTCGGTGATCACGCGGAAATGCTCGCGATAGTCATCAAAACCGAGAAGGATCTGCCGAGCCATTTCAACGGCCAGTTTCTGCTCCACCATGATGCACCCACTGCAGGACATGAACGTTCGCCGAGCTTAGCAGCACGCAGTTTGAAAGTCGGTTTCGGTTTGCCTGTTGGCAGATGGGCGACAACACTTGCAGCTCCCTTGTGCTGGAAGCCCGCTTCATGCGCCCGCTCGACATGTTTCGCCTGCTTGCCCTCGCCGCCATCTGGGGCGCGAGTTTTCTCTTCATGCGTGTTATCGCGCCGGTCCTTGGCACTTTCCCAACAGCATTCTTTCGCGTGCTGCTGGCGACCGCCGGGCTGCTGGCAATCCTCGTCGTGCTGCGCAGGCGCTGGGACTTTCGCGGCAAGCTCGGCCTGTGCCTGGTGCTTGGCGTGATCAACTCGGGCGTACCCTTCGCCCTGTATGCGGTGGCCGCGCAACTGGTGCCGGCGGGTTATTCGGCCATCTTCAATGCCACCACGCCAATGATGGGTGTGCTGATAGGCGCGCTGTTCTTCGCTGAGGAGCTGACACTGGCGAAGGTGCTGGGGGTGTTCAGCGGGCTGGGCGGTGTGGCGCTGCTGATGCGCATCGGCCCGGTGCCATTGGAGATGGGGTTGCTGCTCGGAGCGCTGGCCTGCCTGGGTGCCACTGCCTGCTACGGATTGGGCGGTTTTCTCACGCGGCGCTGGATCAACCGGGACGGCGGGCTGGATAGTGAACTGGTTGCCTTTGGCAGCCAGGCCGGCGCCGCACTCTGCCTGCTGCCACTGTTCGGGTTGTCGCTGCTGGATGCCCCGCCGCCGAGCTGGGGCGACACCAGCGTCTGGCTCAGTCTGCTTGGGTTGGGCCTGGTCTGTACGGCGTTTGCCTACATTCTCTACTTCCGCCTGCTGGCGGATATCGGACCGGTGAAGACGCTGACGGTGACGTTTCTGATCCCACCGTTCGGTGTGCTATGGGGCGTACTGTTTCTCGATGAGCCGCTGTCCTGGGCCTACGTTCAGGGCGGTGCGCTGATCGGGCTGGCGTTGTGGCTGATCCTGCGCCAGGCGCCAGCCGCCCAGCCGCAGGCCGATCCGCGACGCAGTTGATTGGCTCAACTGCGTCGCAAGGCATTACTGCACCAGTTCCTGCTCGCTGAACATGTCGCTGAACAGCATGCTGGAGAGGTAACGCTCGCCCGAGTCCGGCAGGATCACGACGATGTTCTTGCCCTGCATTTCCGGCCGTTCGGCCAGACGAACCGCAGCCGCCATCGCCGCACCGCAGGAAATGCCACAGAGAATGCCCTCTTCGCGCATCAGCCGCAGGGCCATCTGCTTGGCCTCTTCGTCATCGACCAGCTCGACCCGATCGACCATGGACAGGTCGAGGTTCTTCGGCACGAAGCCGGCGCCGATGCCCTGGATCTTGTGCGGACTGGGTTTGACCTCGTCACCGGCAAGGGTCTGACTGATTACCGGCGAGCTGGTCGGTTCCACCGCCACGCTGATGATCTGCTTGCCCTTGGTGTTCTTGATATAGCGCGAGACGCCGGTGATGGTGCCGCCAGTGCCGACGCCTGCCACCAGCACATCAATGCTTCCATCGGTGTCGTTCCAGATTTCCGGGCCGGTGGTCTTCTCATGGATTGCCGGGTTGGACGGATTCTCGAACTGTTGCGGCATGTAGTACTGCTCGGGATTCGAGGCGGCAATCTCGGCGGCTTTCTCGATCGCGCCCTTCATGCCTTTGGCCGGCTCGGTGAGCACCAGCTCGGCACCCAGCGCTTTGAGTACCTTGCGCCGCTCCAGGCTCATGGACGCTGGCATGGTGAGCATGAGCTTGTAGCCACGCGCCGCGGCAACAAAGGCCAGACCGATGCCGGTGTTGCCCGAAGTAGGCTCGACCAACGTCATGCCCGGCTTGATCCGACCGCTGTCCTCGGCGTCCCAGATCATCCCGGCGCCGATACGGCATTTCACCGAATAAGCGGGGTTACGGCCTTCGATCTTGGCCATGATGGTGACGCCCTTGGGCCCCAGGCGATTGATCATTACCAGCGGGGTGTTGCCGATGGAACGTGCGTTGTCTGCGAATATGCGACTCATGGGAATGCCCTGTCCGAGGAGTATCAGACCAATCAGCCTATGCGCAGTCCATGCAGCAGTCCAGCCGAACTCACAGCCGCGACCGGGGGTCCATCGTCAACATCCCGCTCATCTCCGGACCGCCATGACCCGTCGCCTGCTTCCCCTGTGGATCCTGCTCTCGATCGGCCTGCTGCTGATCCTCCTGCATCTCGCTCTGCCGCATCTGGTGCGCAACTACCTGAACGAGAAAATGGCGGACATGGGCGACTATACGGGGCACGTCGAAGACGTCGATCTCGCCTGGTGGCGTGGCGCTTACCGTGTCGAAGGCCTGCTGATCGAGAAGAAGGACAAGCGCGTACAGGCGCCCCTGCTCAAGGCACCGGCGATCGACATCGCCATCAGCTGGAATGGCATCCTGCGCCACCGAGAGATCGTCGGCGAAGTCGTTTTCGAGCAGCCTCATTTGAATTTCGTCGATGGTGGTGACAGCGGCGACTCGCAGAATGGGGAAGGCGTCGACTGGCGCGATCAGCTCGACGCATTGGTACCGATCACGCTCAACGAGATTCGCGTCGTCGATGGCCAGTTGTCGTTTCGCAACTTCTCCTCCGACCCGCAAGTCCACGTTTACGCCAGCGATATCCAGGCCAGCCTGTACAACCTGACCAACACCGATGATGCCGACGGCACCCGGACCGCTTTCTTCGAAGGCAAGGGCAAGCTGTTCAATCAGGCCCCCATCGAAGCGACCGCCAGCTTCGATCCGTTCACGGACTGGGAAGATTTCGAAGTCAATCTGCGGGTCACCGGCGTACCGCTGAAACAGCTGAACGACCTCAGTCGCGCCTACGCCAATTTCGATTTCGCCGGCGGGACGGGTGATCTGGTTATCGAAGTCGAGGCCAACGACAGCCAGCTCGATGGTTACATCAAGCCCCTGCTGCGCAACGTCGACATCTTCGACTACGACCAGGACGTCAAGAACGAGGACAAGGGCTTCTTGCGCGGGCTGTGGGAAGCGGTGGTCGGCGGCGGACAGGAAGTCCTTAAGAACCAGCGCAAGGACCAGTTCGCCACCCGCGTGGAGCTGTCGGGCACCACCAAGGAAACCGATGTCAGTCCATTCCAGGCCTTCGTCGCGATACTGCGCAACGCATTCGTCGAGGCCTTCACTGCGCGCTTCGAACGTGCGCTCGATGAAGAAGAATAACTGGCATGCGTCACCAGAAACGCACAGCCGGACATTCAGTGACTGAATGATGCGCTTGCGTTCACAGTCGCACGACCTTCCCTTATAGTCGTCGGCCTGACTACAACGAGTGCCTGCGTGCCAGGCCCCGCCGAAGGAATCCGCAATGAAATTCGAAGGCACCCAGTCTTACGTCGCCACCGATGACCTGAAACTCGCAGTGAATGCCGCCATCACCCTGCAGCGTCCCCTTCTGGTCAAGGGCGAGCCAGGCACCGGCAAGACCATGCTGGCCGAGCAGCTGGCCGAGTCGTTCGACGCCAAGCTCATCACCTGGCACATCAAGTCCACCACCAAGGCGCATCAGGGCCTCTACGAATACGATGCGGTCAGCCGCCTGCGTGATTCGCAGCTGGGCGTGGACAAGGTCCACGACGTGAAGAACTACATCAAGAAAGGCAAGCTGTGGGAGGCCTTCGAGAGCGAGGAGCGGGTCATCCTGCTGATCGACGAGATCGACAAGGCCGATATCGAGTTTCCCAACGACCTGCTGCAAGAACTCGACAAGATGGAGTTCTACGTCTACGAGACCAACGAGACGATCAAGGCGACCCAACGGCCGATCATCATCATCACCTCGAACAACGAGAAGGAGCTGCCCGACGCCTTCCTGCGTCGCTGCTTCTTCCACTACATCGCTTTTCCTGATCGCGAGACGCTGCAGCGCATCGTCGATGTGCATTACCCGGATATCAAGAAAGATCTGGTCAGCGAAGCGCTGGACGTGTTCTTCGATGTGCGCAAGGTGCCCGGCCTGAAGAAGAAACCCTCCACGTCCGAACTGGTCGACTGGTTGAAGCTGCTGATGGCCGACAACATCGGCGAGGCCGTGTTGCGCGAGCGCGACCCGACCCGGGCAATCCCGCCACTGGCCGGCGCGCTGGTGAAGAACGAGCAGGACGTGATGCTGCTCGAGCGTCTAGCCTTCATGAGTCGGCGCGCCAACAGCCGCTGATCGAAGCCGGCTTCCGTGAGCCGGCTGCGAACTCACTGGAGGAAGACACCATGCAAACGCATACCGGTAGCTGCCTGTGTGGCGTCGTGCGCTATCGCATCGACGCCCCCATCAACGAGCTGACTCACTGCCACTGCAAGATGTGTCGCAAGGCCCATGGCGCAGCGTTCGCCACTTACGCGAGCGTGCCGCTGGAAGCCTTCCACATCATGTCGGGCAAGGACCAGCTGGGCGTCTACCACTCCTCCGATCACGTGACGCGCACCTTCTGCATCCGCTGCGGCTCGAATCTGCAGTTCGTCGACAACCGCGAACATGAGCTCGGGGTCGCCGCCGGCACCCTCGACTCACCGCTGCCAGAGCCGCCGCAATCGCATATCTACGTCGACTCCAAGGCCGACTGGTACGAGATTCGCGACGGCTTGCCCCAACACAACGGCGACAGCCCCCGCTGAGCGCCCCGAACATGCGCGCCAAACGTGGTGCGCCAGAGGTTTTCTGCCATGCTGCTTGGCCTGTTCAATGAGATGCGCGCCGCCAAGGTGCCGGTATCGGTACGCGAACTGCTGGATCTGATCGATGCACTCAAGCACCGTGTCGTGTTCGCCGACATGGATGAATTCTATTTCCTTGCGCGCACCGTGATGGTCAAGGACGAACGCCACTTCGACAAGTTCGACCGGGCCTTCGGCGCGTACTTCAAGGGCCTTGAGAATCTCGATCAGCATCTAGAAGCGCTGATTCCGGAAGACTGGTTGCGCAAGGAATTCGAGCGCAGCCTGACGGACGAGGAGCGCGCGCAAATCCAGTCTCTCGGCGGCCTGGACAAGCTGATCGAAGAATTCAAGAAGCGTCTCGAAGAGCAGAAGGAGCGCCACGCCGGCGGCAACAAGTGGATCGGCACCGGCGGCACCAGCCCGTTCGGCTCGGGCGGTTACAACCCAGAAGGCATCCGCATCGGCGATGCTGGCAAACGCCAGGGCAAGGCGGTCAAGGTCTGGGATCAGCGTGAATACAAGAACCTCGACGACCAGGTCGAGCTCGGCACGCGCAACATCAAGATCGCCCTGCGCCGCCTGCGCAAATTCGCCCGCCAGGGCGCGGCGGACGAACTGGATATCGACGGCACCATCGACCACACCGCCCGCGATGCGGGCCTGCTCAACATCCAGATGCGACCGGAGCGGCGCAATGCGGTGAAGCTGCTCATCCTGTTCGACATCGGCGGCTCGATGGACGCCCACGTGAAGGTCTGCGAAGAGCTGTTTTCAGCGTGCAAGACCGAGTTCAAGCACCTCGAATATTTCTACTTCCACAATTTCATCTACGAATCGGTATGGAAGAACAACTTCCGCCGCACCTCGGAGCGCACCTCGACGCTGGATGTGCTGCACAAGTACGGCGCGGACTACAAGGTGGTGTTCGTCGGCGACGCAGCGATGGCGCCGTACGAAGTCACCCAGCCGGGCGGAAGCGTCGAGCACTGGAACGAGGAAGCCGGCTACGTCTGGATGCAGCGCTTCATGGAGAAGTACAAGAAGCTCATCTGGATCAATCCCTACCCCAAGGACACCTGGGGCTACACCTCCTCCACCGGCATCATCCGCGAACTGGTAGAGGACCGAATGTATCCGTTGACGCTGAGCGGACTCGAGGAAGGGATGAAGTTTCTGGCCAAGTAAGCGCGTGGAGATGACTGCAAGCTGGGCCGTCCGCGCCACGCCTGCCTGGATAGCAGTAAGTCAGCGATAGCCCTTGTAGCGGCGCGCTCGTGATCTGAATGGGAGGCTTGCCGCAACCAGTAGGCTTTCCACCAGCCAGGCCAGTAGCAGCGCACAGCTCAGCCCCCAGGCGATGGCTTCCGGGGCGAGCAGCACTTGGAAGCGGTAGCTGTTCCATACCTGTTCACGCAGGCTGCGCTCGGCGCCGAGAAGTACATGTACGGCGCGCGCATACCAGGGCCGCTGCATTGCCTGCCACTCACGCTCCAGCATTCGCGCGCGGCTCACCAGCTGCTCGACGCTTTGCGCGTCACTCTGAAAAACCGGGTCGTCACTGTTGCGGTAGTGCTGGACCAACGCCTGCATATCGCCATTGAAAAAGCGCTGCGCCGTCTCCTGAAAGCCCTGCAAGCCCTGCTGAGCCTCCAACCGCCGGGCCTCTACATGTTGGGCGTATGCCTCGATAAAGCCAGGCACCTGAACACCCACCAACAGGCCAAAGGTGAACAGGGTCAGGCGCAGGTAGCTTCTCAGCATTCGGTCACTTTCCCCTGGGCGATGCATTCGCCGAGCCGCCACAAACTCCATTGGCCGGGCTCATGCAATGTCCATTGTTCATTATTGGTTAGCGGCTCGGTAGCCAGCACCGTGACAACATCATCGGGTGTGGTTTCGGCGTGGAAATTCACTGTCAGTTCGGCGTCTCGAAGTTGCGCCGGACCGAATGGAGCACGTCGGGTGATCTCCGCCAGCTTGGTACTGCAAAAGCTGAACAGCCACTCTCCATTGCTCAGCAGGCAATTGAACACACCCTTGCGACGGTACTCGACGCAAGCGCCCAGCAATACGGGCAAAACGCTTTCCGGCGCGCAGCGGTCAGGAAAATCCAGACGGATCCGGTTCAGCAGGTCGCAGAAAGCGCGCTCGCTGTCGGTGTCGCCAACTGGACGGTAGATGCCTTTCGGTGGCTCGAAATCCGAGAGTTGGCCATTGTGAGCAAAGCACCAGTGCTGTCCCCATAGCTCACGAACGAAAGGATGCGTATTGACCAAGGAAACCTTGCCGACGTTGGCATGACGGATATGACCGATCACCACCTCGCTCTTGATCAGGTAGCGCTGCACCATCTTCGCCACTTCGGATTCGCAGCTGGCGACCGGGTCCTGGAATAGCCGCAGGCCGCGACCCTCATAGAAGGCGATGCCCCAGCCGTCCTTGTGTGGCCCGGTCTTTCCGCCTCGCTGCATCAGGCCGGTAAAGCTGAAAACGATATCGGTGGGAACGTTGGCGCTCATGCCAAGCAGCTCGCACATGCGTCATCTCCCGAGAGTTTCTGCCTCGTTCTGGCCGACTTAGAGCCGCGGCTCGGTGCGCATACGCCCACGTGACGGCGCGTAATCGCGCTCATAGTCGTCGGCACCTTGATCTTCCATGCGTTCGCGCAACGTGCGGCTATCTTCATCCGCAGTCTGGTTCTCGCCGCGCCGGCCGTACTTGCGCTCGATGGGCCAACGAATGGCCACCAGCAGCAGATACAAGCCGAAGGCAATCAGTCCATACATCGCCAGATCAGCCACGGCACGCCACGCGTTGTTGCCGACCTCGAACGCCAGGTCCATGGCAGTAATGGCCACAGCAGGCGCGAACAGTTCCTTCGCCGGATCGACAATGGTCGGCGTGAAGAGCAATACGGCAGCGAGCAACCGCAGCGGCTCGCGCACCCAGCGCCACATCCAGCGCGTTACCCGGAACCAGAACAACAGGCATCCAAGCGCCGCTATCCCGTACAGGGTCCAGGCGAGCGAATAGTCGGAGTCGAACATCGGCATGGCGTTTTCTCGATACAGCGCGCGGCAACAAAGGCGGCGATGATAGCAGTCAGTGCCCCCTCACCGTCATTGATGGTGACAACAAGCCACTGGCGGACCCACGAGCAAGATCGTATAAACCTCTTAAACGAAAGGGTAATCCCCATATCGCCGGACCGGCCACGGACTCTGGCAACCGGCACCAAGGAGAAAGCACGCCATGCCCTACAAACACATACTGGTCGCCATCGACCTGACCGAGGAATGCCACCCTGTCGTCGCCCGCGCGCAGGTGCTTGCCAGTACCTCAGGCGCCAAACTGAGCCTGGTGCATATCATCGAGCCAATGGCCATGGCCTTCGGCGGCGATGTGCCAATGGACCTGTCGATGCTGCAGCAACAGCAGTTCGACCAGGCCCGTGGCCGCATGAACGGCTTTGCCGACAGCTACCCGGGTCTGGCTCCGGAAAACCGTCACCTCGCCTACGGACAACCCCGCCAGGAAGTGCACCGCCTGGCAAAGGAACAGGGCTGCGACCTGATCGTGGTCGGCAGTCACGGTCGCCACGGGCTTGCCCTGCTGCTGGGCTCGACTGCCAACGACATCCTGCACGGCGCGCCTTGCGATGTGCTGGCGGTACGCTTGAAGAAAGCCGAATAGCTGTTCGTCGCTGCGCAGGATGGCCGCCACCCTGCGCACACCGAGCCGATCAGATCGCTTCGACGCCGTCGCCCGCGCTCATGACCAGCGGACGGATCTTCTGCAGCTGGGTCTCGAGTGAATAGGTCAGACTGGACGCCATCGAGAAGAAGGTCAGAAAGGCCTTGAGATTGGAGTCGGCGTGACAGGTGTCGTGGATGCGCTGCCAGAACGCCTGATTGACCAGTTGCAGCTGCTGAAAGGAACGCACCAGTCCGCGCAGTTCCCAGTCGGCATGCCGGCCTTCGCGCAGATTGAAATACTGCCGGGCCAGATACAGCGATACCGCGCGCAGAACGAACTCATGATTGCTGGCGAACGGCAGATGCTGCTTGGCCATTGGCTTCAGCCGTCCGAGCACCGGGCAGGCGCTGGTAGCCATGATTACGCCGAGCAGCGCGCGCAAGCCCTCATCCAGGCCAACCTGTTTGGTGTATTCACGCTCGGGCGTGCGCACCCATACCAAGGCCTTTTGTACGGCCGGTAGGCCCTGGAAGTCCTCGATTACCCGATGCAGATCAACCGCGGCAGGGCAATGACTGAAATCGTCCCTGCTCAGCGGGCAGTTCGAACAGCGCTGATGATCGAGCCGAGTCCATTTCGGCGCCTGCGCGGCGACCTCCTTGTCATATTCACGATCCAGTTCGATCCGGTAACTGAAGTCGTGTTCATCATCCAGGGTGATGCGGTATTCGATTGCCATTAACGCTCCATCATGACTGCATGATCCAATGCGGATACTTAACTACGCGCCAGCAAGCTGGGCATTGATCCATCTCATTAGCCGTGATCGAGCCCCTGATTCACCGCCCTCTGTTGCTGAGTGGCGCAGCCATGAAAACTGCACCGCTTCAGCACGGGCGGTTACTCCTCGAGCTCTGCCCAGCGCTCAAGCAAGCCATCGAGCTCCGCCTGCAACGCCTCGAGACGGCTCAACACCGCAGCCGTTTTATCCGCCGCCTGCTGATAAAAAGCCGGATCGGAAATCTCCGCCTGCAATGCCTCGATCGCCTTTTCCGCTTCGTCGATCTGACCGGGCAAGGCCTCCAGTTCGCGCTGCAGCTTGTAGCTGAGCTTCTTCTTGGCTGGCGCGACCTCGGCCACCACTGCAGCGACCGGCGCTTGTTGCGCCTTCTTCGCTTCGCCGCCGGACTCGGCAACACCCAGCAAGCGGGGCGAACCGCCCTGACGCAGCCAGTCCTGATAACCGCCAACGTACTCGCGCACTTCACCGCCGCCCTGGAACACCAGCGTGCTGGTGACCACGTTGTCGAGGAAGGCCCGGTCGTGGCTTACCATCAGCACCGTGCCCTGGAAGCCAAGCAGCACTTCTTCGAGCAATTCCAGCGTTTCCACATCGAGGTCGTTGGTCGGCTCGTCGAGCACCAACAGGTTCGCCGGCTTGCTGAACAGCTTGGCGAGCAAGAGCCGTGCCCGCTCACCTCCGGACAGCGCCTTGACTGGTGTTCGAGCCCGTTGCGGACTGAACAGGAAGTCGCCGAGATAGCTCAGCACGTGGCGGTTCTGCCCATCGATGGTGATGAACTCACGACCTTCGGCGAGGTTGTCGACCACGGTCTTTTCCAGCTCCAGCTGGTGACGCAATTGGTCGAAATACGCCACTTCAAGCTTGGTGCCGAACTCGATGGAACCGCTGCTAGGGTGCAATTCTCCGAGCAGCAGCTTGAGCAGGGTGGTCTTGCCAGTACCGTTGGCGCCGAGCAAACCGATGCGGTCGCCGCGCTGGATAACCATGGAAAAGTCCCGGATCAGCGGCTCGCCACCTACGTGAGCGAACGTCACCTGCTCAGCGACGATGACCTGCTTGCCGGACTTTTCCGCCGTCTCCACCTGGAAAGTGGCTTTGCCCTGCACGTTACGCCGCTCACTGCGCTCCGCGCGCAATGCCTTGAGCGCACGCACACGACCCTCGTTGCGGGTGCGTCGCGCCTTGATGCCCTGGCGAATCCACACTTCTTCCTGAGCCAGCTTCTTGTCGAACAGCGCGTTGGCCGTCTCCTCTGCCGCAAGCTGCTGCTCCTTGTGCACCAGAAAGCTGGCGTAGTCCCCGTTCCAGTCGATCAGGTGACCACGATCCAGCTCGAGGATGCGCGTCGCCAGGTTCTGCAGGAATGCCCGGTCGTGCGTGATGAACAGCACGGCACCGTTGAAGCCGGTCAGTGCCTCTTCCAGCCAGGCAATCGCACCGATATCCAGGTGGTTGGTCGGCTCGTCGAGCAGTAGCAGATCGGGCTCGGACACCAGGGCCTGGGCCAGCAATACGCGCCGGCGCCAGCCGCCGGACAACTCGGCAAGCGTACGGTCGGCGGGCAGCTGCAGGCGGCTCAGGGTGCTGTCGACCAACTGCTGCAAACGCCAGCCATCCTTCGCTTCGAGTGCCTGCTGCACGTGCATCAGCTTCTCGAGGTCGGCCTCGTCCTGGATGTTCTGGCTCAGGTGGTGGTACTCGGCGAGCAACTCGCCGACTCCGGCCAGGCCTTCGGCAACCACGTCGAAGACGGTGCGGTCATCCGCACGGGGCAGTTCCTGCGGTAGCTCGCCTATCTTCAGGCCGGGAGCACGCCAGATTTCACCGTCATCGGCGCTGCGGTCGCCCTTGACCAGGCGCAGCATGCTGGACTTGCCAGTGCCATTGCGGCCGATGATGCAGACCCGCTCGCCCCGCGCGATCTGCCAGGACACGCCGTCCAGCAACGGCGTGGTGCCGTAGGCGAGAGATACATCGGTGAACTTGAGCAGGGTCATGACTACCTCCGGAAAACAGGGCGCGCATTCTAGCAGATAGCTGCCGGCCGCCCGCTGCGGGCGGCGTTTTATCAGCCGTACGGGCGCGCCCGCGCCGTTTCGGACGGATACCGGGTAGCGAATGGCGACGTACGCTCGTCGGAAGTGCGCCTTTGTTTGTTACCGGAGCTTAATGCGCGTTTAACTGGCCGATGCGGCAGGCTAAGCTAGCCCCTGCAGCAGGCCGTTTCGTGCGTCGCCCCGGCACACACGCAGCCTGTCACCTCAACGCCCCCCGTTTTACGGATGTACCATGCGCGGCCGACTCTCCAGTTTGTGTTTCTGCCTGTTTGTTTCAGCCATCGGCCTGGATGCGTCCGCCGCCAGCCTCAGTCAACAACGCCAGTACTACGACGAGGCCAAACAGGCCCTCGCCAAGGGCGACAGCGGGCCGTACCGCCGCTATCAGAGCGCGCTGCGTGACTATCCACTGGAGCCATACCTTGCCTACGACGAACTGACTCATCGGCTGAAGTCCGCGAGCAACCAGGAAGTCGAGAAATTCCTCGCCGAGCACGGCGATCTGCCACAGATCAGCTGGATGAAGCTGCGCTGGCTGCGCCTGCTGGCCGCGCGCGGCGATTGGCAGACCTTTACCCGTTATTACGACCCGAAGATGAACTTCACCGAGCTGGACTGCCTGTTCGCTCAGTATCAGTTGCGCAACGGCCTTCCGGGCGCCGACGCCGCGACCGAGCGACTGTGGCTGGTCGGCAAGTCGCAGCACAATTCCTGCGACCCGCTGTTCGAACTCTGGGAGTCCAAGGGCCTCTTGACCGAAGACCGGCGCTGGAAGCGCACCAAGCTGGCCGTGGAGAGCGGCAACTACGGGGTCGCCAGCTTCCTGGTGAAGCGCCTGCCAACGCTGCAGAGCCAGGGTCAGCTGATGATCGATGTCGCCCAGAAACCTCAGATGCTTCGCCAGGCTGAGCGCTTCTCGCCGACCAGCCCGGCGATGGCCGACGTCGTTTCGATCGGCCTGCGGCGCCTCGCGCGCCAGGACCCCGAGCAGGCATTGAGTCTGCTCGATGGTTACGCACGCCGTTTCGCCTTTTCGCCCGAGGAAAAGGTCGCCATTGCCCGGCAGATCGGGCTGACCCTGGCCAAGCGCTTCGATGCACGTGCGCTCAAGGTAATGGCCGAATACGATCCCGAGCTACGCGACAACACCGTCACCGAATGGCGCACCCGTCTGCTGCTGCGCCAGGGCCAGTGGAATGAAGCCTACCAGCTGACGCAGCGCTTTCCGGATGAGCTGGCCAATACCAACCGCTGGCGCTACTGGCAAGCGCGCAGCCTGCAACTGGCCAAGCCGGAGAGCAAGCAGGCCGCCCTGCTCTATCAGCCGGTGGCCGAGGAGCGGGATTTCTACGGCTTTCTGTCGGCCGACCGCATCCAGGCACCATACAAGCTGAACCATCAACCGCTGGCGCTCGATCCGAAGGTCGTGCAGAAGGTGCGCAATACCGCCGGTATTCGCCGCGCGCTGGAGTT
Organism: Stutzerimonas stutzeri RCH2; assembly: GCF_000327065.1. NCBI lineage: Bacteria > Pseudomonadati > Pseudomonadota > Gammaproteobacteria > Pseudomonadales > Pseudomonadaceae > Stutzerimonas > Stutzerimonas stutzeri. Next base: position 1,948,727 of record NC_019936.1, on the reverse strand, counting down.
CCACGACCGCGGGCAGATCGTCGATGGCCGCCGCGAGTGGTATCACGTCAGCCGGCTGTTCAGCCGCGACGAAATGGTCGCGCAGGCGCGCATCGCCTATGAGAAGGAATGGTACTTCCCGGCCATCCGCACCATAAGCCAGGCGCAATATTGGGACGACCTCGATATCCGCTTCCCCATGGCGCATCGCAATGCGCTGGTCCAGGCCTCACGGGCGCGCGAGATCCATCCCAGCTGGGCGTTCGCAGTGACCCGCCAGGAAAGTGCGTTCATGGCCGACGCCCGCTCGCACGTCGGCGCCACCGGCCTGATGCAGCTGATGCCTGCCACCGCCAAGGAAACCGCCAAGCGCTTCAACATCCCGCTGGCCTCACCGCAGCAGGTGCTCAACCCGACCACCAATATCCAGCTGGGTACCGCTTATCTCAGCCAGATCTACGGACAGTTCAATGGCAACCGCGTGCTTGCCTCGGCCGCTTACAACGCCGGCCCCGGTCGCGTCCGTCAATGGCTGCGCAATGCCGAGCATCTGTCGTTCGATGTGTGGGTGGAAAACATTCCGTTCGACGAGACCCGCCAGTACGTGCAGAACGTGCTGACCTATTCGGTCATCTACGGGCAGAAGCTGAACTCACCGCAACCGCTGGTGGAATGGCACGAGCGCTACTTCGAATCGCAATAGAGGGCACATGACGATGGCCGGCCCGCGCCTGCCATCGTCATGCCTGCCTTGATCAGTCGAGCACTTCCACCGGCGCCCCCACAGCCAGTTCGCCGATGCCCTCGGCAATCAGGTTCTGCCCGAAGAAAACCCCACCCTGCCCTTTGCGATACGACAGCAGTGTGTTCAGCGGCTCGCGATCCGGCTCGCGCTCTGCTGTGAATGGGTCGAGTGTGGGGATGACGCAGCGGGAACAGGGCTTGACCACACGAAAGGCCAGCTGGCCGATACGGATACGCTTCCAGCTATCCTCCGCGTAAGGCTCCGCGCCGCTGACGACCAGATTCGGGCGAAAGCGCAGCATATCCAGTGGACGCCCGACTCGATGGATCAGGTCATCCAGCGATGCCTGGCCAATCAGCAGAAACGGGAATCCGTCGCTGAAGGCCGTGCGCTCGCCGAGCCGCGCGTAGTCGATATCGACCTGAATTCCATCGTCCAGCGGCAGGTGTACCAGCCGACAGGCCTGGTCAAGAAAGCTGGTCAGCCAAGCGGCCGCAGCTTCTCCGGCATCCGGCACAACGGCATTCGAACTCCAGATCTGCACGCAGCGCATCTCGCGGGTATCGGGCACCGGCACCAGCAATTCCTGCATGCCTGGCGCAGTCAGGCGCAAGGCGTTCTGGCCCTTCCAGCGTGCCTGCAACAGTGCCATCCGCGGCGCCACACGTTGGGTGAGGAAGCGTCCGGTGCCGGCAGCGACCACCATCCAGCGTCGATCGCCAACCAGGCCAAGCGCATCACTGGCGCAATGCTGCAGCGATTCACCAGCGCCGGACTTGAGCGGAAAACGATAGAGCGATGAGAGATGCATGCCGCGCCTCCTCGAAGGGAAAGCGCAGCAGCATAGCAGGCGCCGGCCGCTCTATTCAGCAGCCGGCGCAGAGGGATGGATCAGTCCTGTTCGTCGAGTTTCAGGCGATCCTGAATCACATCGACGAGCTTCTCCGGCTGGAACTTGGAGAGGAAGTTGTCGCAGCCGACCTTCTGCACCATTGCCAGATTGAAGCTGCCCGACAGCGAGGTGTGCAGTACCACATAGAGATCCCGCAACCGCGGGTCGTGACGAATCTCGGTAGTCAGTCGATAACCATCCATCTCCGGCATTTCCGCATCGGTGAAAACCATCAGCAGCTTGTCGGTCAGCACCTCGCCGGCATCAGCCCAGGCCTTGAGCATGTTCAGCCCCTTCAGTCCATCGCTCGCGGTGTGGATCTTCAGACCGAGCTGGCTGAGGGTCTCGCGCAGCTGCGACAGCGCAACGCTGGAGTCATCCACGCAGAGCACTTCTCGTCCACGGGCGCGCTCGAGGATCGGATCGGCCAGGCGCTCGGCAGAAATGCTGGTGTCGTAAGGCACGATTTCCGCGAGCACCTTCTCCACGTCGATCACCTCGACCAGTTCGTCGTCCACCTTGGTGATCGACGTCAGGTAATGCTGGCGTCCTGCCGTGGTGGGTGGCGGCATGACCGCTTCCCAGTTGAGGTTGACGATGCGATCCACACCGCCGACCAGGAACGCCTGCACGGTGCGGTTGTACTCGGTAACGATGATGGTGCTGCGCTCATCGGGCACCAGCGGCCGCAAGCCGATGGCTCTGGAAAGATCGACCACCGGCAGGGTCTGGCCACGCAGATTGACCACGCCGCAGACCGAGCTATGGCGGTGGGGCATGAGCGTCATTTTCGGCAGCTGGACGACTTCCTGAACCTTGAAGACGTTGATGGCGAACTTCTGCCGTCCGCCGAGCCGGAACATGAGAATCTCCAGGCGATTCTGCCCCACGAGACGGGTGCGTTGATCGACTGAATCGAGAATGCCGGCCATTTCCAGGCTCCTTGGGAAAACGTGGTGATAGGAGTATCGGCCGCATCGCCCATCGCTTTATGCATCGCCGGGGCTTTTTTTCACAATCAGACGCCCGGTCGGAGCCTTTCCTAAGGCGCCGAGGAAGCCGGACCCAGCAACGGGCAGTCGGCTGGCAAGTGCAGGCGCAACGCCCCGGCACGCACATCGAAGCGCAGATGTGCGGCCGTGGAGGGTTCGCCATCCAGATTGATGTCGATGGCGCTAGGTGCCTCGACCTCCAGCCAGGGTACCCGGGCACTGACCGACACCGCGTCGACGCCCAGCAGACCGCCACTTAGCAGTGTGCCCAGTGTGCCGACCGCATCGGCAGGCGCCGGCACGATACATACATCCAGCAGCCCGTCATCAATCTTCGCCTGCGGGCAAAGCAGCTGTCCGCCGCCAGCCTGTCTACCGTTACCGATGCCCAGCGCAAGAAACTCACCCTCCCAGTCGAACCCCGGCCCAGTGAACCGGCCGCGAGCCGAATGGATCTCGGCGAAGCGAGTCAGACCGGTCAGCAGATAGGCACCGCCACCCAGGACTCGCTTGAGGTCTTCCGACGTGCTGGCCGTGACTTTGGAGCCGAAACCACCGGTCGCCATATTGACGAACGGCTGGCCATTCATTTCGCCAACATCGACCCAGCGGGCAGGCTCATCTAACAGACCAAGCGCCTCGAACGGGTCCAGCGGTATCCCAGCAGCCTTGGCGAAATCGTTAGCACTGCCCAGCGGCATCAAGGCGAGGCTCGCCTGCGCTTGCGCCTGGAGCATCGCTTCGGCCACTTCACGCAAGGTGCCATCTCCGCCGCCAGCGACCAGCTTGGAATAACCGGCATCCAGCGCTTCGGCGACCAGGCGTTGCGCATCGCCTGGCTCCCACGTGACTCGTACCGCCAGGTCCCACCCATAGTCACGCTGCTGTCGCACCGCCTCACGCACCTCATCGTTCAGGGCCTGTTTCCCGTGCAATATCAGCAGCGCCTTGGCATCGCTCATGGCCGTTCCCTTCTCTCGATTCACGTCGCTGCATACGACCCAGCCCGAGGGCGGAAGTTGTGGCAGACAGGCGCAGCGGGATTAATCCAAATCTTCGATCAATGCTGCCGCTGGTCACTACGGCGTCGCTGATTAGCCCACCGAGATCGAGCAAGGTCTTGCTCAAAGACGTTTGAAAACAGCTATTTGCGCGCTTTTCGAGGATTAGCTCATTTTTTTGGCAGCCCGCTGACTACCACTGAACTCATCCCGAGAGGCACGGTCGGAGCAGGAGTCCCGATCACGGTTGCGATGGCGGCCTGCTATCAATCCCCCGCGTACCGCGGCGATTAATTCGAGATTTGAGCCAGCTTTGAGCTGAGGATGGAGCCTTGTATGCGCGTACAGTCAGTTGGAACCCTTGAATATGCTCACCCGAGTTTCGTCGATTACTTCCTCGCCAGCATTCGCCTGATACACGGCCTTACGGCCATCCTGCCGGGACTGCTGCTGTTGGCCTTCATGGACCTGCCCACCAGCGGCACATTCAGTGCTTTCCTAGGCTTCTTCGCGGTCCTCAGCATCATCATTTTCCAGACCGCCGGCATCTACAGCGAGGAGGTGTTCAGCACCCTGCTGCGTTTCCGCGTGATGCTCATCGCCTGGGCTGCAGCCTTCAGCTTCCTGATCTTCATGCATCAGGGCATGGGCCTTTTCGGCTATCTGGAGGCCAAGCACCTGGCGTTCTGGTTCTTCACCAGTGCCGCGCTGTTCGGCGCAGAGCGCCTGGCGATGCTGGCCCTGTTCCGCCGGCTCATGGCGCGCGGCATGTTTCTGCAGAACGCGGTCATCCTCGGCGGCACCGACAACGGTATACGCGTTGCCGAATACCTGCAGAACCATCGCGACATCCGTACCGGCGTGCTCGGCTTCATCGATGACCGCCTCGAGCGTCTGCCGAAAGAACTGGCCAACCTGCCTCTGCTCGGCAACACCCGCGACCTGGAGCGGATGATCCGCGACGAAAAGGTCACCCAGGTTCTGGTCGCCCTGCCCTGGTTCGCCGACAGCCGGATCGGCCAGGTAATCGCCGAACTGCGCAAGCTGCCGGTGAACGTTCTGCTGGTGCCGGACATGGTTGCCTTCCGCCACGCCGACAAGCGCATCACCGAAATCGGCGGTCTGCCTACCCTCATCGCTTCGGATCTGCCGCTGCGCGGCTGGTCGCCGATGTTCAAGCGCCTGGAAGACATCGTCATCTCCAGCATCGCCCTGCTCGCCGCGGCCCCGGTCATGCTGGCGATCGCCCTCGCGATCAAGCTCGACTCGCCCGGCCCGGTGCTCTTCAAGCAGAAGCGCTACGGCTATAACAACCGCCTGATCGAGGTCTTCAAGTTCCGCTCGATGTACCACGAGAAGTCCGACGCCAACGCCGATCGGCAGACCACCCGTGGCGACGATCGCATCACCCGTGTCGGCCGCTTCATCCGCAAGACCAGTCTCGATGAACTGCCGCAGCTGTTGAACGTCTTCCTCGGCAGCATGTCCATGGTCGGTCCTCGTCCTCATGCCACCGCCACGAAAGCAGCTGGCGTGCTGTTCGAAGATGCCGTGGCGGAATACTCCTCCCGCCATCGGGTCAAGCCAGGCATTACCGGCTGGGCGCAGATCAACGGCTATCGGGGTGAGACCGACACCTTGGAAAAGATCGAGAAACGCGTCGAGTTCGACCTCGACTACATCGAGCGTTGGTCGGTCTGGTTCGACCTCTACATCCTTGTCCGTACCCCGCCAGCACTGATCTTCAACAAGGACGTGTACTGATCGACGCACGCTTCGCGTGCCGCCGAAAAGACTCGAAAAAGCCACGCCGCATTAAGGCGTGGCAGGAAGGAACTAATGACTCTCCCAAAAATCTCACATTCGTTCACCCCGGGCCGCACCCCGGCGGCTGCGAACCAGCGGCCACGAGGTTGAATTCATGTTCAAGAACATCTTGATCGTCTGTGTCGGAAACATCTGTCGAAGCCCCACGGCCGAAGCGTTGTTCGCACACAGGCTAAGCGGCCAGGACCTGACGATCAGCTCGGCAGGGATTGGTGCATTAGTAGGTAACCCGATGGACAAGACCGCCCACGAAGTATTGCAGGACAACGGGCTGGAGCTTCCGGCCCACTGCGCGCGCCAGGTCGACAGCCACATGTTGCACCAGGCCGACCTGATCCTGGCGATGGAGCATAGCCACATTCAGCACATTCGCCAGATCGCACCCGAGGTGCATGGCAAAACGTTTCTTATCGGCAAATGGCAGGACGAACTGGAAATTCCGGATCCGTACCGCCAGTCCAAACCCGCTTTTGAACATGTCCACAATCTCCTGACGAAATCCGTCGAGAGCTGGCTTCCTTACCTGAAATGAAGAAGGAACTTCGATGACAACCATGCCCCGCCCAATCTATGAAACCAAAGAGGACAAGGACATCGACCTGGCCCACCTCTTTGACACCTTCATAAACAATCGCGTGCTGATCATGAGCATCACCGGGTTCTTCGCGGCCCTGGGGATCGCTTATGCCCTGCTTGCAACACCGGTCTACCTTGCCAGCGCGATGATTCAGATCGAGCCCAAGAGCGGCCTGCCGAGCCTGACCGATGTGGTCAACACCAACCCACCGGTATCCCCGGCACAAACCGAGATCGCGCTGCTGAAGTCGCGCTCGGTCGTTGGCGGCGCGGTCAGTAAACTGAACCTCGACATCAACATCACTCCCCACCACTTCCCGATCATCGGCGGCTTCATGGCACGCCGGTTCGAGCCGAGCGAAGAAGGCGAGCTGGGCTGGCACCCGGCCGGCCTGGGCGGCTACGCCTGGGGTGGCGAGACTCTGAAGGTCACCCAGCTGGAAGTACCGGACAAGGTGCACGGCAAGGAGCTGACTCTCGAGGCTGCTGAAAACAACGGCTTCATCCTGCGCGATCAGGACGGCGAAGTCGTTGTGCAGGGCGTAGTCGGCGAGCCGGTTGAGAACGAAGGCTATCGCGTCACCGTGGGTGAACTGAATGCACGCCCCGGCACTACGTTCACCGTGGTGAAGAACCGCACCTACAACACCACCGAAAGCTTCCAGCAGCGCCTGTCGGCGGCCGAGCGCGGCAAGCAGTCGGGCATCGTCAACGTGACGCTCGAAGACACCGATCCGGCCCATGCGATCCGCGTGCTGGAAGAAGTGGCCAATCTGTATGTCGAGCAGAACATCGCCCGCAACGCCGCTGAAGCGACCCAGAGCCTGGAGTTCCTCAACGAGCAGATCCCGACCGTACGCCGCAATCTCGAAGCGGCACAGACGGCACTGAACAAGTATCAGACCGGCTCGCGCTCGGTCGACATCACCGCGGAAACGCAGTCGGTGCTCGATCGCATCGTTGACATGGAACGTCAGATCTCCGAGCAGAACCTCAAGCGCACCGAGATGGAACGCCGCTTCACCCGTCAGCACCCGAACTTCCAGGCGCTGATGAATCAGATCAACCAACTGCAGATGCAGAAGGAAGAGCTGGAGAAGCAGATCGGTACCCTGCCGTCGACCCAGCAGGAACTGCTGCGTCTGACCCGTGACGTGGAAGTTTCCTCGGAAACCTACTCCATGCTGCTGAACAAGACGCAGGAACTGGACATCATCCGTGCCGGCACCGTCGGTAACGTTCGCATCATCGACCATGCCGCAGCGGATCTGGAAAACCCGGTCAAGCCGAACAAGCCGCTGGTAGTGATCGTCGCCACCCTGCTGGGCGCCCTGCTCGCCACGGCCTTCGTCTATGTGCGTGAAGCACTCAAGCGCGGCGTCGAGAACCCGGAAGACATCGAGCGCACCGGCACCCCGGTTTACGCCTCGATTCCGTTCACCGAGAAGCAGTCTGCGCTGGAGAAGCGCCTGGCCAACTTCAAGCGTGACAAGAGCACCGCTTCCTACCTGCTGACCATCAACGACCCGGCCGACCTCGCCACCGAAGCCATGCGCAGCCTGCGTACCAGCCTGCACTTCGCGATGATCGAAGCCAAGAACAACGTGTTGATGATTACCGGCCCAAGCCCGGCGGTGGGCAAGTCGTTCGTCACCACCAACCTGGCTGCTGTGGTCGCACAATCCGGCAAGCGTGTACTGCTGATCGACGCTGACATGCGCAAGGGCTACCTGCACAAGGTCATGCGTTGTGATGGCGACAAGGGGCTGTCCGACATCCTCTCCGGCCGCATCACGCTGTTCGATGCCATCCAGAAGACTCAGCTGAACAACCTGCACGTGATCACCCACGGGCAGCTGCCGCCGAACCCGTCGGAACTGCTGATGCACGAGAACTTCTCGCGCTTCGTCAAAGAAATCAGCCATATGTACGACCTGGTGATCTTCGATACCCCGCCGATCCTGGCGGTTACCGATGCGGCGCTGGTCGGCAGCCAGGCAGGTACCACGCTGATGGTCACCCGCTACGGTCTGAACGGCTTGAAGGAAATCGAAGCGGCCAAGCGTCGCCTCGAGCAGAACGGCCTGCTGGTCAAGGGCGTGATCTTCAACGCAGTCGTGCGCAAAGCCTCCACCTACGGCGAGTACGGCTACTACCAGTACGAATACGCCAGCAATTCCAAATAAAGGTGATCCGCATGGCGACGGGAAACCGTCGCCATGCCGGGCACTGCATTCATCTTTTTTTCTATAGCTGCCTAGTAACTGACTCTGCGCGAGCCAGTGAATATTTTTTTGCCTGAAGATAGGTGTTAGCGATGACCAGACACCCTGACCGGACAGCCCTGCGCTCGACTCGCCTGGCCGTGGCACTGGTTGCAGCGCTGGCCACAGCCGGCTTGGGCGCGACCGAATGGCCAAGCGACGATAAAGGCCTCGCCCTGCACGGGGTCAATCTCTCTGGCGCCGGCTTCGCTCCGCACATCACGCCTGGGAAGAACGGGACTCACTACTTCTACCCAGAAAAGAAACACTTCAAGTACTACGCCGATCAAGGCATTCGCCTGATTCGCTTCCCGTTCATCTGGGAGCGTGTTCAGCATTCGCTCGACGCCGGATTGAACTTCGACCAGATACGGTTGTTGAAGAAGACCCTGGATTTGGCCGCGCAGAACGGCCAGAAGGTCATTCTGGACATGCACAACTATGGTCGTTACCACGGCGAACTCATCGGTTCGAGCAAAGTGCCTTACGAGGCCTATGCATCGGTGTGGCGTCAGCTGGCGCAACACTTCAAGGGCCATCGCGGCCTGCTCGGCTACGACATCATGAATGAGCCGCACGGTACGGTCGGCCTCTGGCCGGGCGCCGCCCAGGCGGCCGTCGACGCCATCCGCGAAGTCGACGATCAGACACTGATCTTCATCGAGGGCGAGCGCTGGTCGAGTGCCTATCACTGGCCGCAGGTGAACGCCAACTTCCTGATCAACGACCCCGCCGACCGGATCGTCTACGAGGCGCACCTGTACTTCGACAAGGACTTTTCCGGCAAGTACATGGCGAAGACCAGTAACGATATTGACCCGATGCTTGGGGTAGAACGGGCTCGTCCCTTCATTGAATGGCTGAAGAAACACGGACAGAAGGGTTTTCTCGGCGAGTACGGCATCCCGGACGACCTACCCGAGGCAGCAGTCGCCATGGACAACCTGCTCGCCTACCTCAACGACAACTGCGTACCCAGTGCCTATTGGGCCGGCGGCCCGGGCTGGGGCACCTACAAGCTTGCGATAGAGCCGCGTAACGGCAAGGACCGTCCGCAGATGGAGCTCATGCGCAAACATCTGGCGAACGACTGCACCGCCATCGGCCCTACCCCTGCGCAGAACGCTGACTAATTCTGGAGTGAAATCGAACATGAAATTCGGATTGCTGTGGCATTCGTTCTCATCCGGCAACCTCGGGGTTGGCGCATTGAGTATTTCCAACATGCTGTTGATCGACGAGGCGGCTCGCAAGTGCGGCATCACGCCGGAGTTCCTCATCATCGGCTCATCCGGCCCGTGCGATTACCCGCCGTCCACCGAGCGTTTCAAGTACGAATTCATCGAATTCAACGAGAAGGCGCTGCTGAAGAACCCCCACGGCCTTTACCAGGCGATCAGCTCCTGCGACGCAGTATTCGATATCGGCGAAGGCGATAGTTTCTCCGACATCTACGGTGCGAAACGCCTGATCAAGCTGCTGGTCAGCAAGGGCATGGCCCTCGGCGGCCGCGTACCACTGATTCTCTCGCCGCAGACCATCGGCCCGTTCAAGGCCGACTGGGCTACCAAGACATCGGCATGGGCGATGAAAAAGAGCACCATGGTCTTCGCCCGTGACCACCAGTCGTTCGACGTGCTCAAGCAACTCGGCATCGTCAACCGCGACGAGGTCATCGACGTCGCCTTCGCCCTGCCCTTCGACCGTCAGAGCGAACATCGCGACCCGAACAAGCTGGCCGTTGGCCTCAGCGTATCGGCACTGCTGCACCACGGCGGTTACGAAGGCACCGCCAACCAGTTCGGTTTGCGTGCCGACTACAAGGCACTCACCGATCGCCTGATCCGCACCCTGCTCGAGCGCGGCCACGAAGTGCACCTGGTGCCGCACGTGATCCCGATCGGTTTCCCTGCCGAAGATGACTACACCGTGTCCCAGCAGCTGCAGCAGCAGTATCCGGAGCTCAAGCTGGCGCCGCGTTTCAAGGGCCCGATCGAAGCAAAGTCGTATATCAGTGGCATGGATTTCTTCGTCGGTGCGCGCATGCACGCCACCATCGGCGCCTTCTCCGCCGGCGTACCGGTCGTGCCGCTGGCCTACAGCCGCAAGTTCGCCGGTCTCTATCAGTCGCTCGACTATCACCGCGTGGTCGACCTCAAGACCGAGGATACCGAGAGCGCACTGGAGCTGGTTCTGGCGCACCTGGACAACCGTGAACAGCTAAAAGCCGAGGTCGCCGCCAGTGGCGCGATCATCCGTCGCAAGCTGGACGCCTACAGTGCTGGGCTGGAGCAGATCCTCGCCACACTGCACCAGCCCCAGGCCGCGTATCAGAGATAATCATGCGCGATCACGCCCTGATGGGGGTTACCACGGCGGCTCGTACCGCCGTGCAGCTCGGCACCCTGCTGATCCTCGCCCGCACGCTGGGGCCGAGCGATTTCGGCTTCATTTCGATCGTGATCACTTGGTCGACCATCGTCGCCCTGGTGACCGACTACGGCTTCGGCATGCGTGCGCTGCGCGACATCGGTGCCGAGCGCCATCGGGCCGGCGAGATCATGTCGGCCAGCCTGGCGGCGAAGTCGGTACTGGTGCTGCCGGCCTGCATCGTGCTGCTGCCGATCATCCTGTTTGTCCTCGATCTGCACACCACCGAGCGCTTCGCTGCGGTGCTGTTCCTGCTCGGCACCCTGGCTTCGTCTTACGGCGATCTGGGGCTGACGGTGTTCCGCAGCATCGGCCAGTTCCACCGCGAAACGAAGATCGTGGCGGCAACTGCGCTGGTGCATTTCGTGCTCATCGGCGCGGCGATCCTGCTGCGCAACGACGTGCTGGCCATTGGCGTGGCGTTTCTGCTGTCGCGACTGATCTACGCGACATTCGCCCTTCGTGCGCTGTCGAAGATCCTCGCACTGGGCGGCATTCTGCGCAGCTCCTGGCAGGTATTGGGGGAGCGCTTCAAATCCTCCACCAGTTTCGCCATCGACAGCGGTGCGACCAATATCTTCGCCCAGCTCGACGTCATTCTGGTCAACCACCTCGCCGGCCGCGAAGCGGCGGGCATCTACTTCGCCGGCTCACGCCTGATTCAGGGTGCGGTGCCGTTCAGCGTGCTGCTGGCCAGCGTGCATATTCCGCGTTTCGCCTACCAGCTGCACAACAAGACGGCCGGCCTGATCCGCTACGGCGCGCGCATCCTCGGCGAATACACCGGCATGGGCCTGATCTTCGCGCTGGCGTTCTTCTTCATCGGCCCACTGTTCACCGACTACTTCCTCGGCGCCGAGTACGCGGAGCTGAACACCCTGTGGCTGGCCTTCGCCTGCTTTACCGCGGCGCGCTTCATTGCCGCCGGCCTGGGCGTGCAGTTGCTGGCCATGGGCACGGGCTTTCTGCGCACCTTCGGCATCATCGCCTCGGGCGTGATCACGGTGGCCTGTTACTGGATTTTCATCCCGTCGCACGGGATACAGGCGGCGCCCTGGGTGTCCACTCTGGGCATGGTCGTCCTGACGTTTATTTACGGTTATGCGGTGCTCAACATCTATCGCAAGCAGCGCCAGCCCGCATGACCGCGCTCGTTAAATACTGCCAGTCGCGCCTTGCGCACGGCTGGCCGCTCAAGGGAAGGCAGGTATGAAAGCTTTATTGAATCGCGTGCTGAACAACGACCTCTGCAGCGGCTGCGGCATGTGCAGCTCGGTAGCCGATGACGACGCCATCAAGATTCGGCTGACCGGCGACGGTTATCACCGCCCGGTACTGAACGATCAGTACCAGAACAAGCCGGTCGCCAACGAGCAGACCAGCGCAGCATTCGCCAAGTCATGCCCGGCGCTGAACCTGGATATCCGCCCTTACAAATCGGCCAACTACCACCCGATCTGGGGCGAGATCCTCGACACCATGAAGGGCTACGCGACTGACAATGAAATCCGCCAGGCTGGCTCATCCGGCGGCGTGATCTCGGCGCTGGCGCAGTACTGCCTGGAAAACCGGCTGGTCGATGGCGTGATCCAGATTCAGGCCTCGCAGACCGATCCGCTGGAGAACGTCGCGACCATCAGCCGTTCGCGGCAGAACATCATCGCCTCCTCCGGCTCGCGCTATGCACCGGCCAGCCCCGGCGAAGCATTGAAGTGGGTAGCCATGTCCACCGAGAAGTACCTGTTCATCGGCAAGCCGTGCGACGTCGCCGCGGTACGCCAGATGCAACAGCACAACCCGCGGCTGAAGGAGAACATCCCCTTCATCGTCTCCTTCATGTGCGCCGGCACGCCGAGCCTGCAGGGCACCGAACAGGTACTGGACAAACTCGAGGTCGAGCGCAGTGACGTCACCGCCTTCCGCTACCGCGGCGACGGCTGGCCGGGGCTGACCAAGGCGACGCTGAAGAACGGCGATGAACGCACCATGACCTACAACGACTCGTGGGGAAAGGTGCTCAACCGCCATCTGCAGACCCGCTGCAAGATCTGCCCGGACGGCATCGGTGAGTTCGCCGATATCGTCTGCGCCGATGGCTGGGAAGGCGATGAAAAAGGCTATCCCTCCTTCGAGGAGCGCGAAGGCAACTCGCTGATTCTGGTACGCACCGCAAAAGGCCGCGAACTTTTTCGCAACGCGGAGGCCGATGGCGTTGTCAAAGCGGAAGCTTTCGATACGAACAGCATCTTCGCCATCCAGCCGTTCCAGTACTACCGCCGCACTACGATCCTGCCGCGGTTGTGGGCGATGAAGCTGCTACTGCTCAAAACCCCTTCGTACAAAGGCTTCGAGCTTGGCAAAGGGATCAAGGAGATCGGGTTCTATCAGAGCTTCAAGGCGTTCACCGGCTTGCTGGTACGACGCAAGAAGATCAAGAAGCGGGCGCTGGAGACGGCTTGAACAGCCGTAGCGCTCAAGGAACCAATACCTAAGGACTCAGGTTGATGACGAATTTCAGTTCACGCTTCTTCTTTTTTCCGCTGCTGATCCTGGCGATGGTGCTGCACTTCTCCGTGTTCGGTGACAGTCCGCACAACCCCTACGGCATCAAAGGACTGAACGAGGTGTACCTCGCGGTCTGCATCATCTTCACCATTCTGCTGCTGCTCGCATCCGCGGAAGACGCACCGCGTGAATTTCGCATCCTGATGTACTACTGCGCGTACACCAGCGTGGTGTTCCTGGTGATGCCGGCGATATTCGCGTATTTCACCTATGGGCAACCGATCGTATTCGGTCTCATCGAGGAGCGTCGCGTACTGGCCTGCCTCGGTTTCGCGCCGCTGCTGTTTCTCGGCAAGCGGGTCGGGACCCTGCAGTTCGAACGCGCGCTGCTATATGCAGCCTTGATCGCGGCATTCTTCTCCTGGTGCTTCAAGTTTGGCGTCATCCCCGATATGCGGCCGGAAGTCCGTTCCGATGACCGTCCGGATCGCTCCTCCATCGGCCCGTATCTGATCTGCCTGGCTTACTTCTACTGCATCCAGATCTGGTCGAAGGGCGCATCGCCGATCAGCGGTGCGGCACGCAGCAAGACGCTCTATCTGGTGATCGCCGCAGTGCTACTGCTGACCCTGGTGTTCGCTACCCAGACCCGTCAGCTGATCGTACTGTGCCTGGCCTTCACCCTGTTCTGCCTGCGCGCCAAGGCGATTATCTGGGCGGCATCGCTGTCGATTCTGCTGTCGCCGTTCTATTTCTACCCGAGCCTGCTGGAAGTTCTAGGCTTCAATACCGAGTTCTACGACAGCACGCTCGAAGGCGTGGAAGACGGCGCCCGCTCGGTCACCATTTCCCTGATCTTCGCCCATCTGGATCAGGTCAACTGGCTGCCCAGCGGATCGCTGTCGCTGATGTGGCAGGACGGCTTCATCCCCTACTTCGGTGAGCATTTCTTCCTGTCCGATGTCGGAATCATCGGCACGTTGTTCCGCTTCGGCTTCCTCACGTTCCTCATCATCCCGATGACGCTGTTCGTCTACCACCGAATCGCCAAAAACATCGCCACCGACATGACCTTCATCTACGCCACGATGCTCGCTTTCTTCGTCATCTGGCCACTCAACGGGCTATTCGAGTACGGCCAACCGGTCATCGCAATGCTGTTCGTCATTCACGCCCTCAGGGCCCGTCACCTTCGCAGCCAGGAAACCATCCATGAACGTCGCGCTTATCCTCAACTACAAGGCAGCTACTGAAACCATCAGTTGCGTTGAGAGCCTGCTCGCTCATTGCCCGGCTCTCAACCATGTGGTGGTCATCGACAACGACTCCCAGGACGGCTCCGTCGTGGCATTCAACCAATGGCTGGAGGCCAAGCCTCGCCACAACGTGACGCTGCTCGCCAACCCGGAGAACAACGGTTACGCCGGCGGCAACAACTACGGCCTGCGTTGGGCGTTGGACAACCTGCCAGTGACCAATTTCTGGATCGTCAACAACGACACCTATGTCGATAGCGATGCCTTTACGCCGCTGCTCGATGCGCTGAAAGAGAACGACCGCCAGTTCGTCGGCTCGGTCATCCTCAGCGCCGACACCGGGCGCCTGGAATGCTACGGCGGCGGCAAGCTCTACCCGCTGCTGGGCAAAGCCAAGCTGCTGGGCAAGGACCAGACCCTAGAGGCCATGGCGCAGAACAGCGAGCAACCCGATTACCTGATGGGTTGCAGCCTGGCCTTCTCGGCCAAGCTGGTCGAGCGCATCGGCCTGATGGACGAGGCGTACTTCATGTACTCCGAGGAAGTCGACTGGCAGTTCCAGGCGAAGAAGAAGGGCATCTCGATCCGCGTCGTACCCAGCAGCAGGCTCTTCCACTACGGCTCGCTCAGCTCGGGTGGTCGTTCGGCCTTCTACCACTACTACCGCAACCGCGCGGCAACCCGTTTCAACAAGCGCTTCTACGGCCAGGGCTTCGCGTTCGCGTCGGCCTGCTTCCTGTCGGCGATCACCGTCATCAAGGAGTTCAACCATCCCAGCCTCGCCTGGTCCGGCGTAAAAGGCGCTTTCAAGGGAGTAACGATGAGTGTCTAACGAGACTAACCACGCGTTCGGTGTGAATTTCTACACCGGCAGCAAAGCGACGTTGCTGAACTGCATTCGCGAGGGGGTCAAGCAGCCCTACTCGTTCGTGGTGACACCCAATGTCGACCACCTCGCGCAGCTGCAGGAAAACCCTGCGCTGCGTGAAGCCTATGCCAAGGCACGCCTGCGCCTGTGCGACAGCCGAATTCTGCAGCCGCTGCTGCAACGCTTGGGTGTGCATGTAGAAGAGGTGATCCCGGGCAGCGATTTGACGATGGACCTGCTGGAGTGGGCCGACCGGGATCGTCTGCGGGTGGTCCTGATCGGTGCTACCGAACAGGAATGCATCAAGCTCCGAGCGCTCTATCCCGGTATTACGCTTTATCACCACAACCCACCGATGGGCTTTATCAATCGCCCGGACGAAGTTCAGCAGGCATTGCAGTTCATCAGGGATAACCCTTCCGAACTAGTGCTCTATGCAGTTGGCGCGCCCCGCCAGGAAATACTCGCCAGTTCTATCGAAAGTCATGAACGAACCGGCATGGGCTTCTGCATCGGTGCATCCATTTCGTTCGCCACCGGCAGTATCAAACGTGCACCGGTCTGGATGCAGAACTGCAAACTCGAATGGCTGCATCGTATGTGCTCCGAGCCTAAACGACTGGTTAAGCGCTATGCCCATGACGCGTTATTCATAGTTCCAGCCTTTATGCGAGAGAAAAACTACCGCGCGCAGAAAGCAAGGCCGGCAAAACAGGATAGCTGAGGCAACTTATCGAAAAATTGGCTGAAATTGCCATGAACCGCGGTGAACCCAGCCAGATCGGGACGGTCTATCCCTTCTGTGTGAGCGTGTCAGGATGGCAATTCAACATCTAACTAAACACCGGCGCCGTCTCGCCTCGTTCGTACTGCTGCAGCGCGCGCATAAACAAGTAAAGGATTAAACCTGCCAAGCAACAGCTGCAGTCTTACAACCTGGAGGGAAAGAAAAAGCTTTCCGCGTGGCTGAATATAAAAGCTGCTGGAGATGAACATTCAGGAAGGAGAAATACTTTGGCTACCGATCGAACTTGGTCGCTGAGGAGTGTGGAGTGATGACTCCGGTCCTCTTGGAAAGGCGAAAAAACAACTCGAATGCCTCAGGCAAAAAAGTGAATCAAGCCGTCTCACTCTTTGAACAACAACCACTCCGTCAAGGATGAACAACCTATGAAACCATTTATCGCTCTTGCTTTTACTTCCGCCCTCGCGCTGCAGGGTTGCGCTTTCGCCCCTGGCCAGTATCTCGATCCCGATGAGTTCAAGGATGGCGCCGAAGCCGAACACGGCACGGTCCAGCTGATCCGCATCACCCCCGAGATGCTCAAGGGCGAACTGGCCTCCGACAAAGGCACATCGAGCAAGCAGGAACTGCTGAACTACAAGCCCAGCGCCTACCGCATCGGCGCCAACGATCTGCTCTACATCACTGTCTGGGACCATCCGGAACTGACCGCACCGTCCGGCCCGCAGCAGCAGCTGGATGCCAACGGACGTCTGGTACGCCCTGATGGCACCCTCTTCTACCCGTACATCGGCAACGTCGATGCCGCCGGCAAGACCATCGAAGAGCTGCGCGCCACCATCGCCCGCCGCCTGACCAACTACATCGACAGCCCACAGGTGGACGTGTCCATCCTGCGCTTCGGTAGCCAGCGCGTAGTCGTTTCCGGTGCATTCAACACGGCCGGCGAAGTGCCGGTTACGACTGCACCGATGACCATTACCCAGGCCATCGGCCAAGCAGGCGTCGACACCGAGACCGCCGATCTTACCGGTCTGACCCTTAAGCGTGACGGCCGCGAGTACATGCTCGACATGGATTCGCTGAACCGCCCGGACTCGTGGCTGCATCAGGTTTACCTGAAAGACGGTGACCAGCTGCATCTGCCGTATAACGACCAGCGCAAGATCTACGTGCTGGGCGAGGTCAACCTGCCACAAGCGCTGTCCTTCAAAGCCACCAGCATGAACCTGATGGACGCAGTCGGCACTGCCGGCGGCATTCGCCAGGAGACTGCCGATGGTGAAGCGCTGTACGTGATCCGCGGCGCGGAAAACATGGCCACCGAGCCGGCCAAGGTGTTCCAGTTGAACGCCAAGTCGCCGACCGCCTTTGCACTGGCCAAGCACTTCCCGCTGCAGCCGCAGGACGTGGTGTTCGTTGGTCCGGCCAACATCACCCGCTGGAACCGCTTCATCAGCCAGCTGCTGCCGTCGGCTAACGTCATCGGCATCGGTGCCGCAGCGGACTACAACCTGGGCCGCTAAGCGCCACCTAGCCCAACCAATCGTTGGGTGAAGAAAAGCCGCAGAGCCATCGCAAGATGCTCTGCGGCTTTTTCGTATATGGGCATATGCCATTGCGATATGCGTGCAGTGCGTACGTCGGAGCCGGATGCACACCTGCCATCGGCGCCACTCCTCGGCGCCAAACAGGAACGGCTTGCCAAGCCCCCCCCGACCACGCGGCCAAACGAAAAACGGGCCTGCTACAGCTTGGTAGCAGGCCCGCTTCCCTTTGACGGTTGTTCCGTAAGCGTTAGCGCACCGCTTCGAACAACCCGGCGGCACCCATTCCACCACCCACACACATGGTCACCACGCCGTAACGCAGTTCGCGCCGCTGCAGCTCACGAATGAGATGCCCGGCGGTGCGCGAACCGGTCATGCCGAACGGATGCCCGATCGAGATCGAGCCGCCATTGACGTTGTACTTTTCATTGTCGATTCCAAGCGTGTCGCGGCAGTACAGACACTGGGAGGCGAACGCTTCATTGAGCTCCCAGAGATCGATATCGGCAACCTGCAACCCTTTCGCCTTGAGCAAGCGCGGCACGGCATATACCGGCCCGATGCCCATCTCCTCCGGCTCGCAGCCCGCCACGGTGAAACCACGGAAGAACGCACGCGGCTTGAGGCCTAGCTCGATAGCCTTGTCCAGGCTCATCACCAGCGTCATGGATGCGCCATCGGATAGCTGCGAGGCATTGCCGGCAGTGACAGACCCATCTTCGGCGAAAACCGGCTTGAGCCCCGCCAAGCTTTCCAGCGTGGTATCCGGGCGGTTGCAATCGTCAGCGTCGACCACGCCCTCATGCACGGTACGCTCGCCAGTGTTCTTGTCTTCGGTGAAGTACTGGACGTTCATCGGTACGATCTCGTCCCTGAACAGCCCTTCGGCCTGCGCCCGTGCAGTGCGCTGCTGGCTCTGCAGCGAGTAGAGGTCCTGCTGCTCGCGGGTCACGTTGTAGCGACGCGCCACCAGTTCGGCCGTCTGCCCCATGGTGTGGTAGATGCCTGGCACACGTTCCTGAATGATCGGGTTGAACAGGTGGTCGGTGTTGCGACTTTTCAGGGTCAGAGTGATCGATTCCACCCCGCCGGCGACGATGATGTCGCTACAGCCAGAGGCGATCTGGTTGGCGGCCACTGCGATGGCCTGCAGACCCGACGAGCAATAGCGATTGAGCGTCATGCCGGCGCAACCGATGCCCAGCCGCGACAGCACGGCGACGTTACGGCCGATGTTGTAACCCTGCGCGCCTTCGTTGGAGCCGGCACCGACGATGCAATCCTCGACCAGCGCGGGGTCGAGATCGTTACGCGACAACAGCGCATCGACGCAATGCGCAGCCATGTCGTCGGGACGGGTCATGTTGAACTTGCCGCGGAAAGACTTGGCCAGGCCGGTCCGCACGCTATCGACGATCACTACTTCACGCATGACATACCTCGGAAACTAGGGGCGGTCGCGGGGATGTTGTGACGGCGCGGCGCGCACGGATTGTTCCACGACCGCCGGGTGGACGGTAACCGGAGCATAGTGGCCGCCTCGCCAGACTGGCGACGACCATTCAGCTTGGATATGCACGGCCATCGCCTCGCCGGCCGGACAGCGCGCATGGGGAGGTGGTAGGTCGGAGTACAAGCGCCGCCAACCTAGCTACAGATCAATTCGCGGATAAGATCACTCCCCAATCTCGTGGCGCGCTGGGATGTGGGAGCGGCCACGACCACAAAGCTCCTGCTTCCTGCCAGCAGATACTGGTACCTGCGGCCACCGAGACCGCACTTACGGCATGAACAGGCAGAAACATCACAAGAGTGAGAGCGGTTTTGATCGCGCTGCGTCCCCGGCAGCGACGCGGTCACCAACAACCACGCAGGCAACTGCCTGGAAACCTGCCCATCAACGCGCCTTCTCGATCGCCGCCTCCAGCGCCTCGCTCAATGTGCGCAGCACCTTGACCCTGGCAAAGCGCTTGTCGTTGGCCTCTACCAATGTCCAGGGCGCGATCTCGGTACTGGTGCGATCGACCATATCGGCCACGGCATGCCCGTAATCATCCCAGCGCTCACGATTGCGCCAGTCTTCATCGGTGATCTTGAAGCGCTTGAAGACAGTTTCCTCGCGCTCCTTGAACCGCTTGAGCTGGGTATTCTTGTCGATGGTCAGCCAGAACTTGACCAGCACGATATCGGCGTCGACCAGCTGCTCCTCGAAGTCGTTGATCTCCGAGTACGCGCGCAACCACTCATCCGGAGTGCAGAACCCTTCCACCCGCTCGACCAGCACGCGGCCGTACCAGGAGCGATCAAAGATGGTGAATTTTCCACGCTCCGGTACATTGCGCCA
Source organism: Stutzerimonas stutzeri RCH2 (assembly GCF_000327065.1). NCBI lineage: Bacteria > Pseudomonadati > Pseudomonadota > Gammaproteobacteria > Pseudomonadales > Pseudomonadaceae > Stutzerimonas > Stutzerimonas stutzeri. Next base: position 1,928,753 of record NC_019936.1, on the reverse strand, counting down.
AAAGCGCCATAGCCAAGGCTGCGCACGCTCTTCTTCGGATGGCGCAGCAATCTGTATGGTCCGGTACATCCGCGGGTCCAGCGCGCCGGTGACGCGTCGAATCGCACTGCCCTTGCCCGCAGCGTCGTGCCCTTCGAACAACGCCAGCACCCCTCGCTTGCGCAGACGACGATCCCGCAATAACTGTGACAAGCGCGCCTGTTCCTCGGCGAGCTGCTGCTGATAGTCATCCTTGCTGAGCTTCTGGCTCAGATCGAGGCTATCAAGCAGGCTCAGATGGTCCAGATCGATCTGCAGCGGTGCCGAATGCGGCTGGGATGATGCCCGTTCAGGCTGTTCCGCGGCGGCGAGCGCGGCTTGCAGCCCCTCCAGCAGAATACGCCCGACGGTCAGGCTGCGATAACGCTCATCGGCGCCTTCGATTACATACCAGGGCGCGAAATCCCGACTGCTGAGCCGCAGGATCTTCTCGCCGTGATGCACGAACTTGTCGTAAGTCTTGGACTGCTGCCAATCCAGCGGGCTGATGCGCCAACTATGCAATGGATCGTTTTTCAGCGAATCGAGCCTGGCATTCATCCGCTCCTTGGAAAGATGGAACCAGAACTTGAAGATCAGTGCGCCCTCGTCGCAGAGCATCCGCTCCAGACGCTGAGCTCGGGCGGTGGCCAGCTTCAGCTCGGCGCCGTTGATGCGACCATGCACGCGATCTTCGAGCATCTTGCTGTACCAGTTACCGAAGAAGATGCCGGTATGCCCCTTCGGCGGCAGTCGTCGCCAGAAGCGCCAGGCCGGTGGATGCGCGAGCTCTTCATCACTGGGCACGTCGAAGCTGTCGACGCGAATCAGCCGCGGGTCCATCCATTCATTGAGCAGCTTGATGGTTTCCCCTTTGCCGGCACCCTCGATCCCATTGATCAGTATCAGGACCGGGAACCCCGCCTGTGCCTTGAGCCGGTACTGCGCCTGCAGCAGCGCTTCACGCAACTCGGGTACGGCCGCATCGTAGGTTGCCTTGTCGATGGAGTGACCAATTTCGGCTGATTCGAACATCGTTTTCTCCGCCCTGATGGATGCCTCAACCCTAGCAGGCACGCCAAGCGCATAGCGAGGGAAACGCCGATCTAGATCGCGCGAGGTTGATTTGCGTCGGTGCAGCGCGCCGCGGAACGAACAAACCGATCGAGAGGAATAGAGCCGGCAAGTCCAGCTCCGACCACGCGGCGGCGCAAATATCGGTGCCACGCCGGTTGTTCAGTAAGCGGCGAAGTCGCAAGAGGAAGTCCAATACAACGATGACAAACGCATCCTGCCAATGCTTGAGGCAGAATAGCGGGCATGAACGACCAACCTCCCTACCCGCGCTGCTGTTCGACTCCGCTCGACCACTGGCCGCTACCTGAAGCGCTCACCGGCGCTCGTCTGCTGAGCACGTCCTTCGATCCAGCACAGCTCGATCCTGAAGATTTTGATCGCTGGGGAATTCCCGTACAAAAAGGCGTCAGCAAACGGCAAGCCGAGTTTCTTGCCGGCCGCCTCTGCGCCCTGGAAGCACTGCGCGGGCTAACCGGCAAGCCGTTCGTGCCGCCGGTAGGTGAAGACCGGGCGCCACAGTGGCCACAGGGGGTAGTTGGCTCGATCACGCACAGCGCAGGTTGGGCCGGCGTGGTCGCGGGTCATCGGGAACATTGGGCTGGTCTGGGGCTGGATATCGAACGCGTGATGACGTCCGAACGCGCCGATCGTCTCGCCAACGAGATCCTCACGCCCAGCGAGCTGGAGGGCTACACGCTCCTGAGCCTCGGCGAACGAGCCGAACTCGTCACCCGCTCCTTCTCCCTGAAGGAAAGCCTGTTCAAGGCACTTTACCCGTTGGTCAAACAGCGGTTTTATTTCCAGGATGCCGCCGTCGCGGAGGTCACGCAGCACGGCACCGCTCGCCTCCGTTTGCTAATCGACCTTCCAGGAGGCTGGCGCACAGGCGCAGAGCTCGATGGCCAGTTCGCTACCTTCGACGGTTACTTGCTCAGCCTGGTAAGTATTCCGGCCCAACATTCGTTGGTCGCCTCGATCTAGCGCTCCACGCCTGCAACGGTTTACACGGTTTAGCTCTTCAGCAGCGGGTACCGGTCCAGCAATACAAGCCAGCCGCCAACAGAAGCGCGCAAGGCAAACTCGTGTAACGCGATGCGCACAGCAGTAGAGCAGTCACGCTTGGGACAGTTGCCCGCCATACCGCCCGATCCGGTCAGCGCCTTTAAAACCGAACCCTCGGCGCCGCAGCGAGTCAACCAGACACCCAATCCACCGGCGCGCACGCCTATAATCGCGCCTTTCAAAAAACCGACACAGGTGAACCATGGCCAATCCATACCACGATCACAACCTGGCCCTGCTGGCCCATCTGCGCGGCATCCTGCTTGCCATGGGCGAGGCCGAACAAGTCTCGGAAGAAAGCCACGCACTGTTCCTCGAACGCTTCGACGAACTGATCATGAACCTGCAGAACGTCCCGGAAGAGCGCCACATGGGCCAGGACCTGATCTGCCAGGTTTTCCACCGCTATCCGCAGATCGCCCACCTGGTTCCGCGTGACCTACTGTGGTTCTTCGGCGGCGACTGCCTGCACTTTATGCCCGATGACGAGATCGCCGTATTCCAGCAACTCGAAGAGCGCCGCTACGAAGCCGAGCAGAACGACGAACCGTTCGACTGGAACCGTGAAAAGCAGCTGCTGAGCATGTCGGATGAGGGTGCACGGCACTGATATCCGACACCAGCCAGCCGAATGGCGAGGAGTATTTGACCAACAGAGAGGCAATCAACAGCCGCTAATGGTGGGGGCTGAAGCCCCCTTGGGAAGGGAGGTACTCTCACGGTGGAGGCTGTTGCAGAGCAGATTTAAAATCGCGCCTTCCCAACCAGCTGGGCTGTTCAGAAGCTGCCAGAAGACCAGGCCACCCTGACGTAACTCTACTTACTACTCGGGCTCTACCCGCCGCTGCTGGTAGATCCAGTCGACGATTTCTCCCTCCGGTACATACCCGCTCACCACCTCGCGAAGCAGCTGCCGTACCTGCGGGTAATCATCGCTTTCCACCGCCTTGAGCAGTTTCGCCAACCGGTCCTTGAGTACATCCCAGTCGAGATATTCCTCATCGGCGCGCATGATCATCGGATGCTCGGTGGGGCTCACGTTGTCGCCGATCAATAGCTCCTCGTACAGCTTCTCGCCGGGGCGCAGACCGGTGTACTCGATAGCGATATCTCCGTGCGGGCACTTTTCCGAGCGCACGCTCAGGCCAGACAGATGAATGAGTTTCTCGGCCAGCTCAGCGATCTTAACCGGCTGCCCCATGTCGAGCACAAACACATCGCCACCCTGCCCCATCGAACCCGCCTGAATAACCAGCTGAGCTGCTTCGGGAATGGTCATGAAGTAACGGGTGATCTTCGGATGCGTCACCGTCACCGGCCCGCCCGCGCGGATCTGCGCATAGAAACGAGGGATGACCGAGCCCGACGAGCCGAGCACATTGCCGAAACGCACCATGGTGAAACGGGTCTTGTTGACGTGATGCACGCTGCCCGCGGTGCCAAACAAGCCCGGCGCCGGCTCACGGCTGAGCGCCTGCAGAACCAGCTCAGCAACACGCTTGGTACTGCCCATCACGTTCGTCGGCCGAACGGCCTTGTCAGTGGAGATCAACACGAAGTTGCTCACACCCGCCTGAACGGCTGCCTGCGCAGTGTTCAGGGTGCCAATCACATTGTTCAGTACGCCCTCTGCCACATTGTGCTCGACCATAGGCACATGCTTGTAAGCAGCCGCGTGGTAAATCGTCTCCACTCCCCAGGTGCGCATCACATCCAGCAATCGATCAGCATTGCGAATGGAACCCAGGATCGGCACCAGCCTGATCGGCAATGACGTACGCTCGATCAGACGCTCCAATTCCATATGAATGCTGTAAAGGTTGAACTCACTGTGTTCGAACAACAGCAGCGCCTGTGGCTTGTTAGAAAGGATCTGACGGCACAGCTCCGAGCCGATAGACCCGCCTGCACCGGTCACCATCACCACCTTGCCACGAATACACTTCTCGAACAGTGCCTGCTGCGGCGGTACGGCATCGCGCCCTAACAGGTCGGCAATATCCACCTCCTGAATATCTTCGACCTGCACTTTTCCGCTCGCCAAATCCATAAAGCCCGGCACACTGCGTACATGCAGCGGGAAACGCTCGAGCATTTCCAGAATCTCGCGCCGACGGCCGCGTGAAGCGGAAGGAATGGCCAGCAGGATCTCACCCGCCCCCGTATCCTCCACCAGTTGCCCGATATGCTTCGCCGAATACACCCGCAGCCCGGCAATGACTCGGTTATGCAGGTTCGGGTCGTCGTCGATGAACGCCACCGGCCGCATGGCACGCCCCATGCGCAACGCTGCAACCAACTGATTACCCGCGGCGCCCGCGCCATATACGGCAACCTTCGGCAAACCCGCTTCCTTGCCTTTGAACTTGGTAAGTGTGGTCGGAGAGAACCAATCCCCCATGAAGTATTGGCGCATCACCAACCGCAAGCCGCCAATCAGTACCAAGCTCAGCCACCAGTAGTTGAACACCATCGAGCGCGGGATCAGCTTGGGCGCGTCGGAGTTCCAATACACAGCGAGGGAAAGTAGCAAAGCAGACAACGTGACAGCCTTGGCAATGGCCATCAGCGCATCGTTGCCGAAATAGCGCATCACCGCGCGGTACATGCCGAAGCGGATAAAGAATGGAATAGCGATGACGGGCGCGATACCGAACAGCCAGGCATGGCCATCCAACGGCTCGATATTTTTAGAGTCGCCCAGCCGCACCACAAAGGCCAACCAGAGCGCCACCCATACCAGCACGATATCCGCCGCTAGCTGGATCAAGCGCTTGTAGCGCCGAGGCAAAGAAACCAATCGGGCCCGCAATTTTTCCGCCAAACTCAACACAAACACGCCCCTTCCTTAGCCAACCACTGCTATGATCACGCGAAATGCAATTAGCGAGTGGCTTAACAGCAAAGCACAAGCCTTCACGATATGAAGCACCTAAACGACAATTCAGACCTGCGGTAGATCTCCAAGAGCTCGAGCCAACGAGCTATCGAACGACGCGATCTCCGGCGCCTTTTCCAGCCACAGTCATAAAGATGTACTTGAAGTAGTTAGCCAGAGTCAGGCTCTTAATCATTTGCAGGTCGGTTTCGGCCAACAAAACCGGCGTCGACATATCGATCTCGCTAACCTGGGCCAGGCCCGTTATGCCAGGGCGCACATCGTAAACACCACGTTTGGCCCGTTCGACCGTCAACTCCTCTTGGTTGAACAGCCCAGGACGTGGTCCCACCAAGCTCATCTCACCCTTGAGCACATTCCAGAGCTGCGGTAGCTCGTCGAGCTTCGTCTTGCGCAAAAAATGACCGAATCGCGTAATCGACGCACTACTGGCCAGATGCGTGGCAACCGACGCCGTGTCCACCCGCATGGTGCGGAACTTAACCAGCGTGAACGGCTGCTTATGGCGACCGACACGCACTTGCCGAAAAATCGGGGAACCTGTATCGAAAAGTCCGACGATCGTAAGTAATACGAGCACAGGAAAGCCGAAAACCAACCCCAGCAGAGAGAAGACAAAATCGAAAATACGGATCACGAAGGTTACCTGCGGATAGTCATTTGACGGGCTCGAAGCAGCGACGCAGGCCCTCTTCGACCGTGTACGGCGGCTTCCAGTCCAACAGCTCGCATGTCTTGCTGATGTCCACTTGCAGAGAGCCTAGCAACCGCTGAGCCATCGCCTTCTTGCCAAGCAACGTAGCACCCAGCTGGAGAAATCCAGCAGGAGCTGGAATTAACTTGGCTGGCTTATCCATCGCCTTGCCTACGCCAAGTAATAGCTCCGTAGTAGACAGGTCCTTGCCGTCGCCTGCGAGAAATATCTGGTTTGCGGCAGCAGGATGGTCGACGCAACGAATGATAAGGTCCACCAGATTATCGACACCGACCAGAGAGCGCTTGTTATGGATAGCACCAAAGGGCAGCGGAATACCTCTGTCGATCAACTTGATCATGCTGGCAAAGTTTCCCTTTACACCTGGCCCGTAAACGAGCGGAGGGCGGATTATCACGACCTCCATCCCAGTCTCGGCAGCCAGTTGCATCAGGCCTTGCTCAGCTTCCAGCTTGGAAAGCCCGTAGGGGTCTTCAGGTGCAGGCGCGTCGCTGGATACGAACGGCTTGCCCAAAGGCGTCGACTCACCATTGACCTTGATGGAACTGATATAGATAAAACGCTCGACTCCAGCAGCAGCGGCCTGACGAGCCAGATTAAGCGTGCCTTCCACGTTGACGAGACGGTATTCGCTGAGGGGGTCGGCGAGCTCGTCTTTCATGATATGGGCGCGCGCTGCAGCATGAATGACTACTTGCTGGCCAAGCAGAGGTTGCGACCAGTCATTAGCACCGCAAAGATCGCCTACAGCAAAAGTCGCAAAGCGCACCTGAGCGAGAGGTGAACGCACCGCGCAGGAAAGGGTGATCCGATCCTGCCGGCATAGATGAGCCACAATGGCGCGCCCTAAGAAACCGTTCGCTCCCGTCAACAGGACATTCATAGAAATACCTGTCTGATGTATTTGACAGGCAATCGAAGCAACAGCATCGGCATAGAAGAAAAAACGCCGTTCTCACGCAATGAACGCAGCATCTCGCGAGTGGATATCAAATTGCTTTTCCAGCCAGCAGTGCTGGCTCCGCCGGTGCGCATTCTGACCCATTGGGTACCTGCGATTCGATACTTTGCTCGGTCGATCAGCAACAGTCTCACAAGAAAGTCGAAATCGGCAGCTATCCTGTAGCCTAGCTTATATAGCCCAACACGCTCGTACGCAGATTTTCGAATAAAGATTGCTGGGTGTGGCGGCATGAAACCCAAACGAAACATCCAGGGTCGGAAACCCGTCGCGCGATAAGTTCTCACTGGCTCTTGCAGATCCTCGTCCGACACGAAATCCACATCCCCCATCAATACCTCCAACTCTGGATCAGCCGCGAAGGCTTCAGCGACCTCTTGCAGCACCCGTGAATGGCGATAGAAATCATCTGAGTTGAGGATACCAACAACCTCCCCGGTAGCTCGCTGGACACCTTTATTCATCGCGTCGTAGATCCCGCGGTCAGGCTCGGAAATAAGCTGAGTAACCAGACCGGGATAGTTACGTACGACATCCAATGTCGCATCGGTAGAACCGCCATCGACCACGATATATTCCAAGTCCGGATAGCCTTGTGCCTGTACCGAGTCGAGCGTCGTTTCGATGGTAGCGGAACTATTGTAGGCCACCGTAATTATTGAAATCTTCAAACCGTCCCCTTACGCGCGCCCATACTGATCTTCGAACCGCACAATATCGTCTTCGCCCAGATAAGAACCCGACTGAACTTCAATCAGCTCCAATGGGATTACTCCGGGGTTTTCCAGTGCATGGACTTGGCCTACCGGTATGTAGGTCGATTGGTTTTCGGTGACCAAGTAAGTCTTATCGCCGTTAGTCACCTTGGCAGTCCCGCTGACCACGACCCAATGCTCAGCCCGATGATGATGCATCTGCACAGACAGCTTGGCGCCCGGTTGGACGGTAATGCGCTTGACTTGATAACGGTGCCCGCTGTCGATGGCGTCATACACCCCCCAAGGACGATAGACCTCCCTGTGATTGAGGTGCTCGTGGCGATTATCAGCTTTGATGCGCTCGACGAGCTTCTTGACGTCTTGCACCTGGTTTTTATGGGCGACCAGCACAGCGTCTTTGGTCTCTACGATTACCAAATCTTCAACCCCCAGCGTTGCCACCAGGCGGCTGTCAGCGTGAACAAAGGAATTGCGAGTGGCGTGGCCGAGGACGTCGCCCTTGAACACATTTCCTTCAGCATCCTTGTTACTGGCCTCCCAGAGCGCCGTCCAAGACCCAACGTCGCTCCAACCAGCATCTAGCGGCACCATGACTGCATCGTTTGTCTTCTCCATCACGGCATAGTCAACGGAGTCCTCCGGACAGGCAGCAAATGTGGCTGCATCTACCCGAACGAAATGCATATCCTGCGTTCCGGCCGCGAGCGCCTGACGACAAGCCGCAAGTATTGACGGCTGGTGACGCTCCAACTCGTCCAGATACCGGCTAGCTCGGAACATGAACATACCGCTGTTCCAAAAGTACTCACCACTCGCCAAGTATTCCTCTGCGATATCCAGACTCGGCTTTTCCACGAAGCGGTTCACCGCAAAGCCGCCCTCGCCCAGCTCCTTGCCTTTCTCTATATAGCCGTACCCGGTTTCCGGATTCGTCGGAACGATGCCGAACGTAACGAGCTTGCCATTGGTAGCGAACGGCATCGCCGCTTGGATACTGGAGTGAAAGGCGTCCACATCCTGAATCAGGTGATCCGCGGCCAACACGAGCAGAATCGGGTCATCGCCCTCCTGTGTTGCCTGCAACGCAGCCAAGGCGATTGCCGGTGCTGTATTCCGTCCAACAGGCTCGAGCAGAATACTGGCCTGCTCCATACTCAACTGGCGGAGCTGCTCTGCAGCGAGGAACCGATGCTGCTCGTTGCAGATCAGCAGAGGCAAACCCGCTTCGAGACCATCCAGCCGGCGGATGGTCGACTGCAACATGGATAACTGCGCATCGGTCAACGCCAGAAACTGCTTGGGATTAAGCTGCCGCGATAACGGCCACAGACGCGAGCCCGAACCGCCGGCTATGATTACCGGTAGAAGCATTTCATTTTCCTTCACGCATATGCATACGCAGCGCGTCTAGATATGCACGTGAATTGCCGTGCACCTTGGCGCTGGCCTCAACTTCAGTGATTGACCACCAGCGATAAGCGCTGTGCTGCTCAATTGGCAGCGTGAGGACGTGACCAATAGGCAGCAGCAAGTGATAGGCAAGCACTATATAGTGGGTATCAATGCCATCCTCGGCCGTACCAAAAACGCTATCTGCATAGAAATGCTCATATATGCCAAGCAGTCCCGCAGAAGCACGGTCGAAAGCACTTCCCAGCTCGCCAGAAGTGAGACGTCGGAACGCTTCATCGAGAGTCTCGTTCTTCTGGATACGACCACCTGGCACGAACCAGAAGCCCTGAGCCGGACGATTCAGGCGATGGCCGAGAAGCAGCTCGCCATGCTCGTTCTGAACAACAAGATCAATGGAAACCAACGGAGTAGAAGCCACTACGCCCCGAAAAGCATCCTCGTCTAGCCACATGCAAGCACTCCCGAAGTCACTGCGACCGTGCCTGTTCGACATTCGAGACATACCATCCATAGGCGCTACGCAAACCGTCTTCCAGCGTGATGCTGGCCTCCCAACCGAGGCTCTTGAGGCGAGAGGCATCCATGAGCTTGCGAGGCGCACCGTCCGGCTTGTTGCTGTCGAATATCAGCTGTCCCTTGAAGCCGGTGACGCTGGCGATGGTTTCCGCCAGCGTCCGAATAGTGCAATCCACGCCGGTACCAACATTAATGTGCGAAAGCATTGGTTGCGTTGCAGCCTGGTAAGCGGCCTGATCAAGCTCCATGACGTGGACGCTGGCTGCAGCCATATCATCGACATGCAAGAACTCACGCATCGCCTTACCACTTCCCCAAATCACCACTTCTTTGTCGCCGCGCTGAACAGCTTCGTGGAAACGCCGTAGCAATGCGGGAATCACATGACTGTTATCGGGATGGAAGTTGTCATGCGGGCCATATAGGTTGGTCGGCATGACGCTGCGGTAGTCGCGCACATGTTGTCGGTTGTAGCTTTCGCAGAGCTTGATACCGGCAATCTTGGCGATAGCATACGGCTCGTTGGTCGGTTCGAGAGTAGCGGTCAGTAACGACTCCTCTCTCATCGGTTGCTCGGCGTGCTTGGGGTAAATGCATGAAGAGCCGAGGAACAACAGCTTCTGCACGCCATGGATGTGCGCCGCATGGATGATGTTGGCTTCGATCATCAGATTTTCGTAGATGAAATCAGCCGGGAAGGTATTGTTGGCGTGTATGCCACCGACCTTGGCCGCGGCTAGATAAACCTGATTGATCGCATGGGACTGAAACCAGGCGTGCACTGCCTGCTGATCGAGCAGATTGAGCTCGTCCCGCCCGGTAGTCAGGATATTGTCGTACCCCAATGCCCGAAGACGGCGGACAATCGCCGAGCCAACCATGCCGCGATGGCCGGCCACAAATATGGTCTGGTTCAGATCACGGGCCACGGTCAGTTCTCCATTGGTACCGGTATGTCATGACCATGCTGCTTGAGCAAGGCATGGCGGCGCGCCGCGGTGAGATCCTCGCGAACCATCTCGGCACACATCTCCTGGACTGTAATTTCCGGCACCCAGCCAAGCTTATCTTTCGCCTTAGTCGGATCGCCAAGCAGTGTTTCCACTTCCGCAGGGCGGAAATAACGCGGATCGACGCGCACGACCACATCGCCAACCTTAAGCGCCGGAGCTTTTTCGCCCTCGATAGCCTCGATGATGGCGAGCTCCTCCACGCCCTGGCCTTCGAACTTCAGGGTGATGCCCAGCTCGGCCGCCGACCAGCGGATGAACTCGCGTACCGAGTACTGCACGCCGGTGGCGATCACGAAGTCCTCCGGCTGCTCCTGCTGCAGCATCATCCACTGCATGCGCACGTAGTCCTTGGCGTGGCCCCAGTCGCGCAGTGCGTCCAGGTTGCCCATGTACAGGCACTGCTCCAGGCCCTGGGCGATATTGGCCAGGCCGCGGGTGATCTTGCGGGTCACGAAGGTTTCGCCGCGGCGCGGCGACTCGTGGTTGAACAGAATGCCGTTGCAGGCATACATGCCGTAGGCCTCGCGGTAGTTCACGGTGATCCAGTAGGCGTACAGCTTAGCCACTGCATAGGGCGAACGCGGGTAGAACGGGGTGGTTTCCTTCTGCGGGATTTCCTGCACAAGGCCATACAGCTCCGACGTAGATGCCTGGTAGAAACGCGTCTTCTTCTCCAGGCCCAGCAGCCGAATGGCCTCCAGCAAGCGGAGCGTGCCCATAGCATCGACATCGGCCGTGTACTCGGGGGATTCGAAGCTCACGGCAACATGGGACTGGGCACCCAGGTTGTACACCTCATCGGGCTGCACCTCCTGGATGATTCGCGTCAGGTTGGACGAATCACTGAGATCGCCATAGTGGAGCACAAAGTTTCGGTTATTGACATGCGGATCTTGATAAAGATGATCGACTCGCTGCGTATTGAACAGCGAAGCGCGACGCTTGATGCCATGAACCTCATAGCCCTTCTCTAACAGAAGTTCGGCTAGATAGGAACCGTCTTGACCAGTAATACCGGTTATAAGTGCTTTTCTCATTGCTTACCCCACGAAAAATTCGAGTCCCTACCAACACCGATGCGCGAGACATCAGCATTGCCAACATAATAAGGCCTATAAAAAAAATACAAAATTGCCGGAAAAAATAAATAATCGAATAAGTTGAACAAATAAACGATATCAAAAAACGACCTAACCAAAATAAGAAAAGCTGTAAACGCAATCATTGCACGCTTATCTTGAACGGCCAAAATTTGCGAAACAAAGAACAAGAACAGCAGAATCGAGATACCAACCCCCCAATAGCCATGCAAGCGCAGAAAAGCATTATGAGGATTCCCCCCTTTAGCTTCAATACTTGGGTAGACAGTGAAGTCGCCTCCAAAAAAGACGCCGTTTACATCTAGCCCTTTGAAATAGTCAGCTAACATATCAAATCTCTCGCTTTCCAACCCCGCTTCGAAATTCGTACCGCGCGCATAACCATCAATTTGACCATCAAAATAAATATAAGAAAAAACCAAAAACAAAACAAAACAAAACAAGCAAAAAAATAACGTTTTTCTATAATAGAAAAACAAAACCGAGAACAGCAAGACAACAGAAAAGAAAATAGCCGACCTCCCGTAAAGAGGGTAGCTCAGCATAACAAATAACACAATTAAGAAAAGGGCCGGCTTTTCTCCACGATAAATAACAGAAAGGACGTACCCAACCGCCGAAGCAAGCATAAGAGCCGAATAGACGTTACGACTAGACCCTTCGAGAAAAACATTAAACTCCTTATATCCGTATCCAAATAAAAAAACAAGAAAGAATGTTAAAGCCAAGAACATGATAAAGACATATTCATATAGATATTTCGTCAACTGAAATTCGAATGCTGCCCATGAAACCCCCAGGCAGGAAAAAAAAATCAACACAAGAAAAAGCGATCTATGATCGGACCAAACCATGTTAATAGCTGCGACGAGACAGATCACCGCCCAACATGAGGAGAGAACAATAATGTTTTTTTTGGGAGCCCACCAGATCATTAAAACAAATACAACACACCCCACAATCACAGCTAGCGATCTAAAAAGCAAATCGCCAAGGTAAAAGGCCGCACATGAAAGAGCCACATATGCAAAAATCAAAGTTGCACAAACAGAGCGCATCGACTTATAGCTAGTCATAGGCGCTTCCTAAGAATACCGCAGACGGTGATAACGCTGAACCAGCCGAAAGCTTAACCCCATGCCGCTCTAAACTTTTCTTTAGCTCAATAAACAGATCTTTAACCCCCACACCATTTTCACCGATAACTGTTTTATGACTCCCAATGGCTGGATCGAAACAAGCGGGTATATAACCTTCAAATATCGCTTTATGTAAATCCGACCCATAAAAGTGGGGCCCATAAAAATCCAAACCATGCACGACAATATTTTTAAATCCCATATTTTTAGCCCAGATAACCAACCCAACTACGCTAGACACAGCTTGTGGCAGGCCCCGCTTATCTTCGAGCATCAACGCCAATGTCGGCCCCACCCCTTTACCAGAAAATATTCGGTAATGCCGATCTCTAACAAACTCAGCCTCACGGCCATACAACCAACATATAAGCTTTGTAGAGTTCTTAAATTCGGAAATATTTTTGAATACCAGACGTGTTTTATCGGAGATCTTGAAAATATTTAAAGCCGCATAATGATGGAACGTGTTAATAAAAAACCTTTTATCTGCCGAAGATGCATTCTCAATAAAATGCACATCGGGATCAGGGCACTTTAGAAATGAGAAGTTGAATCCAATTACAAAAGCATTAGACCTATCAATACGAGAAAATGAATCATTCAGACTCCACCCCGACGCCAATATATGGCACACATCACCATGAGGCGAATGGGCATTCAACAGAAATTCTGTCATCCCAGAACGCCGCAAATACGAGCAACGAAAGACTTGCAACACACCCTCTAGCCAAAGTATAACCTTTGCCATTTGCATCTGAAGCATGAGAGGCGCACGCCCAACAAATGAACGAACTAGGGTTTTCATAAATTTTTTATGTTCCAGCGATAACTATAACCATTAATAGATAAGATCGAAAGCCACTGGCATACCGCTCGCCACACCTTCTCTAACCTTTTTACCTAGGACCTTCTCTATATATTTAGGTGCAACGCCGAATCCTGGCCTCACGCTTCGGATCGCGTTAGGCGTAATTACATCCCCGGCTTTCAAATCCTTCACGAAGTAAAGTGAACGCCGAAACTTCGCGTTCCCCTGCTCACTGGACTTGCGCCCATAGTCCACCTTGCCCAGCGCTGACCAGACTGTCTTGCTGTCGCGGCACAGCGCCGCCAGCTCCACCGGCTCCAGCGAGAAGCTATCGTCTGGGCCACCACCATTGCGGTCGAGGGTAAAGTGCTTCTCGATAATGGAGGCACCGAGCACCACACTGGCGATAGCTGTGGTGTTGTCCAAGGTGTGATCGGACAGGCCGGTAACCAGGCCGAATCGCTGCATCATGTCGGGGATGGTGCGCAAGTTGTAATCCTCTGCCGGGGCGGGGTAGCCGCTAACACAGTGGAGGATCGCCAGTTCCTTGCAGCCGCCTTCGCGGGCAGCGTCGATCGCTTCTTGTATTTCTTCGGCATCAGCCATGCCGGTTGAGATGATCATCGGCTTGCCGGTGCTGGCTACGTACTTGATCAGCGGCAGGTCTACAGCTTCGAAAGAGGCGATCTTGTAGGCCGGAGCGTTTAGATCCTCGAGCAGGTCGACGGCCGTGTTGTCGAACGGAGAGCTGAAGATGGTGATGTCGTGCGAGCGGGCATGCTCGAACAACGGCTTATGCCAGTCCCAAGGCATATGGGCTTCTTGATAGAGCTGATAGAGGGTCTTACCGCCCCACAAGCCGCCATGGATCTGGAACTCTTCTGAGTCACAATTCAAGGTGATGGTATCGGCGGTGTAGGTCTGCAGCTTGATCGCATCGGCGCCGGCTTTTTTAGCTTCTTCGATGATCCTCAGCGCAGTTTCCAGCCTACCGTTATGGTTAGCGGAGAGTTCGGCAATGATGTAAGGCGGTTCGTCAGCCGCGATACGGCGACCGGCGATGCTAATGCTCGGTATGTTAGGCATGTATTGTTCTCTCAAAGGTTCATGTGCCATTCATTGGCAAGCAGGCCAAAACACACCACATCGTGGTAATGCTGACCATCGAAATGCTGTTGCCGCAGGATACCTTCCTGCTGGAATCCCAGACTCCCGTGAAAACGAATGGAGCGTTCGTTATAGCGGAGGGCTTGGGCGCAAAGCTTGTGTACACCTACCACCGAGAACGCGTACTGCAGAGCCGCCTGTCCCAGCTGTTTCCCGGTACCCTTTGGGGCATCCGGTGCCGCGTAGAAACCCCAATCCGCTATTCCACCTGCAGCTATTTGGTGAATATTGATAAAGCCCATTGGGGTGGCCTCGCTCTCATACATGAGCAGGTGTCGGCTCGGGTCCTGCGAAGCGCGCTCGAACCAGCGACTATGTTCGTCAAACGAAATCTCATGCTGGGTATACATATAGCGACGGACGTCCGGGTGGTTGCGCCAGGCAAGGACGCTCATAAGATCGCCATGAGCCATCGGGCGAACCCGTTGTTGCGAATTCATTGTCACGTCAGTGTTTCCAATAGGTGGACAACAGTGCTCACGCCCTTTCCGTCGACAATTCGTGTAGCCGATTGGCTCATCAGCTGCAGGGCCGTCGGGTGCTCGGTAAGGTGCCGTAGTAATTTGGGAAGGCACGAGCCGATATCTTGTAACCTCTCGATAATCCGAGCCGCTTGCCCCTGCTCCAATCCTTGCGCGACCTTTCGCTGATTGTCCGCTAGCACTAGCATGATTGTTGGCAGCCCGAGGCAGCAGCGCTCCCAGGAAGTCGCGCCTGCCGCGCCGATCGCCAGGTCGCTATCAGCCATTACGCGTGCCATATCGCTGACTCCAACCAGAACCTGGCTAGGCCAAGGCAAGCTAAGTGTTTGTTGCTTTACTTCCTTCAGCCAAGGGGCTGTCGAGCCCATGACCACGGTAATTCGACAATCGCCCGGGAGCGGACAGTCGCGAAGCGCATCCAGCACCCGACCGGTAGCATTGTCTTTGTCGACACCGCCCATGCTGATCAACAGCTGACGCAACTGCGGCCTCACTCGGCGCTGCAAGCTATAGGGACGCCGTGCGGCGAATTCCGGGCGAAGCAAGGCGTACTGCGAGCCGCACAGGATTTGGCAGTCGTCGGGCACCCATGCACGGTAGTCTTCGTCCTGACGGCCGTAGGTTTGGTCCAGAAGAAGGTCGCACGCATGCGGTCGGTCGGCCAGGTCGTCGATCACCATTAGCCTGCGGTAGTGCGACTTGAGGGCTTGCTCCCAGCGAACGTCCAGAGCGTAGTGATCAACAATCAGCCAATCGGGTTGCAGTTCCGCGAGAATCGGTACGCAAGCTGCAGCATCTTCGGCCTGGCTGGCTCCGAGCCAATGACTATGCGCAGATGCGTGCTCACCGCTCTCCGTCTTGCAGCCGGACACGCCTGCTCCTGACATACCCTGACGAACAGACAGCTCATGGGCGATATAACCCTTGCTGCGGATCAAATCCAGCAGGTTGCCGGGATGCGTCCGGCAGATGAACTCACATCTGGCCCCAGCCGCTGTGAGCGCATCAGCCAGGGTCAGACAGCGCATCACGTGACCAGTACCCATCTGCAGGGAAGCATCGGCGCGGAAGACGACGTTCATGAGCAACGCATCAGCCTTCCTGAGTCATGGCTTTGAACAGCCATTCAGCTCGCACCCAGTCTTCGGGTGTATCAATATCCTGCACGCGATGACGGGGCAGCAATACAGGCAATGCGTCGGGACTGAAGATCTGCTTTCCCTGTAGCCAAGCATCGGCGCGCCCCCAATAGAACTGCCCGGCATCATGAAAGGCTTCTTCCAGATCCTGTGAACGGGTGTTGAAGTATTCGGGATTGAACATTTCCACACGGCCTTGGGCATTGATCCGAATGGCACGCTGGATAGGAAAAGCGTAGCTAGTCACTGAGAAGGCATAGTCGCAGTCGTTGCCTTGCAGCACTTGCATGCCTCGATCCAAATCTTCTGCCGTAACAAAAGGTGCGGTGGCATACAGACAACAGACCTGCTCAACAGCCAGTCCCGCCTGGGAAAACCACTCAATGGCATGGCGGATCACCGGAACGGTACCGGTACGGTCATCGGACAGCTCGGCCGGGCGCGTGAACGGCACATCAGCACCATGCTGAAGGGCCACGTCCGCAATCTCGGCATCGTCAGTGGAGACGACAACCCGATCGAAGCATCCGCTCTGCAGCGCCGCCTCGATGGACCAGGCAATCATAGGCTTACCGCAGAACGGCTTGATGTTCTTGCGCGGAATACGCTTGCTGCCGCCACGGGCGGGGATAATCGCCAACTTCATGCTTCGAGCGCCTCGCGCACCGCTGCCACGACTTCATCCTGCTGGGCTTCGGTCATAGTCTGGAACATTGGCAGGCTGATCGCCTCGGCGTAGTAGCGCTCCGCCTCGGGGAAGTCACCAACGCCGAAGCCCATACGCTGGTAATACGGCTGGGTATGCACCGGGATGTAGTGTAGGTTGACGCCGATGCCCCGCTCGCGCAGGGCTTCGAACACTTGACTGTGGGTTTTGGTGATCTTGCCCAATTGCAGGCGGATCACATACAGATGCAGGCCAGAGTAGCTATCTGGGTGCTGCCAGGGTGTAGTGACCGGCAGTTCGCTCAGCAGATCATCGTAGCGCTGCGCCAGTTGGTGACGACGCGCCACGAATTGGTCGAGGCGATCCAGCTGGGTTACGCCAAGAGCCGCCTGCAGCTCGGTCATCCGGTAGTTGAAACCAAGGTCGATCTGCTGGTAATACCAAGGACCATCGGCCTCGTGGGTCATCTGCGCGGGATCGCGGGTGATGCCATGACTACGCAGCAGTTCCATCCTGGCGGCCAGCTCGGCATCGTTGGTCAGCGCCATGCCGCCTTCGGCGGTGGTGATGATCTTCACTGGATGGAAGCTGAACACGGTGATATCGCTGTATCGGCAGTTGCCGATGAACTCACCTTGATACTTGCCGCCGATGGCGTGGGAGGCATCTTCGATGACTTTGAAGCCGTAGCGCTGAGCGAGGGCATGGATAGCCAGCATGTCGCAGGGCTGGCCGCACAGGTGCACTGCCACCACGACCTTAGGCAGCTTTCCTTCGCGCTCGGCCTGTTCCAACTTGCGCGCCAGCGCCTGCGGGCAGAGGTTGTAGGTTCGGGGGTCAATGTCGACGAAATCGACCTGCGCGCCGCAATACAAACCGCAGTTTGCCGAAGCAACGAACGTGATAGGCGTTGTCCATAGCCAGTCGCCATTACCAAGGCCCAGCGCCAGACAGGCAACATGCAGCGCCGAGGTAGCACTGTTCATTGCCAGAGCGTGGCTGGCGCCGACATGCTGCGCCACGGACTGCTCGAAGCGCGGCACCATCGGCCCCTGCGTCAGGAAGTCGGATTGCAACACACTCACGACAGCGTCGATATCAGCCTGGGTAATGTCCTGGCGACCGTAGGGAATCATCGTCAGATGCTCCCGATCTTTTCGCGGTTCGCGTCAATCCATGCCTGGAGTTGGCTATCGCTCATCCACTCGCTGTTGTTATCACTAGCGTACACAAAGCCTTCTGGGACTTTTTTGCCGTCCTTGATGCGTTTCGGGCAAGTGGACCAGCTGTGAATGGTCGGCAGGATCTTGAAATGCTCAGGATATTCGTAGGTGTAGTAAGCGTCCTCGGCACTAATCATCTGCTCGTGCAGCTTTTCACCAGGGCGAATGCCGATGATTTCCTGGCGAGCTTCGGGAGCGACGACGCGAGCCAGATCGGTAACCTTCATCGACGGAATCTTTTTCACGTAGATCTCACCGCCTTCCATGTCCTCAAAGGCATGCCAGACCAGCTCGACGCCTTCTTCCAACGAGATCATGAAGCGCGACATGCGCTCGTCAGTAATCGGCAGCACGCCTTTGTCCTTGATGGACATGAAAAACGGGATCACCGAGCCGCGCGAGCCCATCACGTTGCCGTAGCGCACCACGGAGAAACGGGTGCCGTGCTCACCGGAGTATGAGTTGCCGGCAACGAACAGCTTGTCGGAAGCCAGCTTGGTGGCGCCATACAGGTTGATCGGGCTGCTTGCCTTGTCGGTGGACAGGGCAACCACACCCTTCACGCCCTTGTCGATGCAGGCATCGATCAGGTTCATGGCGCCGTCGACGTTCGTCTTTACGCATTCGAAGGGGTTGTATTCAGCGGTCGGGACGATCTTGGTGGCAGCGGCATGCACCACGTAATCGACGCCATCCAGCGCGCGGTACAGGCGATCCTTATCGCGCACATCACCGATGAAGAAGCGAACGCGCTTATCGCCCTCGAACTTCTTGGCCATGTCCCACTGTTTCATTTCGTCGCGGGAGAAGATGATGATCTTCTTCGGGTTGTATCTGGCCAGTGTCATCGGCACGAACGTATTGCCGAAGGAGCCGGTACCGCCCGTAACGAGGATGGTTTTGTCGCTAAACATTAATGCATTCCTTTTTCTTCAGACCGGTGTCTGATTGACGCGAGTGGAACGATAGTACGCCGGCGTCAGCTGGAAAAAGAACCAGGACTTCCAGAGCAGTACCAGAGTAAACGCTGCAGACAGGCCGAGCGGTACGGCTAGCAGCGGTGAATAGAATGAAAACAGCCAGGTCGCCGGAATGAAGGCCAGAAAGCTTGCAACGTGACTTTGAATGATCGGGCGGTCATGACCCTGAGCGTACAACGCATAATGCGGAACCATGCTAATGGCATAAAGAACAGTAGTTAGAAGTATCCATGGGAACAGATTTTCTTGGGCCATATAAAGCGGCCTGTCTAGCCATTGCAGCAAGGGCCCGATCAACAGGAGTGCGATCACGGCAAAAGCAGCAGTGAGCAGCAAGGTTTGCCCTAACAGCCTCCGCAAACCTTGGCGGAATGCAGAAGCATCCTGCTTGCTGTGCGCGGCGATGAGCCCCGGGTAACTGAAGGCAAATACACCGGCATCCAGAAAAGACATCAGCGCGTTACTAACACCCATGAACAACACATAAGCGCCCAAAGTTTCCAACCCTACCAACGCTTCGAACCAATAACGATCAAGCGTGAATACCCCACGTATCGCCAAGGTAGCGATGAGCAGAGGAATCGCGATCTTCAGTCCTTTGCGAATCCATCGCCAGTCCACGCTTGTGTGCCACCCCCCCATTTTCAACTGGGTAACCTTGTAGATGCCAAGCAGCAGTGCCGACAACCCGCCAAGCGTCCAAGCCCCTAGAACAAAATCAAGTGTCCGTGACTCCGGCTCGATGAACATCAGACCTGCCACAGCAACCGCCCAGACGCCTGAACGCAGAAATAGCACCAAGCTCGCCATTAGTTGTTCGGAAATAGCAATAAGCAGGCGGCTCAATTCTTGGGTTAGGTGCTCGAGTATCAACAGGGCGAAGAACCAGCCAGCCAGGCTCCAAGGCAGTAGTTGCCGAACAAAGATCAGGCAAAACAACGGTAGAAAGACACAATAAAGCACCGCGGTAAGCGCACCCTGCCCCTTCAACAGCCCCCCCCATTGGCTGCGCTCGCGCTTGATCAGCTCGCGGGTTGTGAAAGCGTAAAAATCGAACCCCAGCAGGTAGAGGGCGTATCCGATGGTCGCAGCGATTAGCCCATAAAGCCCCAGCTCCGCCGGCTCGAGAAAACGCGCCAGGAAGAAAATCAGCAGAAACTTGCTGGCCAGGGTGATGCCACGCAGCGCTACATTCAACAAACGCTGAAAATTGTGCGTAGGCATCAGCATTTAGATCCGGGCGTCATACAAAAGCGCTCTTGCATACGGAAAGCTCTGAAGCGATGTACAGACACTGATGCGCGTTCTGTATTGCGTGCGGCAACATCATTGTCATGACTTCACCACGAGCGCATTACCAGCAGCGTAATAGCGTTGCTGTAGAACCTTTATCAACGCCTGCCTGGCCCCGTGCTCCCCATGCACCACTCCTATCTTAGTCGGCCACTCCCGCATCCCCGTCACAAACTCTACCAACCCCTTCTGATCCGCATGGGCCGAGTAACCGCCAATGCTGGTCACCCTCGCCCGAATATCGAAACGCTCACCGTCGAGATCAACGTAACCACCCTTCGGCCCGTACTGCTGAATCGCTTGGCCTGGTGTGCCCTGGGCTTGGTAGCCAACGAATAGAACGTCGTGCCGGGGATCGTGCAGCATGGCTTTGAGGTAATTGACGATGCGCCCTCCGGAACACATGCCATTACCCGCGATGACAATCGCCGGGCGCGCGGTCTGGGTGAGGTGGTTGACTACGGCAATATGGTCAGCGTGGCTATCGATCATGATCAGGTTATCGAAGGCAAGCGGATTGCGGCCGCCTTCGACGCGCTCGCGGGCTTCCTGATTCCAGTAAGGCTGCAGGCTTCGATAGGCTTCGGTGAAGCGTGTGGCCAAGGGCGAATCGAGAATGATCGGGAGCCTGGGCCAGTCTGTTTCTAACTGGCCATGAGCGTTGTCGCTATTGCGCTCCACCCTAGCCCTCTCCTCAGATGAAAGGGGGGAGTGACTGTGCGGGGCGCCAGCGCTTTCTATGCCCCCCCTCGCGCGCTCATCGGCGGGCAAAGAGGACTGGTCTGTAGAGACTTGCTGTTTGCTGTGAATGATCTCTTCCAGTTCGTACAGCAACTCCTGAGTACGACCAATGCTGAAGGCTGGAATCAGTACGGTGCCCTGATCCTGCAGGGCATGTTCGATGACGGCTTCGAGTCGCTGACGGCGGCTGGTGCGGTCTTCATGCAGGCGGTCGCCGTACGTGCTTTCAAGGACGAGGATATCGGCTCGCTCGGGTGATTCGGGCGGCATCAGTAGTGGCGCATGTGCTGCCCCGAGGTCTCCGGAGAAGACGATGCGCTGGCTTTCGCCACTGGTGGGGTACGTCAGGTCAATTTCCACATAGGCGGAGCCGAGAATATGACCAGCTCGCTGTAGCCGTACACGGGCGATGAGCTCTTCGGTTTCCAGCAGCGTTGACCATCGCTGGTAGGGCAACGGCCGCAACCGCTGCTCGACCAGCTTGAGGTAGCGCTCGACGGCTTTTTGATCACGGCTGAAGCCTAGCTTGAAGGCATCTTCAAGAACGATAGGCAGTAGTTTGGCCGAAGGCTCGCTGCAGTAAATCGGGCCTTTGTATCCGGCGGCAAGCAGATAGGGAATTCGCCCCACGTGGTCGATATGCACATGGGTGACGACAAGCGCCTGGACGGTCCTGAGCGAAAACTCGATATCCAGCCGTCCTGTAGCAGCACGCCCATCGCTCGAAGTCTCGTTACCCTGGAACAGGCCGCAATCGACCAGCAAGCTATGGCTCGCGTCCATGTGTAGCTGATGACAGGAACCTGTTACGCCATCCTTAGCGCCGTGGTGTTCGATATCTGGATAGCGCACGGTTATTCCTTTAACGATGTCAACCAACGCACTCGCGACATGCCAGTCACGAGCCACTTAAAAAAATAAGCGGGAATACTACCGTCTTTCGGGGCCGTTGAGGTCTCAACGGCACGCCGACGGATGGATGGTCAGATTGCGGCGACCGGACGCCGAAGGTTGCGTACCAGCGCGACGAACACTCCGAGCATGCCACCCAACACCAGCGCGAGGGCCACGATTAGTGCCTTCTTGGGCTTGATCGGCTGACGAGGCTCAACCGCACGTTGATCAATGGCAACCAGCTTGAGCGAACCAGCATCGAACTGCAGGGAGCGCAGCCTGGCTGCCTCCTCGCGCCAACCGGCCAGGTCTTTTAGGAACAGGTCTTCGTTCTCTCGACTTTGTAAGACCTGGATCTGGCGGTTGTGTTCAAGCAACTTCAGCTCCCGGGCAATCTGTGCAATGCGCGGCTCGGTGAAGTCGTCAGAGCGACGGGCCAAAAGCGCCTTACGCTCGGCTTCCAACGCCTCGCTACCCATGAAATACAAAGGGATCTGCTGGTTGTTGACCTCGGTACGAATTACGCTGCCTTGGCTCGTGATCTCAGACGCACCAAGGGACGAAGGCGTGGTGGGCTTGCTTATGCCCAGCGAAGTCGCGATTCGAATCGCTTCGTTGAGCTGATTGATGCGGTTATCGCGACGCGTCCGGAGCTGCTGGCGCAGAGCAGCCAACTCATCATTCAACTCTGCACGCTTAAGCACATCAGCCTCGGTCAGTTTGGAGATCTTGATTTCCTTGCTGGCCTCATAGCTGGCACGAGCAGCAGCAATCTTCTTGTCAAGCTGACTAAGCCGGTTGCCGATAAGAGTATCCAGATCAGCCGCTATCTCCTTTTGGACGTTAGTCAGGGAGAAATTCACAAAGCTGTTGACGATCTCAACCCCATCCAGCGCTTCAGGATAGGTGAGCTGGAGGCCGACATACGGAGTCGTGCCCTCGGGCTTCTTTGGATCTGGTTGCAGCAACTGGAAGGCCTCATCATTGAAGGCTTCAAAAGTTTGCTCAAGTGTTCGCCCAGACTGCACTAAATCAGCGAATAGCTGCGGGTGCTGACGGAAGAAGGCCAACCGATTTTCGTACGACTCAAGCGTTGCGCCAACCTGCGCCAATGCTTGTTTCGGCGACAGCTTGTAGATACCAAGATGATTCAACTCGTCGAGATCTTTGATAGCGGCCGGTCGTAGCACGCTTTGAACGGTGTAATAACGAGGTGCAAGCAAGGCGTAGAGCAACCCGACAAGCGTGCACACCCCAGCTATGCCGCTAATCAGGAGCTTTTGCTTCCATAAAGAGCGGAAGAGTTGGATGAGGTCGATTTCATCAGGCGTTGCCGAAGCAAGGACTTGCGGAGGAGTTACTGCGTTCACTTGAGGTCCGTCTCGCTGAATGCGGCGACGCAGAGCGTGCGCCGAAGGCTATACCGCTAACGCACGAAAAAGTTCCGGCGCGCTGCGGGCCGCTATTCTGCCAGCCAGTTCACAAAAAACAAGTGACGCGCATCAACTTTAATTCACGTTGAGAGCGCCCATAGCATCGTGCCAGATGCTCGCCGACCTTCAGTTACGCAGCCAGGCAAGGCATTTAATACCCTGCCTGGCTCTTCGCAGAAGAAAGGATTACGGCAATCTACGACCCCGATGAGGCTTGCAGCTCGCGGCCGCGATTCGCAAGGCTGCGTACCAAAGCGGCGAATACGCCAAGCATGCCGCCAAGCACAAAGCCCAACGCCAGAATCAGCGCCTTCCTGGGTTTGATTGGCTTGGACGAATCCAGCGCTGGTTGATCCAGACGAACAAGCCGCAACCGATCAGTATCGAGCTTGATTCCCTTCAAGCGGGCGGCCTCTTCGCGCAACTCAGCGAGATTGGTCAGGTATAGGTCTTCACCCTCTCGCTCTCTGAGAATTTCCACTTCGCGATTGTTTTCTAGCATTGCGAGCTCGGATTGGATCTCGGCGATTCGAGGCTCCATGAAGTCATCCGACTTGCGACTCGCGAGGGCGTCACGCTCCGCGGATAGTGCTTCTGTTCCCATGAAATACAGCGGGGTTTCCCGACTGTTTACCTCCGTCCGAATAACTTGCGCGCCGCCTCTGGCCGAGTCGGACATTGCAGACGGACTTGTTGGCTTACGAATACTCAACGACTCGGCTATGGATATCGCCTCAGTCAACTCCTGAATTCGGTTGTTCCGTCGAGTTTTGAGTTCCTCACGCAGAGCAGCCAGTTCGTCCTGAAGCTGGGCCCGCTTCAGCGCGTCCTCTTCGAGCAGGGACGCAATCTTCGCCTCCTTGGACGCTTCGTAGTTTGCACGCTGCGCCTCGATGTTCATCTCAAGGCTGGCCAGACGATTGTTGACCAGGCTTTCCACATCCTCAGCGATTTCGCGGCGCTCCAGCTCCAACACATAAGCGACAAAGCCATTGACTACCGAAGCACCGGCGACACCCTCGGGGTAAGTCAGCCTCAGACCCACGAAGGCGCTGCGGTTCTCCGTACGCTTCGGGTCAGGGAACAGCATCTCAAACGCCTCTTCGTTGAACTCAGCGAATGCCTGCTCTGATTGCTCGCCCCGCTCGGTGAGATTCGGAAACAGCTCCTGATTGTTCATGAAGAATTCCAGGCGGTTGTCATAAGACGACAATCCGCCAGCCACGCGATTTATGGCCTCTTCCGGAGTGAGCTTGTAGATGCCCGTTTCATTGAGCTGGTCCAGATTGCTCTGCGGCACTGGACGGAGGTAGGTTCGAGCTTGAAAGTATGGCGTCGCCAAGAAGGCGTACAGGGCCGCTAGCAGCGTAACGAGAAGCGTGATGCTAACGACCAGAATCTTCTGCCGCCAAAGCGCACGGGACAGTTCGACCAAATCAATTTCATCGTTAGGTGAAGTGGGTTGCTGCACGATCATCCGAAGTCCTTGTTATGTGTGCTCTTCACTGCGGAGCAAGTGAACCGGATTTTGTACGTACGAACCGCAAAAAGTTCAGCCGAATGATGGCTTTTAACAACTATTTAGGCTGACGCCTCGTTGCTACACGGAGGCGCAAGCCTAGCCGCTCGTCAGTCCTCCTCATTCACCCGATCCCGCAACTCCTTCCCTGGCTTGAAATGCGGGACGAATTTTCCGTCAAGGCTGACGGATTGGCCGGTTTTGGGATTGCGGCCTACCCGGGGGGCGCGGTAGTGCAGGGAAAAGCTACCAAAGCCGCGGATCTCGATCCGGTCGCCAGTGGCCAGAGCCTGAGCCATTTGCTCAAGCATGGTCTTGATGGCCAGCTCGACATCCTTCGACGAAAGCAGCCCCTGCTGGGTGACGATTCGCTCGATCAACTCCGACTTGGTCATGGTTTTCCCTTCGTTTTCAAGCGGCTAGATCATTCGGGTTGCGGTCGTTTGTAGCATGTTGTTCAGAGTTTGAACAGCCCGAGCGGGATTGACGAGCAACGAGTGCTTCGTTTATCGGAGCACGACACGGAATGCAAAGGGACGGATGAGTAACCAGCCCTTGGCGTGATCGATGGAAAGCGAGAGCCGAGGTGAATCTTTCTTTTGGCAATAAAAAAGGCGGGCTAATAAGCCCGCCTTTCATTTATCTACCTACCGATCAATCCTCGCGATAGCGACGCAGCTTGAGCTGCTTGCCACCGACGCGGGTGTCCTTGAGTTTACCAAGCAAGCGCTCGAGACCGTCTTCCGGAAGCTCGACCAGGCTGAAGCTGTCGCGCACCTGGATGCGGCCGATGGCTTCGCGGGCTAGGCCGCCTTCGTTGAGGATGGCGCCGAGCAGATTGCGGGCAGCGATGCCGTCACGCGCTCCAAGCGGCGTACGGCAGCGGGCGCGGCCTTCGGCCAGCGGGACCGGAGCGCGACGCTCGCGATCACCACTACGCTCTGGACGATCCGAACGTTCGGTGCGCTCACGCGGGCTGCTGGTCGGAACCAACGGCTGCTCTCTTTCCACCTCGGCCAGGGTCAGAGCCTGACCATTGGTGGCCTTGCGCAACAGTGCAGCGGCCAGAGCACGAGGGCTGCAACCGATGTCGGCAACCAGCTTGTCGAGCAACTCGCCATGGGTGGCTTCGGCATCGGCAACCAGCGGCGCGAGGCTGTTAGTGAGTTTCTTGATGCGGGCGTCCAGCACCTGCTGCGCATTCGGCAGACGGGCTTCAGCGACCTTCTGGTTGGTCACGCGCTCGATAACCTGCAGCATGCGACGCTCACGCGGGGTGACCAGCAGCAGCGCACGGCCTTCACGACCGGCACGGCCGGTACGGCCGATGCGGTGTACGTAGGACTCCGGATCGTAGGGCATGTCCACGTTGAATACGTGGGTGATGCGCGCCACGTCGAGACCACGGGCGGCGACGTCGGTGGCGACGACGATGTCCAGGCGGCCATCCTTGAGCGATTCGATAACGCGCTCACGCTGGTTCTGGGCGATATCGCCGTTCAGCGCAGCGGCCTTGTAGCCCTTGGCTTCCAGCGCGGCGGCCAGATCCAGCGTGGCTTGCTTGGTGCGCACGAAGGCAATCAGGGCGTCGAAATCCTCGACTTCCAGCAGACGCAGCACAGCCTGGATCTTCTGATCGGCATGGACCATCAGGTGTGCCTGCTCGATACGAGCGACGGTCTGGGTCTTGGCAGCGATCTTGATGTGCTGCGGCTCACGCAGGTGCTTTTCGGCAATCGCGCGAATGGAGTGCGGCAGCGTAGCGGAGAACAGAACAGTCTGACGGCTCTCTGGCATCGCTTCGAAGATCACTTCGAGGTCGTCCATGAAGCCCAGCTTGAGCATCTCGTCCGCCTCGTCGAGTACCAGGAAGCGGATGGTCGACAGCAGGCCACTGTTGCGGCTCAGGTGGTCAACCAGACGGCCCGGGGTCGCAACGATGACCTGCGCGCCCTGGCGAATGGCCTTGAGCTGCGGGCCCATGGGTGCGCCACCGTAGACCGCGACGACGGTCAGGCCAGGCATCTGCTTGGAATAGGTTTCGAATGCAGTGGCGACCTGCAGGGCCAGTTCGCGAGTCGGCGCGAGGATCAGTGCCTGCACTTCCTTACGAGCGGGATCGATCTTGGACAGGATCGGCAGCGCAAAGGCCGCGGTCTTGCCGGTACCGGTCTGCGCCTGGCCGATCATGTCGTGACCGCCAAGGATCACCGGGATCGCCTGAGATTGAATAGGGGATGGTTCTTCGTAGCCGACTGCGCTGATGGCAGCCAGAACAGCGGAGTGAATACCGAGTGCGGCAAAGCCGCCGATTTCCTGGGTCATGGGTCTTGTCTCTGATGCTCCGCAAGACCCATTGTTCCGAAGCTGCGCATGCCGTGCAAAACCCGAAGGTCACCCTGGCAGCCTGGTCGGCGGGGTTGCGAAAACGTATGAATGATGAATCGTCAAGGATAGCCCGCTCGAAGCGGACAGCAGCCGAAGCAGTGCTTCGTGTGTTGCAGTACCTGAACGCAGGCTGGGTTTCAGCCGGCGCGTACTATACCGGATTAACGTGAAGCTGTGCGGGTATTTTGCGTGGCAGGCCGAGATCCCATCATGCTTTTTATGGCGAGCCTGCGAGCCATAGGCGCCGCGAAGGCGCCCTCGGCTCGCCGCGCAAGGATGTATGGCTTTGCGCGGACCCGCGACTATCGCGGCAAGATCGCTTCAAGCTGCGTCGCTGTTAACGGCGCTGACGCGAAAGCGACCAACCAATTGATGTAGCTTGCCGGCCGTATGGCGCACCCGTTCGGCACTGCCCTGCAGCACGCCCAAGGTCTGCCCCATTTCGCTGGAGGCCTGCTCGACACCTCGGATGGTCTGGCCGTAATGCAGGCTGCGCTCGTTCAAACCCTTGATGATCTCGAACATGCGCTCGACTGTCTGGTGCAGATGCACGTTTTCCGACGACGCCTCCTCGGTCAGGCGTAGGCTGCGGTCGACGTTCTGCACGCCACCTTCCATGAACGACACCGCCTGGCGCGTCTCGCCCTGCAGACTCTCGACCTTGGTGCGAATGTCCTCCGCGGCCTTGGCCGTGCGCTGCGCCAGCGAGCGCACCTCGCCCGCCACCACCGCGAAACCGCGGCCATGATCCCCCGCACGAGCAGCTTCGATTGCCGCATTCAGCGCCAGCAGATTGGTCTGCGTAGTGATGTCGCTGATCAGCCCGACGATCTCATCGATCTCGCCCATGCGGCTGTCGAGCAGTTGCACGCTCTGCGCCGAGCGCTGCACCACATCACGGATCGATTCAGTACCGTTGCGCACGGTGTCGAAACGCTCGCGGGCGCACTGCATCACCTCGTCCATCGCCGCCTTCATTTCTTCGGCGGTCATCGAGGCCTGCTGGATCTCTCCAAGCTGCTCCTCTACCAGCAACAGCAGTTGATGGATGGACTCGGCTACTTCACCGGTGGTCTGCCCTGCCTCGCTGCTGCGGGCGAGCATCAGCTCGTTATCATGCCGCACATGCCTGGAGACCTGGATCACCTGCCCCACTACACCATCCAGGCTGTCGATAAAGCTGTTGATCCAGCGCCCCATGTCGCCACTCTCGTCGTGTCGCATGGTACTGCTGTCGACTCGCTGACGCAGGCTGCCCTCGCCTTCGGCAAGCGTGCGGATCACTTCGGTCATTTCCTGCATACGCGCCGCCAGGCGTTTGGGCCCGAAAGACGCGAAGGACCAGGCGCCCAGTATGAGTAGCAGGCCGTTGAGCAGATTAAGCGCTGTATGCGACAGCCCACTGTACTCCTGCAACAGACCACCGATGATGAACAGCGTGGTCACGGTGCACAGGTACGTTTTCATCAACCCGACGCTCAATGAGCGGCGTCGATAGACCTCCTCCAGGTCGGCCTCGCACATCATGCCCCAGCGATCCGGCGAACCCGGCAACTGAAAGGTCACGCCCTTGCCGATCACCGGAATATGGCGGTAATCCGAGTAGCCGGGATAGGTGACGAACAGATTCGAGCCGTTGGCGATGGTTTCCCGTACTCCCGGATGCAGTTGCCCGGTGGCGGGATCAGTGAAACGCAGTTCAAGTTCGGTGTGCTGCTGCACACGCACCGCGCCCCAACGGGTATGCACGCCGCTCTTGAGGTTCTCGCCGTGGCTGAAAGTGGCATCTTCGAAACGCGAGCGCGACAGCGCCGTGCCGGCCTGAACGGTGCGGTCGAAACGTGAATCGACCATGAACAGATAGTTGTCGCCGGACTCCGGATAAATATGACCGGCTTCGCGCTGGATCAGGTCGCCGATGACATCGTTGGGAACTCGCGCGCAGATGCAGCCCAAACGCTTTCCGCCGACCTGCACCGGCTGATAGAACATCAGGGTCACTGCATCATGAAAGCGCGATGTGCTGGCACCCAGACGCAGGGTCAGCGGGTCGCGATAGGGGCCATGCAGAAATGGCTCGCCCAGGCCGCGGGCCACTGCCCCGCCATCGAGATCTTGCTGCCCGACGTGAGCCGCACAGGTGGAGGCCAGCACACGGCCTTGCGGATCGATAACGAACAGCTCGGACAGATCGGGCAACTGGGCGTGCTTCTTTTCCAGCAGGTCGGCATCCGCATGGGCCAGCCCTTCACCCAGGTTCGAGGCGAGGTCCGCCAGATGCTCCCAGTGTGCACTAACCCAGTTCTGCAGTATGCGCACACGGGACTGCGCGATACCCTCGAAAACCTGCTCCACGGCGGAATAGGCACCGCGGTTGAGCCAACAGGACCAGCGCATTCGTAGCTTGCCGGTAGGCCCCAGCCAAGGCAGCCAGTGACGTTCGCTTACGGAAAGATGCATCTGATGGCTTTGGAGTTTCAGCACTGAGCGTTCCTTACTGCGGTGAGAGCATGCTGGCCAATAGCAATTAGCAGACCAGCCTGCAGCTCTACGCACCAGAAAGGCTCACGAGCCGACCCGAGTCAGCGTTATCGCTGATCACCAGCGCCAACGCCGGAACGCGCTGGCGTGCCGCTGCAACCAAGACCTGGCGGCTGCGGTTGCAGCAGACGCACCGATAGAGCTCATCCTGAATACCGCAGGCGCACCCGCGCACCGCAACGGGGCACCGCTTAGCTGGCCGGGCGCAACGCCGCGATCAGCGAGTCCAAGGTGTACCCGAGACGCGACGCCAGGGCTTCGGCTCGCAGACGCAATCCATTCACGTCCAGCTGCTGGTCGAGGTCGGCCGGCACCAGCAGGACCACGTTGCCCTCCTTCACCGGGCATTCCCAGTAGTGCCGGTGATACAGACCACGCAGCAGCGCAGCCCCCAGCGGGCGGTCGTCGTCGGTGCCCCACTGATTGATGATCAGCCAGCCACCCGGATTGAGTTTTTCCTGGCAGCGCTTGAGGAACGACCAGGCCAGATGCGCGGCATCCGGTCCGGCATCGTTGTACAGATCGACGAAGATCAGATCGGAACTCTCGGCGGTATCCAGCAACTCGGTGGCATCGCCGATGCGGATATACAGCCGCGAGTCGTTCTGCAAGCCGAGGTACTGCATCGCAAGCTCCGGCACCGCTGGCCGCAGCTCAATGACCTCGACGTCTTCCAGCGGCAGGAACTGCAGACAGGCCTGGGTCAGGTTGCCGGCACCAAGCCCTAGAAACAGTGCGGTTTCCGGCTCTGCATGACACAGCCCACCGAGCAGCATCGCGCGGGTGTAATCGTATTCGAGCCAGGCAGGATCGGCGGTGAATACGCAGCTCTGTTCGACCGCCGCGCCAAACTCGAGAAAACGGTAGTCGCCCACCTCGAGTACGCGAATCAGCCCGAAAGCGTCATGCACTTCGGCGAGCAGACGTTCCTCTTTGTCCATCAATGTGCTCCGCAGCTATCCGATCACCAGCGTGTCGGCGAACGCATCTTACGCAGCCCCATAGGCCATCGCTATCTCCGGGGTCCGGGCGCTTCAGGTAAAATCGCCGCACTTTTATCAGTTGGAACGATCATGAACGACGCCTGGAGCCCCGATAGCTGGAGAAGCAAGCCGATCCAGCAGCAGCCCGAATACCCGGATGCCGAACACCTCTCGCGCGTTGAACGCACCCTGGCCGGCTTGCCACCGCTGGTCTTCGCCGGCGAAGCACGGGAGCTGAGACGGCAGTTCGCCGAGGTGACCCAGGGCCGCGCGTTCCTGTTGCAGGGCGGCGATTGCGCCGAGAGTTTCGCCGAATTCTCGGCCACCAAGATTCGCGACACCTTCAAGGTGCTGCTGCAGATGGCGATCGTCATGACCTTCGCGGCCGGCTGTCCGGTGGTCAAGGTAGGGCGCATGGCCGGCCAGTTCGCCAAGCCCCGCTCGGCCGGTGACGAAACCGTCGATGGCGTGACGCTGCCGGCTTACCGGGGCGATATCGTCAATGGCATCGACTTCAACGCGCAAAGTCGCGTGCCGGACCCGGAGCGTCTGCTGCAGGCCTACCATCAGTCCACCTCCAGCCTGAACCTGCTACGCGCATTCGCCCAGGGCGGTTTCGCCGACCTGCACCAGGTGCATCAGTGGAACCTGGACTTCATCGCCAACTCCCTGCTGGCCGAGAAGTACCACCAGCTCGGCGCACGCATCGACGAAACGCTTAAATTCATGCGCGCATGCGGCCTGGATGGCGCGCCACAGTTGCGCGAGACCAGCTTTTTCACGGCTCACGAGGCACTGTTGCTGAACTACGAGCAGGCTTTCGTCCGCCAGGACAGCCTCAGCGGCGGCTGGTACGACTGCTCCGCGCACATGCTGTGGATCGGTGACCGCACCCGTCAGCTCGACGGCGCGCATGTCGAATTCCTGCGCGGAGTGGGCAATCCCATCGGCGTGAAGGTCGGCCCGAGCATGGACAGCGAGGAGCTGATCCGCCTGATCGACATCCTCAACCCGCAGAACGACCCCGGTCGCCTGAATCTGATCGTGCGCATGGGCGCCGACAAGGTCGAAGCCGGCCTGCCGCGACTGGTGCGTGCGGTGCAGAACGAAGGTCGCCATGTGCTCTGGAGTTCCGACCCGATGCATGGCAACACCATCAAGGCGTCCAGCGGTTACAAGACGCGGGACTTCGAGAAGGTGCTCGCCGAAGTGCGTCAGTTCTTCGATGTGCATCGTGCCGAGGGCAGCTACCCCGGCGGGATTCATATCGAGATGACCGGCCAGAACGTCACCGAATGCATCGGCGGTTCGCGGCCAATCACCGAAGCCGGCCTCAGCGATCGCTATCACACCCAGTGCGACCCGCGGTTAAACGCCGATCAGTCGCTGGAAATGGCGTTCATGATTGCCGAGACGCTGAAGCAGTTGCGGCCAAACTGATCCGCCCATCTACAGCGCACAGCTCCGCCACATAGGGCATGGCGATGCCTGCCCGATGTGGCGGAGCTGCATAGCTGACTAATAGTCTGAAAAACGATTAATTCGCGAGCTAACTAATCGCTGTTAGAATCTGCGACGTTTTGACTCGGGTTCCCTACGCCCTCTCGCAGCCGAGTCGCTTACTTAGAGGAAACGCTGCATGTCCGATTCGCCCCAGAACAAGGGGGCCGCCATCGCCGCCTCCATCGGCCTGTTTCTCGGCCCACTGCTTCTGCTGCTGTGCATTCTCACCGAGCCGCCGGCAGACCTTTCGCGCACTGCCTGGCTGACCGTTGGCATGGCCGCACTGATGGCGGTCTGGTGGTCGACCGAGGCGATACCGATCCCGGCCACGTCGCTGCTGCCGATCCTCCTCATCCCCGTACTCGGCATCGACACACTGGCCAAAGCCACCGCGCCCTACGCCAACCCGACCATCTTTCTGTTTCTCGGGGGCTTCTTGCTCGGGCTGGCGATGCAGCGTTGGAATCTGCACAAGCGCATCGCCCTGGCGACGCTGCTGGCGGTGGGCAGTGCGCCCAGCCGGCAGATCGCCGGCTTCATGATCGCCACCGCGTTCATCAGCATGTGGGTCAGTAATACGGCGACCAGCATCATGATGCTGCCGATCGGCTTATCGGTGATCAGTCTGCTGGTGGCCGGTAGCGACAAGCGCGACGGCGAGCGCTTCGCTATCGCGCTATTGCTCGGCATCGCCTATGCCGCAAGCGTCGGCGGCATCGCCACACTGATCGGCACCCCACCGAACGCACTGCTGGCGGCTTTCCTGCGCGAGAACTACGACGTGCACATCGGCTTCGGCCAGTGGATGCTGCTGGGCCTGCCGGTAAGCCTCGGCATGTTGCTATTCATCTGGTGGTGGCTGACCCGCGGCGGCTTCACGCTATCGGGCGGCGACAGCCGTGCCATGCTGGAAAAGGAAATGGCTGCGCTTGGCCCGATGAGTAAGGCCGAGAAGATGGTTGCGGTGGTGTTCAGCCTGGCCGCCCTGGCGTGGATTTTTCAACCGCTGCTGGCCAAGCACGTCAATGGCGTGAACGATACCAGCATTGCTATGGCCGCCGCTCTGTCGCTGTTCCTCATTCCGGTAGATCTGCGCCAACGCGTATTCCTGATGGACTGGGAGCAGGCCAACAAGGCACCCTGGGGTGTGTTGCTGCTGTTCGGCGGCGGCCTGTCGCTGGCCGGCGTGATCGGCGCATCCGGCCTGGCGCAGTGGATCGCGCAGAGCCTCGGCGGTTTTGGCGCGCTGCCGCTGATTCTGATGATCGGCCTGGTGGCGCTGGTGATCACCTTCCTCACCGAGATCACCTCCAATACCGCTACGGCCGCCGCCTTCCTGCCGCTGCTGGGCGCGCTGGCCGTGGCCCAGGGCCTGTCGCCGGAGATGCTCGCGATCCCCGCCGCCATCGCCGCCAGCTGCGCCTTCATGATGCCGGTGGCAACACCGCCCAACGCCATTGTCTTCGGCACCGGCCAGATGCACATCCAATCGATGATCAAGGCAGGCTTTGCGATCAACCTGTTCGGTGTCGCACTGGTGACCCTGCTTTGCTATGGCCTGGTCGGACTGATCTGGGCGAGTTGACTGATACCGCGAGGAATCGAGGGCCCGGCGCCAGCGGCGCGGGGCCAGAACGCAAAAAGCCCGGCACTAGGCCGGGCTTTTCTACGAGAAGTCTGCGAGACCTATCAGGCCTTGACGCGGGACTTGTACTCGCCGGTACGGGTGTCGATTTCGATCGAGTCGCCGATTTCGCAGAAGGCGGAAACCTGCAGCTCGGCACCGTTCTTCAGACGGGCAGTCTTCATCACCTTGCCCGAAGTATCGCCACGTACGGACGGCTCGGTGTAGACGATCTCACGAACGATGGTGGTCGGCAGTTCAACCGAGATCACCTTGTCGTTGTAGAACACCGCTTCACAGACGTCGGTCATGCCGTCTTCGATGAAGGTCATCACGCCTTCGAGGTCTTCCTTCTCGATTTCGTACTGGTTGAACTCGTCGTCCATGAACACGTACAGCGGGTCGGCGAAGTAGGAATAGGTCACTTCCTTACGCTCGAGGATGACCGGCTCCAGCTTGTCGTCGGCCTTGTAGACGGTCTCGGTAGCCGAGCCGTTGAGCAGGTTCTTCAGCTTCATCTTGACCACGGCACTGTTACGGCCGGACTTGTTGAACTCGGCTTTCTGGATGACCCAGGGTGCGCCGTTGATGATGGCCACCTGGCCGGCACGGAACTCTTGTGCGGTTTTCATACGAAATATCCGAAGGGAATTAGAGACAAAAAACAGGCCGCGTATCATAGGGGCTGTTCCCGTTTTGTCGCAAGCCGCGTTGCTGCGCGAGGTGACGCAGGGTCAGCGGCGTTTCGCAAAGGCGGCGCGATGATCGCCCGAGCGACGAACTAACCGTGAACGGAGCCGAACCAATCCGCGTAGAAGAACACCAGCTTGCCCGCCAGATCACCATTGACCACCTGCTCATGGGTCCAGCCTTCGGCGCGCTCGAGCAACGCGGGGTACTGGCGTAGCAGTGCAGTCCAGGCTTCGCCTGCGCCCTCTCCAGCGTTCCAGGCACGCCAGAAGCCGCGCAGCGCTTCCTCAACCGCAGGCGGCGAACCATGGGCGTACAGGTCGAGGAACGCATTGAGCTTGTCCCAGTGCGCATCGTCTTCCTGCGGATAGATGTGCCACACCAAAGGACGTCCGGCCCATTGGGCGCGAATGAACGACTCTTCGCCACGCACTGCGTTGAAATCGCAGCTCCAGAGCAACAGGTCGTATTCATCCTGGGTCATGAACGGCACGATGGATATCTGCAGACTGCCACGCTGATGATGGTCCCCCGCCTGTACGTTCGGCACGCCGAGCCAGGCCGCGACATCGCCCAGCACACGCCCCTCCGGCACCAGCAATTGGTTCACGCGCGTATCGCCGGCAAGCGCATCCAGCCAGCCCGCTACGGCAGGATTTTCATAGGCGAACAAGGACAGCAGCCGCGCTTCCGGCTGTCTCTCGACACCAAGGCTGGCGAGAAACTCGGCCTGCTGCAGGGGATCAGCCTGGAATCTGGCGCGGCGCTGCATGAGATCGGATTCGCGGATAAGGCCACCGGTATCGGCCTCGAAACCGGGAAAGAAGAAATACTTCTGCAGCCCGTTGGCCTGCAGCGACGGTAACGCGTGGCAGCCGATGATCCAGTCCTCTGCACTCAGGTACTCGAGGTTCAACCAGAGCACGCGCCGGCTACTGGCTGCCATCGCATTGATATAGGCCTGTGGCAGGTTGCAGGCGAACGCCTCGATCACTACGTCGGCGGGCTCCGCGCCTGGCCACTTTTTAGGCCAGTACCTGACCTCCACCCCATCAAGGGTCTGCTGCTCATCATGGGCACTGGCAGCCGGACAGAGTCGCGCAAAGGTCTCCAGGTCATCCACCCATAACCGCACCGGCTGACCATGCTCGGCGACCAGCTGACGAGCCAGCCGCCAGGTAACGCCGATGTCTCCGAAGTTATCCACGACGGCGCAGAAGATGTCCCACTTCGCTTTGACAGACAAACCAATGTTCCTCGAAAAAATACCGGCACTTGATGCAATGGATAGGCCGCGCAGGATACAAGGTTGCGGCAGATGGCGGGCTTGCCCGCTACACAACAAGGCTTAAAGGAGCACTGCGGCCTGCTCGCCATAAGCCAGACGTGCGAATACGCCCGAGCCTGCGAAGGTCAGCGAAGTCAGAAACAGAGAAAGAGGAAAACAAGACTGTCGTTATGGAGGTGAACCCTACCAGCCACACCCCGGCACACAATGTCACCGCTGCGGCTGCTCCCTTCCGGGCCTGACCGGGTTCACGGCTGATCGTTGCGAGGGGACCGGCAGGGCCCACCATAACAAAACCCGCCTGGCGGCGAGCGGCGCCATTGTACCGGCTTATCAGCAACTTACAACCACCGACTACAAGCTGCGCGTTGCAGCGGCCAATTGCTGCATGGCCGGCCAATCCCTACCGCCGGTCAGCAACTGGCAAAACCTTCAAATGACGTAGCGCATTGCGTCGAAAGCCTCTAGCCAAAGGCCGGCGTCTGTTCGAGGATGAGCAGGCTCAAGCGCTATCGAACGCTTGTCATGAAACCATGCTGCACGACAATCGCTTTGCAGCCGATGGCAACAGCACACGAGGTAAACATGAGCAAGGCTCCAATCGCCATCATCGGGACAGGCATCGCGGGGCTCTCCGCCGCGCGTACGCTTCACGATGCCGGGCAGGCAGTACATTTGTTCGACAAGAGCCGGGGCAGCGGCGGTCGCATGGCGAGCAAGCGCAGCGACGCGGGCTCGCTCGACCTGGGCGCTCAGTATTTCACCGCCAGGGATCGCCGCTTCGGCGAAGCCGTGCGCCAGTGGCAGACCGAAGGCTGGGTCGACCAGTGGTCGCCAGGCATGTACCAGTTTCGCAATGGACAACTGACACCATCCGCCGACGAGCAGCTGCGCTGGGTCGGCACCCCGACCATGAGCTCGATCACCCGCGGCCTGTTAGGCGCATTGCCGGTGACGTTCAGTTGCCGTATCACCGAGGTGTTTCGTGGCGAACGGTTCTGGACGCTGGTGGATGCCACCGGTGCCAGTCATGGTCCGTTCAGCCAGGTCATCATCGCCGCTCCGGCGCCACAGGCAGCCGCGCTGCTGGCAACTGCGCCAAAGCTGGCAGCAGTTGCGGCGAGCGTTGCCATGGAGCCAACCTGGGCCGTCGCGCTCGGCTTTGCGACGCCCCTGAATACCACCCTGGAAGGATGCTTCGTCCAGGACGATGCGCTGGACTGGATCGCCCGCAACCGTAGCAAGCCAGGCCGCAATGGCGAGTTTGATACCTGGGTGCTGCACGGCACCAGCAGCTGGAGCCGCCAGCACCTGGACCTGTCCAAGGAGGCGGTCATCGAGCGGCTGCACGGAGCGTTCGCCGAACTGATCGATTGCGTGGTACCCGCTCCGGAATTCACCTTGGCGCATCGCTGGCTGTATGCCAGACCAGCGCAGGCCCATGAATGGAACGCTTTGGCCGACGCCAAGCTGGGCATTTATGCCTGCGGCGACTGGTGTTTGTCTGGCCGCGTGGAAGGCGCCTGGCTAAGCGGGCAGGAAGCGGCGCGCCGACTGTTGGAGAATCTCTAACCGACACACGCTTGAGCGGCTGGCCCTGCCCTGACCCAGGTCAGCCGCGCGCTTCCGGTCAGCTGTTATCATCGCGCGCTTTCCGTACGACCCTCCTTGCAGCGGAGCCTCGATGAATCCCTCGACCCTGATTGGCATCCTTGCGAGCATCGGCCTGCTGGCAGTCGTCATGCTTTTCGCAGCCAAGGAGCCGGCGCTGTTCATCGACCTGCCGAGCCTCGGCATCGTGCTGGTCGGCACCCTGGCGGCGACCTTCATCAGCTATCCGCTGCGCGAAGTCACGCGGGTATTCGGCCTGCTCTGGACCGTGCTGCGTAACGAACGCCTGTATACCCGCCAGGATCTCGACGAACTGGTGCATATCTCTCGACTGTGGATCAGCGGCGATCTGGTGGCAGTCGAGAAGGCCGAGGAAAAAGTCAGCAACCCGTTTCTGCGCACCGGCGTGCAGCTGGTGATCGACAACACGCCGGAAGAGGACATTCTGGAAGTCCTGCAATGGCGCATCGCGCGTCTGCGCGCCAGGGAAAATGCCGAGGCACAGCTGTTCCGCGCCATGGCCAGCTATGCCCCGGCGTTCGGCATGATCGGCACGCTGGTTGGGCTGATCAACCTGATGTTCATGCTTGGCAGCGGCGACATGGACCTGATCGGTCGCAGCCTGGCCATCGCGCTGATGACGACCTTCTACGGCGTGCTGCTGGCCAACCTGATCCTCAAGCCGGTCGCCGTGAAGCTCGAGCGGCGCACCGAACAGCGCGTGGCATTGATGAACCTGGTAATGCAGGGCATCTCGATGATGTGTAACCGCCGCAGCCCGGCCTACATGCGCGAAACGCTCAAATCCTTTATTGCCCATCACGACGACGAGATTCGCGATGGCATCCCCGCCGCGCCGCCTGGCAAGCCGCAGGAGGAATGACCGTGAATGGCCAGACGCCCCAGGGCAGCCGCTTCTCCAAATGGCATATCGAACCGCAGCGCGAAGAGGAGCAGGAAGCCTGGCTGATCACCTACCTCGACATGCTCACGCTGTTGCTGGTGATGCTGGTCATCATGCTGACGATGGCCGGCAAAGGCGATGGCAGGCAGAGCGAACAGGCGATCCTTGATTCGACAGCGCTGCAGGCGGCAAGCGGACCGAACCTCGCGCTGGATATGTCGGCGTCACCGATTCCCTCGATCGCACCGGTGCCGGCGCCACCAGTCGAGACGGCGCCAGACGAGACTGACGACAGCGATGTCGTGTCGGACATGGCGCTGGGCGACGATATCGAGGTCATCGTCAACGAAGGCAGTATCAGTTTTCGTATCAGCAGCGAACTCCTGTTCGGCTCCGGTCGCGCAGAGCTGGAGGATGCAGGGCTGGACGTGATCGACCAGCTGGTCCCGACGCTCGCCGCCAATCGTTATCGCATCGTCGTCGAAGGCCACACCGACAACCTGCCGATCCAGACCGAACGCTTTCCGTCCAACTGGGAGCTTTCGGCCAGCCGCGCCAGCAGCGTGGTGCGCTACCTGCAGCTGGCCGGCATCGAGGCAAGGCGCTTGAGTGCAACCGGCTACGCCGATACACGTCCTATCGCTGATAACGGCGACGATCGCGGGCGCGCCAGCAATAGGCGCGTCGAATTGATCATGCAGACCGCGCCAGACCAACCCTGACTGCAGCCATCCGATCAGCCCAGCGCCGTATCGAGGAACATCATCACGGCAAAACCCACCATCAGGCCCAACGTGGCTGGCGTCTGGTGACCGTTGCGATGCGTTTCCGGGATAACCTCGTGGGAGACAACGAAGATCATGGCACCCGCAGCCAGGCCGAGGCTGATCGGATAGGCAATCGCGAAACCGCTGGACATGCCGATACCCACCAGCGCGCCAATCGGCTCCATCAGCCCGGACGCCGCGGCGACCAGCACCGAGCCGAGCGCCGACAGACCGGTGGTGCGCAAGGCCAGCGCCACGGCCAAGCCCTCCGGAATGTCCTGAATCGAGATTGCAGTGGTCAATGGCAGACCGACGCTCAGATCACCATTGGCGAAGCTCACGCCGATGGCCATGCCTTCGGGAATGTTGTGCAGCGCAATGGCGAGCACGAACAGCCACACGCGGTTGAGCCGCTCGCACTCGGGCCCGCACGGCCCGGTGCTTTCATGCTCGTGCGGGGTGAAGTAATCCAGACCGAGCATCAGCAACACGCCCAGGCCAAGCCCTACCACCACCGTCAGCGCCGCGGCCGGACCGCTGCCGAACAGCTCACGCCCCGCCTCCAGCCCCGGCAAAATCAGCGAGAACGCGCTGGCCGCAAGCATCATTCCTGCCGCGAAACCGAGCATGCTGTCCTGGGTACGCGTGGAGATATCCCGCAGGCCGATAGCCAGAAAAGCGCCGACGGCGGTCGCCGCGAACCCTGCCGTACCACCCAGCAGTGCATAGCGAACATTGGCCGATTCGCTGCTCTGCAACGCGTTAGCGGTACCCGCCACTAGCAGTAACAGCACCGCTACTGCAGTAGCAGCAAGACCGAAGGTGATCCAAGGGTTGGCTTGCGCCTGCGCGATCCAGGCAGCACGCAGAGTGGCCGCCGGGCTTTGGACGGTGGTCGCCATGATTTCAGAATCCTTGATGCGGGAGCCCAGTGTACTCCGCAGAGCCGCCTCCCAGAGCCTATGGTCGTGATAGGCGCAGGCCATCATGGCGGCGTTGTACCCCCGCGGGTATGACCGTAAGCTTGACGCGTTCGATGGCCCTCAAGGGCCGCATCCAGGAGTGGTCCGTCGTGCCCGCCGCAAAATCCATCCGCCGCACACTCCCGCTGCTTCTCGCGCTTGTTCTTCTTGCTGCCTGGTTCATCTGGCGTCAATTGCAAGGGCCGGAACTGCCCGGTTACCGCCTGGAGACACGCCCGCTGGTACAGCGCGTGGTCGCCAGTGGCGAGGTGGACAGCCAGTCGCTGGCCCAGGTCGGCAGCGAGATCACCGGCGTCATCTCGGCGCGCCACGTGCGTGAGGGCGACGCAGTAGCGGCTGGCGACCTGCTGCTCGAGCTGCGCGACGATGAGCAGCGCGCCCGTCTGCGCGAGGCCGAAGCGGCCCTGCAGCAGCTGATCGACTCCACCCGACCACAGGCGCAGGCAACCCTGCGCGAAGCGCAGCACAACCTCGAACAGGCAAGCCGCGAACTGAAGCGTCGCGAGACGCTCTTCGAACGCAAACTGTTGGCGTCCGAGCCACTGGAGCAGGCGCGCCGAGCGGAGCTCACCGCCCGCGTGATCCGTGACCGCGCACGCTTTGCCGCCGCAGCCCTGGCCGAGGGCGGCAGCGAGGAGCAGGTATTGCGGCAGCGACTGGAAGCCGCTCGCGCCACGCTGGCGAAAACCCGTATTCATGCGCAGGTAGACGGCATCGTGCAGACGCGCGATGCCGAGCCCGGCGACCTGGTACAACCGGGCCGAACCCTGCTGGCAATCGCCCGCTCGGGTAGCAACGAAATCCTCTTGCCCCTGGACGAGAAGAACCTGGCGCCGATCGAACTGGGACAGGCTGCGAAGATCATTGCCGATGCCTACCCGGAGCGCGTGATGCCGGCGCGGGTCAGCTTCATCGCGCCAAGCGTCGATACCTCCCGCGGCACCATCGATGTTCATCTTGACCTTGAGCAGCCCGCCGACTTCCTGCGTCAGGGCATGACCGTGTCGGTGAACATCGAGACCGGCCGCCGCAAGCAAGCCCTGGTGCTGCCCAACGATGCGCTGCGGGCGCGCGACGGTATGCGCGCGCAGGTATTACGGGTCCGCGCGGGAGTCGTCGAACGGGTAAACGTGCGCCTGGGCTTGCTCGGCACGGCGCTGAGCGAAGTTGTCGAGGGCCTGGCTACGGGCGATCTGGTGTTGATCGGCGATGCCGAGGAAGGTCAGCGCGTGCGCGTGCAGGAACAACCGATTCCTCACGGCATTCAGGACTGACGGAATGCGCC
Organism: Stutzerimonas stutzeri RCH2; assembly: GCF_000327065.1. Lineage (NCBI taxonomy): Bacteria > Pseudomonadati > Pseudomonadota > Gammaproteobacteria > Pseudomonadales > Pseudomonadaceae > Stutzerimonas > Stutzerimonas stutzeri. The sequence goes on along the minus strand of NC_019936.1, from coordinate 1,887,208 downwards.
TGGCCAACTCGCTGTGGACCGAATGGAAGATTGCCCTGCGCTTTCTGCTGGACAATCGCATGCAGACCCTGCTGATCACTTTCGGCATCGCGGTAGGCTCAGCCGTTATCGTGTTCATTACTGCCCTGATCACCGGGCTGCAGGCCAACGTGGTCGAGCGCACCCTCGGCACCCAGGCGCATATCCGCATTCTGCCGCCGGACGAAGTCAACCGCATTCTACCGAGCGATGACGACAGCTGGTCGCTCGTGCTGGAGAGCCCGCGGGCACAGCGCCTGCGCTCGATCATCAACTGGCAGGACATTCGCGACGTGCTCGATCAGGACGCACAGATCCTGGCCGTTTCGCCAGTGATCAGCGGCCCGGCAATCGCCCGTCGCGGCGTGGCGCGGGCGTCGGTTGCGCTGCTCGGCATCGATCCGCCGCGCTACCAGCGCATCATCCCGCTGGCCAATGATCTGATTGCCGGACGCTTCGTGGTCGGCGCCGGCAACGCGGTTATCGGCAAGGAGCTGGCACGCGATCTCGGCCTGGGCATCGGCGACAAGCTGCGACTGGACGCTGGAGAAGGCCGGGAAGCGGTGGTGGACGTCGCCGGCATCTTCGAGCTGGGCGTGCGTGAGCTGGATGCGCGCTATGTCTATCTGGATCTGAAGCAGGCGCAAACATTGCTCGACCTGCCGGGCGGCATCACGGTGATCGATACCACGGTCGCCGAGATTTTCGAAGCAGACCGCATTGCCCGGCGCCTGGCTCGGCTCACCGGGTTACGCGCGGAAAGCTGGATGGAAACCAATGGCCAGCTACTCAATGCGCTCAGCTCGCAAAGCATGACCACCGAGATGATTCGCGTGTTCGTCGGCATCTCGGTCGCCTTCGGCATCGCCAGCGTGCTCGCCGTGAGCGTCGTCCAGCGCACCCGCGAAATCGGCATTCTGCGCGCGATGGGCAGTCCGCGCGGGCAGATCCTGCGCGTCTTCCTGCTCCAAGGCGGGCTGCTCGGCCTGCTCGGCTCGGCTTGCGGTGGTGGGGTCGGCTGGGGCCTGGTGCAGGTATTCAATCTGTTCGGGCCGCGCCTGTTCGAAATCCCCGTCGATCCGACGCTGGTACCGCTGGCGATGCTGGTCGCGACAATCACCGGCGTACTCGCGGCGGCGATGCCGGCGCGGCGCGCGGCGCGTTACGATCCGGCGGTGGCGATCCGCTATGTCTGAACCCATGATCAAGCACAACTCGGCCGAAGTCCTGCGCCTGGACCAGGTACGCAAGGCATTCAACGTTGGCACACCGTTGGAAACCGAGGTGTTGCATGGTATCGACCTGTCGCTGTATCGCGGCGAACTGGCCGCACTGATCGGCCCATCCGGTTCCGGCAAAAGTACGCTACTTAATCTGATCGGCCTGCTCGATGCACCGAGCTCGGGCGAGTTGTATCTGCTCGGGCAGGCCACTCGCGACAGTGACGATGAAACCCGCACCCACCTGCGCAATCAGGCGATCGGCTTCGTGTTCCAGTTTCACCACCTGATTTCGGCCTTCAGCGTCCTGGAAAACGTCCTGATGCCGCTGATGATCCGCCACGGCAAACCTTCGCCTGCCGATATCGAACTGGCGCGAGGCCTGCTTGACGAGGTCGGCCTTGGCGCCTTCGCCGACAAGAAACCCACGCAGATCTCCGGCGGCCAGCAACAGCGGGTGGCCATCGCCCGGGCACTGGTGACTCGCCCTCCGCTGCTCTTGGCCGACGAGCCGACCGGCAACCTCGACACTCGCACTGCGCAAAGCGTGTTCGAGCTGTTCCACCGGATCAACGCGCAGTTCGGCTGTGCGGTGCTGGTGGTGACTCACGACCCGCGCCTCGCAGCGGATTGTGCCAGGACCATTCAACTGGTCGACGGCCATATCGTCAGCGACGAAGCCAACCCGTCGAGTCGCTGAAGTGCAGGCTGTGTCGGCGCCCTTCTAGCGCTGGGCAATCGGTCTCTCCAACAGACGCGCATCGCTGCCCAACGACTAATAACTATTAATTCTAAGCATATAACCTTATTCAGGACTAAGATCACCTCCACACAGATACCCCTACCGGTATGCAGAATGGATAAGGAATACGCAATGAACGCCCATGTTGAAGCCTTTTTCGATCCGGCAACCTTCACCTACAGCTATGTAGTCAGCGACCCGGTAACCCAGCAGTGCGCAGTAATCGATTCGGTGCTGGATTACGACCCGGCCTCAGGTCGCACTTCCCACGCCACGGCCGAGCGTCTCGTTGACTATGTGCGCGCCCAGGGGCTGACGGTGCAATGGCTGCTGGAAACCCACGTGCATGCCGACCATCTGAGTGCGGCCCCTTACCTGAAGCAGCAACTAGGCGGTCGGCTGGCGATCGGCGACCGGATCACAGTGGTGCAGGACACCTTCGGCAAGCTGTTCAATGCCGGTAGCGAGTTCGCCACGGACGGTCGTCAGTTCGACCATCTGTTCCACGACGGTGACACCTTTCAGGTCGGCAACATACAGGCGCACGCCATCCATACCCCGGGGCACACTCCAGCCTGCATGACTTATGTGATCGGCGACGCCGCGTTCGTCGGCGATACGCTGTTCATGCCCGACTACGGCACCGCCCGATGCGACTTTCCCGGCGGCGACGCGCGCACGCTGTATCAGTCCATTCAGAAGCTGTTCACCCTGCCAGATTCGACGCGGGTCTTCATGTGCCATGACTACAAGGCACCCGGCCGCGAGGAGTTTCTCTACGAAACCACCATCGCCGCCGAACGCGAGCTCAACGTCCACGTTCACGCTGGCATCACTGAAGAAGAGTTCGTCGCCATGCGCACCGCACGCGATGCCACGTTGGGCATGCCCACGCTGATTCTGCCCTCTGTGCAGATCAACATGCGCGGCGGCGAGCTGCCAGAGCCTGAGAGCAACGGCACCCGTTACCTGAAAATCCCATTGGATGTGCTGTAGCCAGGACTGGAGGACGTCGACATGCAAACAATAAAACGACTGACCCCTTTCATCTCTGTCGCCGCGCAACTGCAACCGGCGGATATGGCGCTGCTGGCAGCCAGCGGTTTTCGCTGTGTCATCTACAACCGTCCTGACAGCGAGGATGAAGGGCAACCTGCCAGCGCGATCATGCGTGTCGCGGCCGAGGCCTCAGGACTGGAGTACCACCACCTGCCTGTCGTATCCGGGCAGATCAGCGATGCCGATGTCGCCGCATTTCGCTCGCTGCTGGAGCGGGTCAAAGGCCCTGCCCTGGCGTTCTGCCGGACCGGCACTCGCTCGGCCTCGCTGTGGGCGCTGGCCGAAGCGCACCACCTCGATCCGCATGTGCTGCTGCAGACCGCTCAGCAGGCGAACTACGACCTCAGCGGCCTGCTGCCTCGGCTGGAACAGTATTGGCAATCGGCGACTGACCAACCGCTACAGGCCGCTGGAAAATTAGCGGTCACACCGCGGTACGACGTACTGGTGATTGGCGGTGGCGCCGCCGGCTGCGCCGTGACCGCCAGCCTGTTCAAGCGTGATCCCGATTTGCGCATCGCGATCATCGAGCCGCGCGATCAACATTACTATCAGCCCGGCTGGACGATGGTGGGCGCCGGTGTGTTCGACCGTGCCAACACCGAACGCGCAATGAGCCGCTGCATTCCGGCCAAAGCGCAGTGGATCCGTGCAGCAGCCGAAGCCTTTGAGCCGGAACATCAACAGATCGTGCTCGAGGACGGCAGCCGCATCGGTTATCGAGCGCTGGTGGTCTGCCCGGGCCTCAGCCTCGACTGGGATGCCATCGAAGGCGCCCGCGAGAGCCTCGGTAAATTCGGCGTGACCTCCAATTACGCCTTCGAGCTGGCACCCTACACCTGGCAACTGGTACAGAGCCTGCGGCACGGCAAGGCACTGTTCACCCAGCCTCCGATGCCAATCAAATGTGCCGGAGCGCCGCAGAAAGCCATGTATCTGTCATGCGACCACTGGCTGCGGCAAGGCGTGCTGAAAGACATCCAGGTGGACTTCTGTTCCGCGGGTGCCGTGCTGTTTGGCGTAGCGGATTTCGTGCCCGGGCTGATGAGCTACGTTGAACGCTACGGCGCACAGCTCCAGTTCAACAATCGCCTGACGGCGATCGACGGCCCGGCGCGCAAGGCCAGCTTCAACGTCGTCGACAGTCATGGCAACAGCCGTACCGAGGAGCGCGAGTTCGATCTGTTGCACGTGGTCCCGCCACAGCACGCGCCGGACTTCATTCGCCATAGCGCACTCAGCAACGCCGATGGCTGGTTCGAAGCCGAGCATGAAACGCTTCGCCATCCGCGCTTCGGCAACATCTTCAGCCTGGGCGATGTCTGCTCTGCGCCTAACGCCAAGACTGCCGCCGCGGTCCGCAAGCAGGCGCCGGTTGTGGCGGAAAATGTCCTCAGCGTGCTTGGCGGCAAGGGCCCGCGAGCAATCTATGACGGCTATGGTTCCTGCCCGCTGACCGTGGAGCGCGGCAAGGTGATCCTGGCCGAGTTCGGCTACGGCGGGAAGCTGCTGCCGACCTTCCCGCTCGATCCGCGGGTACCCAGACGGCTCGCCTGGCGGCTGAAGACGCAATGGATGCCATCAATCTACTTCGACATGATGCTGAAGGGGCATGAATGGCTGGCAGAGCCGAAGCACCTTGATTTCGAGCCACGCCCGGCTGATGCGCCTGACGCCTGCAACTTCACCCAAGAGAAGAAGGCATGATGAAACGGCTGGCCCGCTTGCTGCCATGCCTGGAATGGGCGAAGCAATACGATCGTGCGGCCGCAGCCAAGGACAGCCTGGCCGCGCTGATCGTGACCTTGATGCTGATCCCGCAAAGCCTGGCCTACGCCATGCTCGCGGGCCTGCCTCCAGTGACTGGCCTGTACGCCAGCATGTTGCCGCTGATCGCCTATACCCTCTTCGGCACCAGCCGTACCTTGGCCGTTGGCCCGGTGGCAGTGGTCTCGCTGATGACCGCCGCGGCACTGGGCCCATTGTTTGCCGCGGGCAGCGCGGAATATGTCGGCGCGGCCATGCTCTTGGCGATGCTGTCCGGGGTCGTGCTGGTGGTCATGGCAGTGTTGCGGCTGGGCTTTCTGGCGAATTTTCTCAGCCATCCGGTGATTTCCGGGTTCATCAGCGCGTCGGGGATTCTCATCGCCCTCGGACAGCTGAAGCACATCCTCGGTATTTCCGTTGCCGGCGAAAATGCGCTTGAGCTCGCTGCAGGTTTGATCGCCGGCTTGCCACAGACGCATCTGCCGACCCTTGCCATTGGTCTAACCAGTCTGGTTTTTCTCTATCTGGTCCGCGGCCACCTCGCCAAGTGGCTGCACGGCCTGGGGATGTCCCCGCGCATGGCCGCCACCCTGAGCAAAATAGGCCCGGTCGCCGCACTGTTTCTAGCCATCGCTGCAGTCAGCGTGTTCCAGCTTGCCGAGCTGGGTGTACGAGTGGTCGGAGAGGTGCCCCGCGGCCTGCCATCCCTCGGCCTGCCATCGCTGGATCTGGCGCTGGCCATGCAGCTCCTGCCGGCGGCCGTGCTGATCAGCCTGGTCGGCTTTGTCGAGTCGGTATCGGTAGCCCAGACCCTGGCAGCCAAACGCCGTGAGCGCATCGAACCCAATCAGGAGCTGGTTGCGCTCGGTGGCGCCAATGTCGCCGCGGCGCTCAGCGGTGGCTTTCCGGTAACCGGCGGTTTCGCCCGCTCGGTGGTCAACTTCGACGCTGGCGCCCAGACACCTCTGGCCGGCGCCCTGACCGCCGCAGGTATTGGCCTTACCGTACTGTTCTTCACGCCGCTGTTTCATAACCTGCCCCATGCCGTCCTGGCCGCAACCATCATCGTCGCAGTGCTCAGCCTGGTGGACCTCGCCGCGCTGCGGCGAACGTGGCGCTATTCCCGTCAGGACGCCGCGGCGATGGCTGCAACGATGCTCGGTGTGCTGCTGGTCGGGGTGGAGAGCGGCATCATCCTCGGCGTGGGGCTGTCGCTGCTGCTGTTTCTCTGGCGCACCAGCCAGCCTCATGTCGCCGTGGTTGGCCAGCTGCCCGGCAGCGAGCACTTCCGCAATATCGAACGTTTCGCCGTGGTGCAGAGCCCGACGGTGCTCTCGGTGCGCGTGGATGAAAGCCTGTATTTTCCCAATGCGCGTTTTCTGGAAGATCGCATCGCCGAACTCGTCGGTCGCTACCCGCAAGCCGAGCATCTGGTGCTGATGTGTCCAGGCGTAAACCTGATCGATGCCAGCGCATTGGAAAGTCTCGAAGCCATCACCGCCCGTCTTCACGCTGCCGGCGTCCAGCTGCACCTTTCCGAAGTCAAAGGACCGGTGATGGATCGGCTGCGCCGCAGCGACTTCCTTGAGCACTTCGGCGGCCAGGTGTTCCTCAGCCAGTACGAAGCGTTGCTCTCTTTGGACCCGCAGACCACCCATCGCGCCGTCGAACGACAGCGTGATCATCTTTCCAGCATGCAGGAGAACGCAGGATGAAAAGCGCCCATGATCTAGTCGAACAGGCCCGCACTGGTATCCAGGAGATACCGACGAGCCAAGCCGAAGCCGCGATCCAGGCAGCCGACGTACTTATCGATGTACGCGAACCAGACGAGTTTCGCGAGGGACATATCGAGGGTGCGCTGAACATCCCGCGTGGCGTGCTGGAGTTCAAGCTCAGCGGCGCGCCGGAACTGAACGCCCGCGACCTGCACGTCGTGCTCTACTGCAAGACCAGCGGCCGCGCCGCTCTTGCCGCGGCGTCCTTACAGGCAATGGGCTACCTGAACGTTAAATCCATTGCCGGAGGCTTTGATGCCTGGGTCGCAGCGGGCAGACCGGTCATCAAACCCAACCTGCCGAGCTTCGACTGAGACATTCGCCAGGCCACGCGAAAAGGCCGACATCGCTGTCGGCCTTTCGTGTTTGCGCGCTACTGATTCAATACTCTGCCACTCAAGGCTTGGAGCACGCCTTGCACGTCTTGATGCCAAGCAGCGTATAAGCCGGGCAGAAGCGGAAGATGCCGGTGGCCAGGGGCAACAGGCCAATCCAGCCCCACACACCGATTACCCCCGCCAGACTCAGGCCGATGAGTGCCAGACCGACGACGATACGTAGTGTCCGATCAATGGTTCCAACGTTGGCTTTCATAATGACCTCCCGGTCAGCAAATGCGCCGGCGTTCCAGCGCAGAGAACAACAGCATCCCGCCAAGCATGGCGGCGACGAACAGCATCACTTGCCAGTGACCGCTCAGTAGCACGGCAACTGCCGGCCCCGGACAGATGCCGGCAATTCCCCAGCCCACCCCGAACAGCAGGCTGCCGCCGATGAGCCGTCCATCGAGCTCACGCTTGCTGGGCAGCTGCATCGGAGCATCCAGCAATGAGCGATCACGCTTCCTGGCCCAGGTGAACGGCACCAGCGCCGTGCCGATGGCACCAGCCATGACCAGCGCGAGCGAGGGATCCCACGCACCTGCGAGATCGAGAAAACCGATCACCTTGGCAGGATTGGCCATCCCAGAAAGCAACAGCCCCAGACCAAACAACAGTCCGGCGGCGAACGAAGCCAGTTTGCGCATGTTCATCCCCCCAACAGATGACGCAGGACAAAGACGGTCACGAAGCCCGCCGCCATGAACATCAAGGTCGCGACGATCGAGCGAGGCGATAGCCGCGAGATCCCACATACGCCGTGACCACTGGTGCAGCCGGCGCCATAGCGCGTGCCGATACCAACCAGCAACCCTGCAACCACCAATCCGATCCAACCGGACTGAAACTCCATGACCGGCAAGGCACCAAACAGCATCCATAGCAACGGAGCGAGCAGCACGCCGAGAAGGAATATCAGCTTTTCGCCACGCCCCTCGGCGCCCCGATCCAGAAGGCTGGCCAGCAGGCCGCTGATGCCAGCGATACGGCCATTGAGCAGGACGAAAAGGCTCGCCGCCGCGCCGATCAGTACGCCGCCGGCAAGTGCGGTCCAGGGTGTGAAGTTGCCCCAATCGATATTCATTGCTGCCCTCTCTCGCAAAACAGCTGATACAGGGTGGTGATCACTGCGAGTGCCTCCGAACTGCTGATCCGGTAGTAGATCTGCTTGCCCTCACGCCGGGTAGCGACAAGCCCCTCACGCCGCAACACTGCAAGTTGCTGCGAAAGGGTCGGCTGCTGGATGCCGAGGAGCTGCTCCAGTTCGGTGACGTTCCGTTCGCCCTGCGACAGCTGACAAAGCAGCAGCAGACGGTCAGGGTTTGCCAGTGCTTTCAGCAACGCACCAGCCGAAGCCGCGTTGGCTCGCAGCTGCTCGATATCCAGTTCGGGAGTCATGGCCGCAGAAAAATGATTAAGACAATTACAATATATTTATTTATATATTGTTAGGCAAGAGCCCGTCGAAAGAAGTTGGCCACGGACTTCGGCATCGATAGCATGCCCCTACCCGTATACGAGGCCGACACTCCGATCCTGGAGCATCGTCACCTCCCCTCCTGCGATGTAGAGGTAGCCGCATGAATGACCAGACCACGCCCAGCGAACCTGCAGACCTGCAGCATCAACAGCAGGCCATGCTGAAACGGCTCGCAAGGGTCGAGGGGCAGGTGCGCGGTATCCAGGCAATGATCAAGCGCGGGGAAGACTGCGAAGCGATCGCCCAGCAGTTCTCGGCTGCTCGTAGCGCACTGGACAAGGCATATCGATTGATGCTGACCTGCCTGATCGAGGAGGCTTTGCATGACCAGGCGCAGGATACCGGTGAGACGCTGGACAGAGTGCGCAGCATTTTCACCAAATACACCTGAAGTCAGTGGCTCAGGCCGAACGATACAGCAGACCCTGAAAGAATCATGCGCTGGGCGGCTTTGGCCAAGGCCCTGCCGATGGCCGGCGCAACGGAATTCCGCCAACGCTCACCGGTGGCACTTCTGATACGCATCAGCAGAAACGAAAAAAGCGACCCTAAGGTCGCTTTCTCGATCTTCATTGCCTCCTAGAAGGCTTGAAGAGAATTTGGAGCGGGAAACGAGACTCGAACTCGCGACCCCGACCTTGGCAAGGTCGTGCTCTACCAACTGAGCTATTCCCGCGTCATTTACAACAAAAATGGCGTCCCCTAGGGGACTCGAACCCCTGTTACCGCCGTGAAAGGGCGGTGTCCTAGGCCACTAGACGAAGGGGACGCTGCCCGGAAACTTCAGCTTCATTCCGGCTTCCAGCGCTCTGCTTAGTGCTTCACGCTGCAAGTGGCGCGCATTCTATGGAGCGCCCTGAACGTCGTCAAGCATAGTTTGAAATTTTTTTTGCGCGCCAACCAAACAGCAAGCAGACCTATCAGCCACACCGCCGAGCCACTACACTCAGGCCAAAAACCAGCGGCTCGAGAGGTGCGGTTAGTGTCTCCACTTATGATCACAGGATTGATACTGGCCGGTGTGTTTCTCCTGGTCAGCATCGTCTACACCATTCAGATCGTCGAAAAGAGCAATCTGGAAAAAGCGCGCAAGCGTGCAGATCTCACTGATCGCTGCCAACGCTGCGCCGACCTCTCCGACGGCCTACCGGGCCAGATGATGACGCCCGCGCTCAAACTGCTGCTCACACGTCTCGAGCTGGCGTGCAGCGAGCGCCTCCAGCCGCTGGACAAAAGCAATGACAAACTGAGCGCGCGCATCCAGACGCTCCGCAGCGAGGCGGCAAAAGGCGAAGCCATCCAGGTAAGCAATCCACCACGCCAGATACTGACCGAGGCTCAGGCCAAGGAAAGCCGCTTCATGCTCGAAGATCTCCATGCGCAGATCGTTCGTGCCGCCAAGGACGGGCTGCTAAAGCAGACCGAGGCCAAGCATTGGGTGCAGGACATCCAGCGCATGCTGGCGATACTGCATATCGAATACTTCACCGGATTGGGCCGACTCGCGCTGCAACAAAACCAACCCCAGCGCGCGCGCCTTGCCTTCGAGCGAGGCATCCAGCATATCCGCCGGCAACCCGCACCTGCTGCTTACCAGGCGCAGCTCAAGCAGCTGGAAGCGCTATTGGAACATTCCAACGCGTTGGTACTGAATCATGAGCGGCCGAAAGCGGAAGAGCCAAGCGAGCTGGCGGAAGGCATGAAAGCTTTCGATGACGAAGATCTCTGGAAGAAGAAAAACGTGTACTGATGGGTCGAAGACCTGTCGACGAGATTGAACCAGCAACAACCCGCCACGGAGAACAATATGTCAATGACCGTGTTTGGCGTCCCCCTCTCGCCATTCGTGCGTAAAGTGCGCCTTTGCCTGCTCGAAAAAGGGCTCGAATACCGGCTCGAAACGGTTATGCCGTTTACACCACCGCAGTGGTATCTGGAAATCAATCCCCTCGGCCGTATCCCTGCGCTAAAAGATGGTGACTGCACCCTCGCTGACTCGAGCGTCATCTGTCAGTACCTGGAGGAAACCTATCCCGAAACGGCAGCCCTTTACGGTAAGAATGCACAAGAGCGCGGGCGCGTACGCTGGCTGGAAAAATACGCAGACTACGAACTGGCCCCACTGACCACTTTTACCGTTTTTCGTAATCGCATTCTCAAGCCGACCTCCGGCCATCCGTGTAACGAAGAAGCCGTTAAGGCCGCCATGCAGGAAAAGCTCCCGCCACACTTCGACTATTTGGAGAAGCAACTCAACCAGCAGCAGTTCTTCGTTGGCGACAGTCTTTCAATGGCTGACATCGCGATCACCTGCCAGCTGATCAACATGGCCCATGGTGGTGAACAGCTCGACGCGCAACGCTGGCCCAACCTGGCCGCCCACCACGCACGCATGCTGGAGCTACCTTCGGTCGCCAGCCTGCTGCCGGACGAGCAGCGCATGAATGCCAAGCTGAAGGAAATGGGCAAGCCCGTCACAGCCTGACAGTCCAGCAGCACAACTCGGCCCGCTGCTTCAGGGTAGCGGGCCGGAGACATCAACCCTGCCCTTGCAGCAAACGTTTGCCTACCCATTGACGCGCGTACTGGTAGGCACAACGGCCGTTACGATTGCCCCGCCCGCTGGCCCAGCGGATCGCATCCTTCTCCAGCGCTTCATCCCAGCTCCACTGCAACTTTGCGTTACCTGCCAGCGAATCGATCCAGTGGCGCACCACGCTGAGATAGTGCTGCTGCGTGAACGGATAGAACGAAAGCCAAAGCCCGAAGCGATCGGACAAGGCAATCTTGTCTTCCACCGCCTCGTTCGGGTGCAGCTCACCATCGACCATCTGCCAGTTCTCGTTGTCGCTCTGGCGCTCGGGAACCAGGTGCCGCCGATTGGAAGTGGCATACAGCAGAACGTTTTCTGGCGCGCGCTCCAGCGATCCGTCGAGCACGCTCTTGAGCACTCGATAGTCACCCTCGCCCGCCTCAAACGACAAATCGTCACAGAACAGCACGAATGCCTGTTGCAGCCCAGCTAGCTGTTCCACCACTCGCGGCAGATCCGCCAGATGATCACGCTCGATTTCGATCAGGCGCAGTCCGCTCGCGGCATACTCGGCCAACAGGGCGCGAATCAGTGAGGACTTTCCGGTGCCACGCGCCCCCCAGAGCAGCACATGGTTGGCGGGCAGCCCGTCGACGAACTGACGGGTGTTCGCCGCGAGCAGATCGCGTTGCCGATCAATACCGATCAGGTCTTCCAGCTGCATGTCCAGACTGACCTGCAGTGGCGCCAGGTAGCCGCTGCGTGCGTCGCGCTGCCAACGTGCGGCCAGCGTGCGCTCCCAATCAATGCTGGGCGGCCGGGACGGCAGCAGCGGCTCTATGCGCGCCAACAGATCTTCGGCGCGCAGCAGGAAGGCTTTCAACTCGACATCCATTGCTTACTCCAGAAACGAAAAGGCCCGGCATGACCGGGCCGAACAGTATGCCGAACAGGCAGAACGACTCGCTTTCATCGCGGCATCAGAGCAACGCTTCGATCTCCTCCGCGAGCGCCTGCGGAGTGGTCCTCGAGGCATAGCGCCTGACCGTCTTTCCCTGATCGGTGACGAGAAACTTGGTGAAATTCCACTTGATCGCCTTGCTTCCCAGCAAGCCAGGCGCACGTTTCTTCAGTTCGATGAACAGGGGATGGGCATCGCTACCGTTGACTTCAACCTTGCCGAACAGCGGAAAGGAGACCCCGAAGCGTCGCTCGCAGAACGCCGCAATCTCTTGCTCACCGTCCGGTTCCTGCCGCCCGAACTGATTGCAAGGGAAGCCGAGCACCACCAGCCCGCGCTCACCGTAACGCTGCCACAGTTCCTCAAGCCCCTTGTACTGCGGAGTAAAGCCGCACTGACTGGCGGTGTTCACTATCAGCAGCGCCTTGGCACCGAAGTCAGCCAGCGTCTTCGTTTCTCCCTCGATAGTGACGCAGGGAATGTCCAGCAATGGATCGTGCATGCGCGGCTCCAGGCGACCGACAAGGCACTCAGGCCTCGCGCGGCTTCAGATTGAGGGAGGCAGAATTGATGCAGTAGCGCAATCCGGTTGGCTTGGGGCCATCCGGAAACACATGACCAAGATGAGCATCGCAGCGCGCGCATCTCACCTCGATCCGGTGCATGCCGTGGCTGAAATCATCCAGACTGGCAATTGCCGTAGCGCTGACCGGCTGAAAATAGCTGGGCCAGCCACAGCCGGAATCGAACTTTGCATCCGCATCGAACAGCGGCTCGTCGCAGCACGCGCAATGGTAGATTCCTGGCGTCTTGGCGTCGTTGTACTTGCCGGTGAAGGGGCGCTCGGTGGCGCCCAGCCGACAGATCTGGAACTGTTCGTCGGAGAGCTCCTCGCGCCAGACGTCGAGCGGTTTTTCCAACTTTTCCATCGATACACTCCTCAGCTCAAAAAAGGCCGATCTGTACCTTTTCCGGTGGTCAGGGCGCACGTATCATGCGTCCCTCTTCGACGCCTAGTCTGGCAGCGGGGTTTCCGACTGCCAAGGCGCCCGGGTTCATGCCAAACGTGACCAGCCATTTCCGGAACTGGCACGTTTTCACTTCGGGACACTCAGGATCATGCAGGTCAGCAAATCGAACAAGCTCGCCAATGTCTGTTACGACATCCGTGGGCCCGTGCTCAAGCACGCCAAACGCCTGGAAGAGGAAGGCCATCGCATCCTCAAGCTGAACATCGGCAACCCGGCGCCGTTCGGTTTCGAAGCACCGGAGGAAATCCTCCAGGACGTGATCCGCAATCTGCCGACCGCCCAGGGCTACAGCGACTCGAAAGGTCTGTTCAGCGCCCGCAAGGCAATCATGCAGTACTACCAGCAGAAGCAGGTGGAAGGCGTCAGCATCGAAGACATCTATCTTGGCAACGGCGTGTCCGAGCTGATCGTGATGTCCATGCAGGCCCTGCTGAACAACGGCGACGAGGTGCTGATTCCTGCGCCGGACTACCCATTGTGGACCGCTGCGGTCAGTCTGGCCGGCGGCAAGCCGGTGCATTACCTCTGCGACGAGCAGGCCAACTGGTGGCCTGACCTGGCCGACATCAAGGCCAAGATCACGCCGAACACCAAAGCCCTGGTGCTGATCAATCCGAACAACCCGACCGGTGCGGTTTACCCGAAAGAAGTGCTCGAAGGCATGGTGGAGCTGGCGCGCCAGCACAAGCTGGTGCTGTTTTCTGACGAGATCTACGACAAGATCCTCTACGACGACGCGGTGCACATTTCCACCGCCTCTCTCGCCCCGGACGTGCTCTGCCTGACCTTCAACGGGCTGTCGAAGTCCTATCGCGTCGCAGGCTTCCGTTCGGGCTGGGTAGCGATTTCCGGGCCGAAGCACAAAGCGCAGAGCTACATCGAAGGCCTGGATATCCTCGCCAACATGCGCCTGTGCGCCAACGTACCGGCGCAGCACGCGATCCAGACCGCACTGGGTGGATATCAGAGCATCAACGATCTGGTACTGCCACCGGGTCGCCTGCTCGAGCAGCGTAATCGCACCTGGGAACTGCTCAACGACATTCCGGGCATCAGCTGCGTCAAACCAATGGGCGCGCTTTACGCATTTCCTCGGATCGACCCGAAGATCTGCCCGATCCACAACGATGAGAAGTTCGTCCTCGACCTGCTGCTTTCCGAGAAGCTGCTGATCGTTCAGGGCACCGCGTTCAACTGGCCGTGGCCGGATCATTTCCGCGTGGTCACCTTGCCCCGCGTGGACGATCTGGAACAGGCCATCGGCCGCATCGGCAACTTCCTCAAGACCTATCAGCAGTAACCCGATGGACCTGCAGATCGACGATTTCTACAAGGATGCAGCAGCCGGCCTGCTAATGCTCTACCAGGCCTTCCCGCGCAAGATTGCGCTGTATGTCGAGGATCTGATTGGCCGGGAAGAGCCCGACGAGTTCGGCCTTCCCACCAAGCGCCACCAGAGCTGTCTCGGCGCGCTGCTCTGGCTGGCCGATGAAGGTTATATACGCTTCGACAGTACCATTCAGTTTCAGGCCTTGGATCAGGCAGTGCTCACCGAAAAAGGCTTCGTTCGCCTGACGCGCGCCGTGCCGGGACACATCGCAGGTGACCACAACCTGCCACCTAGCGTGCTGCGCACCCAGGCCAGCCTTGCCCATCAGCTGCGCGATGCGCTGAAGGGCGGACATGGCGAGCGCATTGCCCAGCTGGCCCGGCTACTGTTCGAAAACAAGCCAGACTCACCTCCGCACTCCAGTCTCGCCGCTCAGGCGACATAGCTTGAAATAGTCGCTCGGTTGAATAGCTCAGGGGCGCACCTTATATAGCCTATCGTTCTTCAATTCCTACCCTGGAGTCTGCCGCAACATGATGCGCATTTTCTTGTTCCTGGCCACCAACTTTGCGGTACTGGTCATAGCCAGCATCACCCTGAAGCTACTCGGGGTCGATCGCTACACCGGCCAGAACTATGGCAGCTTGCTGGTGTTCTGCGCAGTGTTCGGCTTCGCGGGTTCGTTGATTTCGCTGTTCATCTCCAAATGGATGGCAAAGATGAGCACCCGCACGGAGATCATCAGTCAGCCGCGCACCCGGCATGAGCAGTGGCTGCTGCAGACCGTGGAGCAACTGTCGCGTGAAGCCGGCATCAAGATGCCCGAGGTCGGCATCTTCCCCGCCTACGAGGCCAACGCCTTCGCAACTGGCTGGAACCGCAACGACGCACTGGTAGCCGTCAGCCAGGGCCTACTCGAGCGCTTCTCCCCGGATGAAGTGCGTGCGGTGCTGGCCCACGAGATCGGCCACGTGGCCAATGGCGATATGGTTACCCTGGCGCTGATCCAGGGCGTGGTGAACACCTTCGTCATGTTCTTCGCGCGAATCTTCGGCAACTTCGTCGACAAGGCCATTCTCAAGAACGAGGACGGCCATGGTATCGGCTACTTCGTCGCGACGATCTTCGCCGAACTGGTCCTGGGCATCCTCGCCAGCATCATCGTCATGTGGTTCTCGCGCAAACGTGAGTACCGCGCCGACGAGGCCGGCGCCCAGTTGGCCGGCACCAGCGCCATGATCGGTGCCCTGCAGCGCCTGCGCGCCGAACAAGGCCTGCCAGTGCACATGCCCGATACGCTCAAGGCGTTCGGCATCAACGGCTCGCTGAAGCATGGCATGGCCGGCCTGTTCATGACCCATCCTTCGCTGGAAGACCGCATCGAAGCCCTGCGCCAGCGCGGCTGAGTTTCTACGAATAGAAAAAGGGCGACGTAAGTCGCCCTTTTCGTTTGTCTATGCTGACTCAACCCGCATACAAGGAATCGCCATGCGCCGTTTCATAATTGCCTGCTGCGCTCTGCTCGCATTATCAGGCTGCCAGAGCGCCTACTACTCCGCCATGGAGAAGGCTGGCATTCACAAGCGCGACATTCTCGTGACCCGAGTGGAGGATGCCCGCGACTCGCAACAGGAAGCCAAGCAGCAATTCAAGGACGCCCTTGAGCGCTATCGCAGCGTTGTCGAGGTCAAGGGCGGTGATCTGGAGAAACGCTACGAAGCGCTCAATCGCGAGTACGAAGCCAGCGTAGCGAGCGCCCGCGATGTTCGAACTCGCATCGAGGCGGTGGAGGACGTAGCCGACGCGCTATTCAAGGAATGGGAAAACGAGCTCAAGCAATACAGCAATGCCAGCCTCAAGGCCGCCAGCGCTAAAGAACTCAGCGGCACCCGCGCCGAGTACCGCACCTTGCTTCAGCGCATGAAGGCCGCGGAAAAGCGCATCGAGCCGGTGCTCAGCGTGCTCAGGGACCAGGTGCTGTTCCTCAAGCACAACCTCAACGCCCGCGCTATCAGCGCCTTGCACGGCGAATACCGGACGCTGCAAGGCAACGTCGACCAGCTGATGGCGGAAATGCAGCGCGCCATCGACGAAGCCGATACCTTCATTCGCCGTCTACAGGCGGACAACCGATCTTGATCCTGGGCAACGGCGGCTAGCCCCGCCGTTGCAATCTGTGGAACTGCTCTTCAAGCCGCTGCAGGCCGCGCTCACGCATACGTGGATTGCGCTCCAGCACCTCCTTTGCCTCCAACAACTCGACATCCCATCCCGCGGCATACAGCTCGCGCACTTCGCTCGGGCTGACAGCAAACGGCGGGCCGTCCATTTCCGTCTGTTCGTAGTCCAGCGTGACCAGCAATTGCTGACAGCCAGCCGGCAGGATGGCCGTCAGCAGGGTCGCGTAGCGCTCACGCATTGCGGGTGGCAGGGCTATCAGCGCTGCACGGTCGTAGACCCCTTGGCATGCAGCCACATCCTCTGCACTGAGCGCGAAGAAATCGCCACAACGGATTTCCAGCGCGCCAGCGCGATAGACTCGGTACGCCCCTTCCTGAGAAACCTCGGCTTCAAGCTGCTGTTCGGAGAAAAATGCTTCGACAGCCTTCTGACTCAGCTCGACGCCCAGCACCCGATATCCCTGCCCGGCGAGCCAGGCCAGATCCAGACTCTTGCCACATAGCGGCACCAGCACCGTGGCACCTGCCGGAACCGCCATTCGCGGCCAGTGACGACGAAGACCGGGGTGTACATCGTCAAGATGAAAACCGATCTCGTTGCGAGCCCAACGCTCCTGCCAGAAGCCTTCGTGCACCTGTGAACCTCCATCCTGTGATGTCGGCAGCTTATCAGAGCTATGCCACAGCGCACGTCAGCTGGTATAGAGCGCTGCCTCGACGTCCATCCCGGCGTCGCGCATCTGTGCAAGCTTGTAGCGCAGTGTGCGCGCGCTGATGCCCAGACGATCAGCTGTTTCCTTGCGTCGCCCGCGTTCCGCACGCAGGGTATCGATGATCAACTGAAACTCGCGCCGCCGCAGGTCATCGCCCAGCGCGGAGCAGGACTCGCGCGGCCCTTCGGTGATCAGATCGGAGGGCGTCTGCGCGACGGCAACAGGAGTCGGCAGGCTGGCAACGTTACTCACACCCGAGAGGCACAGATCCTCGGGCTGGATCAGCCCGCCCTGCTGCAAAATGAGCGCGCGCTGAATGGCATTGTCCAGCTCACGCACATTTCCCGGCCAGGGATGCCCGAGCAGGCAGCGCTGTGCCGCCGCGGAAAGCTGCGCTGAACCCTGCCGCATCTTTCTGGCGCGGCTGGCCAGCAAGCGTTCGGCCAGCGGCAGAATGTCAGCGGGGCGCTGGCGTAGCGGAGACCACGACAAGGGGAACACCGATAGGCGATAGTACAAGTCCTCACGGAAGCGGCCTGCTGCTACCTCGCCGACGAGGTCACGGTTGGTGGTGGCGAGTACGCGAATATCCAGCGTAATAGGTCGGCGTCCGCCCACGCGTTCGACTTCACGCTCCTGCAGCACACGCAACAACTTCGCCTGCAACCCTAGCGGCATTTCGGAGATTTCATCGAGCAGCAAGGTGCCGCCATCGGCCTGCTCGAATTTGCCCGGTTGACTGGCAATCGCTCCGGTAAACGCGCCCTTCTCGTGCCCGAACAGCGTCGCCTCGAGCATGTTGTCCGGGATCGCCGCGCAGTTGATGGCGATAAATGGCCTTTTACTTCGCGGAGATTGCTGATGGATGTAGCGAGCCAGTACTTCCTTGCCCGTGCCTGACTCGCCAAAAATCAGCACCGTCGAATCGCTTTGCGCTACGCGCCGGGCAAGGCCCAGCAGCTGCTGGCTAGATGCGTCACAGGCCACCGGGCCTTCTGCGTCGGCAGCGTCGAGGGCGCCATTGATGTGCCTACGCAATAGCTCCAGCAGCGTGTTCGGCTCGAACGGCTTGACGAGATAGTCGATGGCCCCTTCGCGCATTGCATCCACCGCGCGCGCCACGGCACCAAAGGCAGTCATCAGCAGAACCGGGATCTGCGGGTAGCGCTTGCGGATCAAGGCAAGCAGCTCGTGTCCATCCATCCCTGGCATGTTCACGTCACTGACAACCAGACTGAACATGTCCTGCTGCAGAGCGCTCAACGCCGCTTCGGCACTGTCAACGGCACGGTAAGCGTAGCCACCGAGCTCCAGCGTTATACCCAAGGCTTCGCGCAGGGCGCGGTCGTCTTCCACGAGAAGTATCTTGGCAGCCATCAGGACCTCCCGGGGAAGGAAGAGACAGGGATCAGCGGCAGGGCCACCGAAGCACAGGTCCCGCGACCACAGCGCGAGCGCAGCTGCAACTCTCCGTGATGCGCTCTGGCAACGGCCTTTGCCACCGCAAGCCCTAGCCCGGTCCCCGCAGCGCGGGTAGTGAAAAACGGCTCGCCCAAGCGGGCCAGGATATCGGCGTCGACACCTTTGCCGTTGTCGCTTATGCAAATACGCAAGGTTTCCTCACGGCGATACAGATGGATCTTAAGGCGTCGCTCCCCTTCACAGGCCTGCAGGGCGTTCTCGACCAGGTTGAGCAAGGCACCGATCAAGGTATCGCGATTGCAAAGAATCTCCCCGCCGCGCACGTCGCATTGCCAGCGCACCGCGACACCCTGCAGCTGCGACTCAGCCGCCGACCTCAGGGAACACAGCAACTCCCCTGGACTCAGCCGGTCATTCAACGGCAGGTCACCTCGAGCAAAGACCAGCATGTCGCGAACCTGATGCTCCAGCTCGTGCAGGCGGGCCTTCAGGTTGCCGGCGAAACGGCGCTGTTGTTCCTCGCTCAAACCACCCTGCTCGAGATGGCTGGCATATAGCAAGGCAGTAGATAAGGGCGTACGAATCTGATGGGCAAGCGAAGCAACCATGCGCCCCAGTGATGACAATCGCTCGTGGCGCGCCAACTGGTCCTGCAGGCGCCGCGTTTCGGTAAGGTCGGTGAGCAGAACCAGCTGACCAGGCTCCCCGCTGAGCGAGCGAGTAGCGATAGATAGCCGACGGCCGTTGCGTAGCGAAACCTCATGCCCGTCGTCCTTGCGCGGCGCGAAGCAGCGACCGATGACGTCGCGCCAGGGCGCACCTACAAGAGGTTCGCCAAGAAGCTCGAGGCCGACCGGGTTAGCGTCGCGCACGACGCCGTGCCCATCGATCACGATTACGCCGCCAGGCAGCAGGTCGAGCACGTTCTGCAGCCTGTGGGCAAGCCGCTCCTTTTCCTCCAGCTCCTGCCGGCGCAGCGCTCCCGCCTCGGCCAGGCGTTCTTGTAGTTCACCGACATGCGCGCGTAAGAAGTCCTCCGACGCCCCGAGCTGCCCGGATAATTGGCGAAAAAGCTCAAGTGAACCGGTCAACGCGCACGTATCTACCGGACGTAACGGGTCTGCCAGAGGCCTTGCGAGGAATTTCACGGGTCCACTTGTGCCTGTCAAAAGATGGTCGGTTGCATGCACCGAGCAATCTTCATGCCCACGCAGCGGCCCCTGCGGAGGCAGCTAGGACCAATGTTTAGGGTTGGAAACGAAAAAGGCCACCGCTCAGGTGGCCTTCGTCCGGCAATGCCGCTTATTCGCCCATATCGTCGTCGCGGCGGTTCATGCCGTACTTGCGCATCTTCTCCACAAGTGTCGTGCGACGGATACGCAGACGCTCGGCAGCACGAGCAACCACGCCGCCCGCATCTTCCAACGCCTGGTGAATGAGTCCTTGCTCAAGGTTGCCAAGGTACTCTTTAAGATCAAGGCCTTCGACCGGCAGCATGGCCTGCGCCTCGGGCACCACCATCGGTGCGCTGATGGCGGCGCGCTCCTCCATCTCGTCATGCAAGCTGGTCGCGTACTGCTCGTCATCGTCATCAACATGACGAAACTTCTTCGGTAGCTCCATGACACCAATGACACCGTACGGGTGCATGATCGCCATACGCTCGACCAGGTTGGCCAGCTCACGGACGTTGCCCGGCCAGTCGTGCCGGCAAAGAGACATGATCGCAGCAGAATTGAAACGGATGGAGCCGCGCTTTTCATGCTCCATACGCGAAATCAACTCGTTCATCAGCAACGGGATGTCTTCGACGCGCTCGCGCAGCGGCGCCATTTCGATGGGGAAGACGTTCAGGCGGTAGTAGAGGTCCTCGCGAAAGGTCCCCTCCTCGATCATCTTCTCCAGATCCTTGTGCGTCGCAGCAATGATGCGGACGTCGGCATTCTGCGTACGGTTGCTGCCGACGCGCTCGAAGGTACGCTCCTGCAGAACCCGGAGCAGCTTGACCTGCATGGGCAGCGGCATGTCACCGATTTCGTCGAGGAACAGCGTGCCGCCTTCGGCCAGCTCGAAGCGACCGGAACGAGCCGTGATGGCGCCGGTAAAAGCGCCCTTTTCGTGGCCGAACAACTCGCTTTCCAGCAACTCAGCGGGAATCGCTCCGCAGTTTACGGGAACGAACGGACCCTGACGGCGCTTGGAGTGGTAGTGCAGGTTTCGCGCAACCACTTCTTTACCGGTACCAGACTCCCCAAGAATCAGCACACTGGCTTCCGTATCAGCAACCTGCTCCATCATCTGCCGAACATGCTGAACAGCCCTGCTGGTTCCAACCAGACTACGGAACAGATTGGGCTCGCGTTGCCGACCGCGGGACTTGGCCTGGTCGTACATCTCGCGATAGATCTGTGCGCGGTGCAGCGAGTCGAGAAGCTTGTTGTAGCTCGGCGGCATCTCCAGGCTGGTAAGCACGCGGCGCCGGACATCGTCCGGCCAGTCGGCTGGCGCAGGTTCACCGATCAACAGCAGCGGAACATTCTCGTCCCACTTGCCCATTTGCTTGATCAATTCAGCCGCGCCCCCCCTCGACGAGACATTGCCCAGCATGACGCCGTTCACCACACGACTGGACTCCAGGCCGGCGACTGCGTCTTGCCACTCATCACTAGAGCAGGCCAGATGATCTTCACTGAGAAAATTCAGGATGACCGTCAGATCCCGCCGACGGTCACGATCATCATCTATCAACAAAATCTTGGTTTCACGCCACATCTTGTTTATAGGGCCCTATAGAGGCTTAAAGGAGGCCTGCGCTCGCATCCAAGAAGAGAAGGCGACCACGCTCATGGCAGAAGACAGGTAGATTAATGAAAAAATGAACTGAGTCAAATTTATGGCGTGAATTAGCGACCAAAGAACGAGCGAAAAATCAGCGCCTTGTGAGAGGACTCAGGTTTCGTTAGGCAAGTTCAACGCACGATGGCGTCAATTAACCGGATTTGCAGCGCAGTAGCCGTTGATCCATCACATCGATGTCGAAATAATGGCGACATAATGCCACATATTTCGTAATGATTAAAACGACGAAGCAGCGCTCAACGCAGGCCGAGCGGCGAACACGGAGAGGGAGTTGTAGAAGTGCGGGGTCGGGAAGATATGCAAGCGCAAGGTATGTGTTAGCCAAATAATTTGTAAACCCTGGCGATCTGCTTTGGCTGATTCAACTGGCGCAGCTCGCCAGCGACGCGGACCCGCTCGAGCTGACAAGTCATTACCAGTTCGCCGTAGAGGTCCAACAGTTCCTGCAGGCGCTGGCGCACCTGATCGTTGTCACGCTCTTGCTCTTGCATTGCCTCATCCACAGCATGCCGACATTCGCGATCAAGCAAGCCGATCGCTGCCCAGTTCTGCTGAGCCAGCGCATCGCGCAGCGCAGTGCCGGTTTCTTCGAGGCGCTTGAGGGAAGCAATCATGATCGACTCCTGGGCCTAGACCCGATGCGACGGCGTCTGCCGAATCAGCTGGGACGTTGCAAAGCAACGCTGCTGACCCTTTATCGGCAAACAACGATTCGCCTTTAGCAAGGAGCGTAAAAGTCTCGACCGACGCTGCCCGCTCAGAAACGGTTACGCAGGCCTGGCGGAACGCTGGGTGGCGCGACCGGTTCCCAGGGACCGTCCGGGCGCCCTGCACAGAACCAGTCTCCGTCCCAGCGGTAGTACAGTCGCTCGCGATAGAAGAGATCGCGACCCTCCACGACGTAGACCCCCAAGCTTTTGTCCCAGTGCGCTGGTACATGCGGCGGAGGTGCGTAACGCGGATGGCTCTTCTGGGTACTAGGCGCTCGCGGTACCGACGGTGCCTTGATGGGCGGGGGTGCGATTACCGGACCGCTCGGCTCTGGCGCGCGGGGGACAGGGGCAGGCATTGGCGCCTGCGGCGTGGAATCATAGGGGCTCCCCGCGCAGGCACCGAGCAACAACGTCAGTCCAAGCAGCGTGGCACGCAGACCTAGCCGCACAGGTACTAACGGGCGTACTGACGTTAACGTTGCCATCTTTACCTCACGAGTGAATCAGCGAGCCTCGGCGCGATCGATCACCAGACGCACGGCGCTCTGGTCGCCGCCGGTCGCGACGGCTTCGCTTTGACCCATCCACTCCCCTTTTGTTGCATCGCCGGAACGTGATATCCGCGCCATCACCATGACCTGCTCGACACTGGAGATCTTCATCGAAGGGACCATGGCATCGGCGTCACCCAAGGTGATGGTTGCTGGTAGATCCGCAACCGTAAGCCGCTTGGCTGCCAGCGGAACCGGAGGCCCCGAAACCGCCCGCGCGAAGACGAACACGGTGTCTTGCGGCGACACAGACTCCACAACCTTGGGGTCCAATGCCACCTGAATTTCCAGCGTGGTGCCTGCATTGGCAGCTGACTGTGCTTGCTCGACCGGGGAATCGCCATCGATCTGCTGCCGTGCACGCTCGATGCCGCCGCGGATAGCTTCCCGCGAAGGGTCCTCTTCAGGCAGTGCCGCTACCAGCTGCTCCCAGAAACGTACCGCATCCTGATAACGCGACTCCTCGTACGCAGCGATGCCGAGCAGGCCAAGGCTCGTCAATTCTTGCGGATCACTCTGTAGCGCTTCGTCAGTGAGCGCTTGCAGTTCTTCGGACCACTGACGGTCACGAGCGAAGTACAGGGCCTGCGCCCATTGGCCAAGCAGCTCAGGCTGGCGCCCGGCGATTTCCACGACACGTGAAAAAGCCTTGGCCGCATCGCCCGGACGCTCCTGATTCATATAGGTCCGCCCGAGGAAATACCAGGCCTCGGCCGAGTCTGGCTGTTCCTGAACCGCCTGCTCCAGGTGAGCCGTCATTTCTTCGACTGTGCGCGGTTGCTCCGAAAACTGGCGAGCCATCTGCACCTTGTCATTGGCGCCCCAGTGCATGTAGAGCCCGTAGCCCACCAGGGGCACCAGCACCGCGGCGATCAGGGGTACGCTGCGGCCCAGCTTGGCGATCCGGGGTGTTTCGCTGCCCTCGGTATCCTCAAGGAGCTCGCGAGCAGCATCGGCCCGCCCGGCCTCCAGCTGCGCGTCACTCAAAGTGCCGGCGCCGTGCTGAGCAACGAGCTCAGCCAGACGTTCCTCGTACAGCGCTACGTTCAGCGCTGTACGGTCCTCCTCGGACTGGGCTCGACGGCCATGGAGAATCGGAATAAGCAGGAAAGCCAATGCCACCAGCAGCAAGGCGCCGGCGGCGATCCAGAAATCGGTCATGAGTCTTTTTTATCCAGAAGCTGGGCGAGACGCTCGCGCTCGGTCTCGGAAAGGGTATTCGACGCTGGGGCCTTCTCGACCCGACGACGGCGCACCAAGATCATGGTCAGCACACCGAAGCCCAGCACCAGCAAGCCAGCCGGCCCGTACCAAAGCAGGAGCGTCTTGGCATTCACAGGCGGGTTGTAGCGCACGAAGTCGCCATAACGGTCCACCAGATAATTGATGATCTGGTCATTGTTCTGACCCTCTTCCAGCATGCGGAAGATTTCCTGACGCAAGTCCATGGCGATTGGCGCATTGGAATCAGCGATATTCTGATTCTGGCACTTGGGGCAGCGCAGCTCTTCGGTCAATGTCCGATAACGCTCGCGCTCAGCCTCATCCCTGAACTCATAGGTATCGATTGCTGCCTGGGCAGTCGTGGCCAGAAAAAGGCCAAGCAACATACCGTGGATAAGTCGCTTCATTCGTCCACCAGTTCCTGATAAAGCGCTGCCAGCTGTTCGCGCCAGACGCGATCATCGATCACACCTACGAACTTGTGACGAATGATGCCCTGCTTGTCGATCAGGAACGTTTCGGGTGCACCGTAAACGCCCAGATCCAGGCCGAGACTGCCGCGCTCGTCACGGATGTTCAGCTGATAGGGGTCATGGAATTCGTTCAACCATTTGAGTGCCGCAGCGTTGTCGTCCTTGTAATTGACCCCGTGAATCACCACGCCCTGGGCCGCGAGGCGGTTCAGCACCGGGTGCTCGACCTTGCAGGCGACACACCAGGTTGCCCAGACGTTGACCAATGCCGGCTTGCCTTTGAGATCAGCAGCGGTGATCACGCGCTGCTCGTCTTCCACCGACGGAAGCGAAAAGGCCGGTAGCGGCTTGCCGATCAACGCCGAAGGCAGTTCTGACGGATCGAGAAACAGGCCGCGATAAAGGAACACGGCTACCACCAGAAAAATCACCAGCGGCAGCAACATCAGCAATCGTTTCACATCAGGCTCCTTGCGCCGCCATACCCAGCGCCTCGCGCACACGGGTCTTCACCTTGACTCGATAGCGACGATCGCTCGCCGCCAGCACACCACCTAGCCCCATCATCAATGCGCCAAGCCAGATCCAGCGCACGAAGGGCTTGATGTGCACGCGCACAGCCCAGGCGCCGTCGCCCAGTGGTTCACCCAGCGCGACATAGAGATCGCGGGTAAATCCCGCATCGATGCCGGCCTCGGTCATTGGCATCTGCTGCACGGTGTACAGGCGCTTCTCCGGATGCAGCGTCGCGATCTGCTTGTCGCCATCGAGCACGCGAACGGTCGCCTTGTCCGAGGTGAAGTTCGGCCCCTCATGGTGCACGGCGCCTTCGAAGACGAACTCGTAGCCGCCAAGCGACAGCGACTCACCGGGAGCCAAGCGCAGGTCGCGCTCGGCACTCTGATGGCTGGTGAGCACCACGCCAATGGCACAGACAGCCAACCCGAGGTGCGCCAGGTGCATCCCCCAGTAGCTCGGTGCCAGGCTGCGCACACCCTTGAGCAGGCCCTTGTGACGAGTCTTGTCCAGCAGATCACGAATGCTGGCGATGACCACCCAGGCCGCCAGCAGTGACACTGCAAGCACCGCCCAGTTGAAGTCACCGAAGAGCAACGAGCCCAGCCCGCCGAGCACCACGCTGGTGATCAGCACCGGCGTGAGCATGCCGAGCAACCACTTCAGCGGCGTGTCCTTCCAGCGCACCAGGATGCCTACGCCGAGCGTGACCATCAGCGCGCCAATCAGCGGCACGAACATGGCGTTGAAGTACGGAGGCCCAACGGAGAGCTTGGCGCCGGACAACGCATCCAGTAGCAAGGGATAGAGCGTGCCGAGCAGAATCATCGCGGTGGCCACGACGAGCAGCAAGTTATTGACCAGCAACAGCGTTTCACGAGACCAGAGGCCGAAGCCGACCTGACTCTTGACCACCGGCGCGCGCAGCGCAAACAACGTCAGCGAACCGCCGACCACCATCAGCAGGAAGACCAGAATGAAGACGCCGCGCTCGGGGTCAGTAGCGAATGCATGGACCGACGTCAGTACGCCCGAACGAACCAGGAAGGTACCGAGCAAGCTCAGGGAGAAGGCAGCGATCGCCAGCAAAACTGTCCAGCTCTTGAACACGCCACGCTTCTCGGTAACCGCAAGCGAGTGAATCAACGCGGTTCCGACCAGCCATGGCATGAAGGACGCGTTTTCCACTGGATCCCAGAACCACCAGCCGCCCCAGCCGAGCTCGTAATACGCCCACCAGGAACCCAGTGCGATACCCAACCCCAGGAACGCCCACGCAACGAGCGTCCACGGACGGGACCAGCGGGCCCAGGCGGCATCCAGGCGACCGCCGAGCAGCGCGGCGATTGCAAACGCGAAGGCGACAGAGAAGCCCACATAGCCCATGTAGAGCATCGGCGGGTGGACGATAAGGCCGAAATCCTGCAGCAGCGGGTTGAGGTCGCGACCGTCCACCGGAACCTGAGGCAGCAGGCGCTCGAAGGGGTTGGACGTGACGATCAGGAACAGCAGGAAGCCGATGCTGATAAGCCCCATGACGCCCAGCACGCGCGCCAGCATGTCCTCCGGAAGCTGACGGGAGAACACCGCCACAGCGAAGGTCCAGCCAGCCAGGATGAAAGCCCACAGCAACAGCGAGCCTTCGTGCGCACCCCAGACGGCGCTGAATTTGTAGTACCAGGGCAAGGCACTGTTGGAATTGTGCGCGACATAGGCGACGGAGAAGTCGTCGACCATGAATGCATAGGTCAGGCAGGCAAAGGAGAAGCCGAGAAAGGCGAACTGGCCCCAGGCAGCCGGTTGCGCCAGGCCCATCCACTGTCGGTCGCCGCGCCAGGCACCGATCAGGGGGAGCGTGGCCTGCACCACCGCCAGGCACAACGCCAGAATCATCGCCAGATGGCCGAGCTCAGGAATCATTTCGCATACTCCTGCTTGCCACCCTCGTAGTGTTTCATCATGCCGCTCTTCTCCAGCGCCTGAGTCACTTCGGGCGGCATGTAGTTTTCGTCATGCTTGGCTAGTACCTCGTCGGCCACCAGCACGCCGTCGGCATTGACCCGACCCAGCGCGACGATGCCCTGCCCTTCACGGAACAGGTCCGGGAGGATCCCCTGGTAGGTGATGGTGATCGCCTGGGCGCCGTCGGTGACACGGAAGGCGACGCTCAGCGAATCGTTGGTGCGCTTGACCGATCCTTCCTCGACCAGCCCCCCCGCACGGATTCGGGTGCCCTCTGGCGCTTCACCCGCTGCGATCTGGGTCGGCGTGTAGAACAGGTTGATGTTCTGCTGCAGGGCGGACAACGCCAGCGCCACGGCGATACCGACACCAGCGACAATCGCCAGGACGATGAAAAGACGCTTCTTGCGCACCGGATTCACTTCGACTCCTCCCGGCGCAAACGACGCGCCTCATCTTGCAGGTAACGCCGACGGGCCAGTACAGGCAGTACGACGTTGAGAATCAGGACAGCCAGGCTGATGCCGTAAGAGGTCCAGACGTACACGCCATGATTGCCCATGGCGATGAAATCGGCGAAGGACGAAAAGTTCACGAGTTGTTTCCTACCAGAGCCTTGACCTCATTCTTCACCCAGCTGGCACGCGATTCACGGCGCAGCACTTCCAGACGCATGCGCATCAGCAGCACCACGGTAAAGAAGCAGTAGAAACCGATCACCATCACCAGCAGTGGCAGCCACATTTCCACGGGCATGGCTGGTTTCTCGGTGACCTTGAAGGTGGCTGGCTGGTGCAAGGTGTTCCACCACTCCACCGAATATTTGATGATCGGGATGTTCACCACCCCAACGATGGCCAACACCGCGCAAGCCTTGGCCGCGCTGTCACGATTACTGATGGCCTGGCCGAGCGCAATGATGCCGAAGTACAGGAACAGCAGAATGAGCATCGAGGTCAGGCGCGCATCCCAGACCCACCAGGCACCCCAGGTCGGCTTGCCCCAAACCGCGCCGGTAAGCAGTGCGATGAAGGTCATCCAGGCGCCGATCGGCGCAGCCTGCTGCAAGGCGACGTCGGCGAGCTTCATTTTCCAGACCAGCCCCACCACACCCGCCACGGCGAGCATGACGTAGATGGACTGAGCCAGGAAGGCAGCCGGCACATGGATATAGATGATCCGGAAACTGTTGCCCTGCTGGTAATCCTCGGGCGCAAACGCCAGCCCCCAGATCACGCCGACACTGACCAGCAGAACGGCTGCCCAGGCCAGCCAGGGCAGCCAGCGACCGCTGATTTCATAGAACCATTTGGGTGAGCCCAGCTTGTGAAACCATGTCCAGTTCATCGGATGACTCATCGTCCAGCGAGCCCCTGACTGACAGGGCCTCGAGATTCGTTACATCGACCAGGCGCAAGCGCCGGCCATCTGGTGTGTCGCTATTCGCCGACGCTGATCTTCAGCCCGGCAGCTATCGCAAAGGGTGTAAGAGTAACGGCCAGCGCGGTCAGGCTGGCCAACCAGAGCAAGTGCCCGACTGCCGGTAGCCCCTGCAGCGCCGCTTGAAGCGCACCGCTGCCGAGGATCAATACCGGTATGTAGAGAGGCAGGATGAGCAATGCCAGCAGAAGCCCACCGCGCTTGAGCCCTACTGTCAGTGCTGCGCCAACCGCACCGAGCAGGCTCAGAATCGGCGTACCAAGCAGCAGCGAGATCAGCAGCACCGGAATGGTCCCAAGCGGCAGCCCCAACATCAAGCCCAAAAGCGGCGCCAGCAGAACCAGCGCCAAACCGGAAAAAGCCCAGTGTGCCAGCACCTTGGCGAGCACCAGGAGCGCGAGGGGGTGCGGCGAAACGACCCACTGCTCGAGCGACCCATCCTCGAAATCGCTGCGAAACAGTCCATCGAGCGAGAGCAGCACTGCCAGCAACGCAGCGACCCATACCAGGCCAGGCGAAATGGTTTGCAGCAGCTGCGTTTCCGGCCCTACCGCCAATGGAAACAAAGCGATGACGATGGCGAAGAACACCAGCGGGTTGGCCAGCTCAGCCGGACGGCGGAACAACAGGCGCGTTTCCCGCGCCAGCAGCAATGTGAATACGCTACTCATGCGGCACGCTGCCCCAGGTCCAGTTCACGATAACCGGCAGGCTTTTCCGTCAGGCTGTGGTGCGTGGTGAGCACGACCAACCCACCCTGTTCGCAATGCGCAGCCAGGTGCCTCTCAAGCTGCGCTACACCGTGTTTGTCGAGGGCTGTAAAAGGTTCGTCGAGAATCCACAGCGGGGGCGGTGAGAGATAAAGACGCGCCAGGCCTACGCGACGTTGCTGGCCAGCAGAAAGGGTGTGGCAGGGCACGTCCTCGAAACCACGCAGTCCTACTTCGGCAAGAGCGTGCCAGATGGCTTCACGGTTGGTCGGCTGGTGCAATGCGCAAAGCCAGGTGAGATTCTCTTCGGCCGTCAGCAAGCCCTTGATTCCGGCGGCGTGGCCGATCCACAACAGGTTGCGCGCCAGCTCGCCACGCTGGGCATTGAGTGACTGGCCATTGAGCAATACTTCGCCAGCAGTCGGCTGCATCAGTCCGCAAAGCAAACGCAGCAAACTGGTCTTGCCACTGCCGTTGGGCCCTGAAATCTGCAGCATCTCTCCGCTCTCGAGCCGCAGGTCGAGTTTGTCGAAAAGCAGCCGCCAATCCCGCTCACAAGCGAGCGCTACAGCTTCGAGGAAGGGAGTTGACACGCTAGCGACACCTCAAGATGAAATGGGCCTGGCCGCTATACTTCGGGAGCAGGGCCTGGCGGGCGGAATTATACATGGCAACCCTTGGAGCCGAGGGCCGCAAACGCGAAAGGTTGTAAGAGCATTTGAGGAAAGATGACCGAGATCAAGAGTACCACCGCTCTGCCACCAGCCAGCGCGCAACGCCCGGCGATAGCGGCCAGCGACCTCGCCTTGAAGCTGCTTCAGCCAATGCAGGGCCTGCTCGCGGCGGGTGAAAATGCCGAGGCGGAGGTCATCAGCATCAGAGAGGCGGCGCAGGCATTCCGCCTGGTGCTGCGCCTGACCATGGGCAGCGGGCGCCAGGCAACCGTTGAGGTCAGCAGCAACAAGGCCCCGCCTCCTGGCACCGCGTACATCATCACCGCACTGTCGGACACCCGTCTGCTCGCCTCAGCGCAACCGGCGGGACGTCAGCCTGCGTCGATGATTGATCTTCAACAGTTGCCCGTTGGCAGCGTCATTCAAGGCCGGGTGGTCGCAACCAGCCAACAGCAGTCAGATGACGGCCAGAAGGTTTTCAAGGCAGTCATCAGCCTGCTCAATTCGTCCGTAGCCGGACAGAAGCTGAACCTCGAGTCGACCAGCCCACTCGCACTCGGCAGCCTCCTGACCGCGCAGGTCAAGGGCGGGCAATCACTGGCCTTTCTCCCCCTGAGCGGACGCCTTGATCAACTGCATCTTGGCGAACAGCTTGGGGCTCAACAGAACCGCCAGGCCTCACTGGAAGGGCTGTTCAAGGCGCTGCAGGGCACAGCCTCCGGTTTACCGGATGGGCTGCGCGGAGCAGCCGAAAAACTGCTTGGATCGATACCGGAGATGCAGCAGCTTGGCGACGCAAAGGCCCTCGCGGCCGCGCTTGGAAGAAGTGGCGTATTCCTCGAGGCGCGCCTGCTGGCCGGGCAGACCGACGGGCTGCAGGGTGACCTAAAGGCCGGACTGCTGCGCCTGCTCGCGCAGATGCCCAACCTTCCTGGCAGCACGCCGCTGGCCGGCGCCCAGGCGGGAGCAACGCTCGGCCAGGCACTGCCAGCGTTCGCCCGCCAAGCCCTGGGCTCTCTGGCACAGAGCAGCGCTCGCCAGCTTGCAACCGGCTTCCCGCTACCGACCCGGCTGCCACCCGGCCTGGAAGACGAGGCAGACCTCGAGATGCTGCTCAAGCTCGCAGCCGCTGCGGTATCGAGACTGCAGACTCATCAGCTGTCCAGCCTCGCCCAGACTCAGATCGGCCCGGATGGGGCACTGCTCACTACCTGGCAGCTGGAGCTGCCGATGCGCGATCAGCGCGACATCGTGCCGCTGCAGATAAAAATGCAGCGCGAGGATCAGCCCAAAAGGAATGACAAGGAACGTGGCGAGCCGCTCTGGAAGATCGAACTCGCGTTCGATGTCGCCCCCCTCGGCCCGCTGCAGGTCCAGGCGCAGCTGACACGCGGCACCCTGTCCAGCCAGCTCTGGGCCGAACGCGGCGCGACGGCCCAACTGGTCGCCGCCGAACTCACCCATCTTCGCGGTCGACTGCAGGCTGCGGGATTGAACGTCGGCGAACTGTCCTGTCGACAGGGCACGCCACCGCAGGGCCCCAGCACCACGCTCGAGCAACGCTTCGTGGACGAGAAAGCATGACCGACAAACCGCCGCGCCAGGCCATCGCCCTCAGCTACGACGGCGTCAATGCACCGAGCCTGAGCGCCAAAGGAGACGATGAGCTGGCAGAGGCAATCCTGGCGATCGCCCGGGAACACGAGGTGCCGATCTACGAAAACGCCGATCTGGTGAGGCTGCTCGCAAGGCTGGAGCTAGGCGACGAAATCCCTGAAGCGCTGTATCGGACCATTGCCGAGATCATCGCCTTCGCCTGGTATCTGAAGGGCAAGTGTCCGCCAGGGTTTCAGGCAGCGAAGCACGAGCAGTCTGCGTCATCGCTGCCGTTACTCAATGGGCCTGGGCATTGAGCGTTGCGCCAGCCCGATCTTCGCCGGTGATCTGCGGAAAGTCGTGTAGCTGCCAGGCGAAATAACCCGAGCGGAAATAGAAAACCTGCTGGTAGCCCCAGGCAACAGCCAAGCGTGTGGCCTCCGCGCTTCGCGGACATATCTCGCTGTCGCAGTAGATAACCAGCGGCAGCTCGCGGGGCCACTCCCGAGCAGCCAGATTGGCGAAACCACTGGCGAGATCGAAATGCACCGCGCCTTCGACATGGCCCCATAGCCATTCGCGGTCAGAACGCACATCGATGAACACAGCACCCAGCTCATGCAATCGCTTGGCCTGAAAAACGTTGATGGTCATCGCCCCGTCGACGTTATCGGGCGCTTCGGCGGCCTGTACGGAGGCAGAAGAAACCACGCAAAACAGCAGAATCAGTACGCACCGCATCATTGCCCTCCTCGTCCCGAGTCCGAGACATGGACGCGCTCAATAACGCTGAGCCGATGAGGTTTGGAATGGGCGGGGTGCTGGAGGTTCCGAATGACCGACGGGACGGCGGTCGAAAGCAAAGTTGATTGGGTTCAGGGCTTCTGGCGAGCCTTGTGCAACTTGCTCATCAGCTCGGCCTCGGACTGCGAAAGGCCACAGGTTTGCGTCAGATCATCAATGCTAGCGCCCATGCCGACCAGTTTGGCCGCTTGGGACAGGGCAAAATTATTCGGGTCTCGCTGCTCGAGCTGAGAGAGTTTCTCTGGCAAGGGCGCAACCATACGACTCAGCTCGCGGAGTTCGTCGCCCATACGCAAGCTGCCTTCCAGATAGGCATCCAGACGGCTGCTCAGCTCCTTGATTCGCTTGTCCCTGCTCGCATCGCGCTGCTGCTGTTGTTCTGCCAGCAGGCGCTGCCGTCTGAGCAGCCATAGGCAGAAGCCCAACAGTCCCAGACAGCAGAATGCTAGCGCAACCAGCGATGCGACCAGCGACGCGATCAGCATGTATCAGATGCTCTCAAGCTCGGCCCATTCTTCTTCGCTCATCATCTTGTCGAGTTCGACCAGAATCAGCAGCTCGCCGTTCTTGTTGCAGACACCCTGGATAAACTTGGCCGATTCGTCGTTGCCGACGTTTGGCGCGGTTTCGATCTCGGACTGCCGGAGATAGACCACTTCGGCAACGCTATCGACCATGATGCCGATAACCTGGCGGTCCGCCTCGATGATGACGATACGGGTGTTGTCGGAAACGGGCGCAGTGTCCAGACCGAAGCGCTGACGCGTATCGATCACCGTCACCACATTGCCGCGCAGGTTGATGATACCGAGCACATAGCTAGGCGCGCCCGGCACCGGAGCGATCTCGGTGTAGCGCAGCACTTCCTGCACCTGCATTACGTTGATGCCGTACGTCTCGTTGTCCAGACGGAAGGTCACCCATTGCAGAACAGGATCTTCGGAACCCTGCGCAGACGTCATCTTCATAGTCCCACCTTCTTCAGTTACCGCTATGGCGGTCGATTCTATCGCTGGGCCGCGCGCAGGGCGCGACCATATTTGAATGTATTCAGTGCGCTCGAGGCTTTGCAGCACCTGGCAGCTGCTTGACTGCTCCGCTGGCGATCAGTTCGGCAAGTGCGGTCACGTCGACCAGGGCGCACATGTGCTCGATCACCGTACCGGCCAGCCACGGACGCTGGCTGCGCTGCGTGCGCCATTTGACTTCACTGGGGTCAAGGCGAATCGAGCGGCTGACCTGATGCACCGCCAGCCCCCATTCGTAGCCCTGCACCGAAATCACATACTGCAAACCTTCTCGGAAGTCTTCGCGGTAACGATCCGGCATTACCCAGCGCGCCGTATCGAGCACCTTCAGATTGCCCGCCTGGCTGGGCAGTATGCCAAGAAACCAGTCAGGCTGACCGAACAGCGGTGTGAGCTCCTGGTCGGCCAGCGGGTAGATCGACCCCAGACATACCAGCGGCACTGCGAGCGTCAAACCGGCAACATCGAACAGCAGGCATTCAAATGGCTCCTCGGCCCAGGCCGGCTGGCCGTCAGCGACGACCTCGACGGGCGCAGCCGGAGTTTGTGGCACTACCTCTACCCTCACCACCGGCTCAACGCTCGGCGTCGATGGCAGCATCACTTCCGGCACGACGACCGCGGGCGGCACCGGCGCTGCCGGCTGAACAATCTCCAGGCGCGGCGGCTGGCTCTGGCGGGTGTCGCGCAGCTGCTCCTCGAGCACTGCAGCCTGAAACTCGTCCTGACTGACCGAATCCGCCAGTTCGATGGCAGCGTCCTGCAGCAACCCATCGAGATAGGACTGCAGCGCCAGCTGGGAACGGGTTTCTGTGAGGACGGTGCGGCTCATGGAACGAACTCGAGAAGAGAATCTGAACAGGCTATCGGCCAACTGCGCGACAAACTTGAGCTGTCAGGCGCCGAACGGCACGGCATTTCACGCCACCTGTGGCGCGGCTTGCGACGCCAGCAGGTGCTTTAGCAATGCCCGGTAAGCGAGAACTGCGCGACTTGCCGGATCGAACTGCGAAGGCGTGAGGCCGGCACGGCTGGCGTCTCTCAGGCGCGTGTCGATCGGGATGAACGCGGGCCAGAGGTGATCGGCATAACCGGCACGCAAAACCTTGAGCGTATTCATCGAGGCCTGGGTGCGGCGGTCGAACAGCGTCGGCACGATGGTATAAGGCAGCGCCTGCTTACGCGAACGGTTGATCATCGCCAGCGTGCTGACCATCCGCTCCAGCCCTTTCATCGCCAGGAACTCGGTCTGTACCGGAATCACCAGCTGCTGACTGGCAGCCAACGCGTTGACCATCAGCACACCGAGCAGCGGCGGGCTGTCGATGATCGCGTAATCGAAGTCCTGCCACAGCTGCGACAGGCTCTTGGCAATCACCAGGCCAAGACCGTTCTGGCCGGGCGACTGGCGCTCCAGCGTTGCCAGCACGGTGCTGGAAGGCATCAGCGAAATACGCTCGTGACTGGTCGCCAGCAGCAGTTGCCAGGGCAAACCCTCGGGCACGGTGCCCTGATGCTGGAACAGGTCGAAGACACTATGTTCCAGGTTGTCCGGATCGTGACCGAAATAGCTGGTCATCGAACCATGCGGGTCCAGATCAAGCACCACGACGCGCTTGCCGGAATCGGCCAGCAAACCTGCCAGCGCGATCGACGTGGTGGTCTTGCCCACCCCACCCTTTTGATTGGCTACAGCCCAGACTCTCATGCTTTTCCACCCGGCTCGCTGCTGACCGGCATTGCACTACCTGCTAAAGGTAACGCGACGGTGTTTTTTTGACGATTGCGCCTACGGACGCCTACATGGCCCGAGCCGGTGCAGGTTGTGTGCCAGCCCTACGCAGCGCATCGTCGGGTCGTGCATTGCTGCTGCCCATGCCGCTGACGCTGCGGCGCACATCCAGATTGCGCGACACCACCAGAATCACCCGACGATTGCGCGCCCGTCCGGCAGCGGTCGCGTTATCGGCCACTGGCTGAAACTCGCCGTAGCCCACCGCCGCCAGCCTTGACGGGTCTACGCCCTGCGCCGCGAGCATTCGTACCACACTGCCAGCCCGCGCGGCAGAAAGCTCCCAGTTGGTCGGAAACTTGTCGGTGCTGATGGGCAGGTTATCGGTAAAGCCCTCGACATGAATCGGGTTGTCAAAGGGCGCCAGAATCCCGGCTACCTTCTCGATGAGGGCGAATGCGTGGTCGTTGGGCAGCGCATCGCCGCTGGGAAACAGCAGGCTGGAGTTCAGCTCGATTTCGATCCATAGCTCATTGCCGCGCACTGTCAGCTGCTCGTTGGCGATCAGCTCACCGAAAGTCTCGCGCATGCTCTGCGCGATACGCTCCAGCGGATCGAACACCGGCTCCCCGCTCAGTACCGATTGGGCGGCTGGATCGTCGACCTGAGAGACATCGGGCTCGGTGGTACGCGGTCGCTCCTCACCGATCGGGATGGGCTTGACCGAACGATCGACCTGATTGAACACGCCAACGAGGGAATCCGAAAGGATCTTGTACTTGCCCTCGTTGATGGAGGAAATCGAGTACATCACCACGAAGAAAGCGAACAGCAGTGTGATGAAGTCGGCGTAGGAGACCAGCCACCGCTCATGATTCTCGTGCTCTTCCGGCGCTCTGCGTCTGCCCATGGCGGTCAGTCCATGAAGCCTTGCAGCTTCATCTCGATGGAACGGGGATTCTCGCCCTCAGCAATGGAAAGAACACCTTCCAGCAGCATCTCGCGATAGGCAGTCTGTCGCTGGACCACGCTCTTGAGCTTGTTACCAATCGGCAGCACCAGCAGGTTGGCGAACGCAACGCCATAGATGGTTGCGACGAATGCCACAGCGATCCCGCTGCCCAGCTGGCTGGGATCTGCAAGGTTGCCCATCACATGGATCAAGCCCATCACCGCACCGATGATGCCGATGGTCGGCGAGTAGCCACCCATGCTCTCGTAGACCTTGGCGGCACGCAGGTCGCGGCTTTCCTGCGTGTACAGATCGACTTCGAGGATGCTGCGGATCACTTCCGGCTCGGCACCATCCACCAGCAACTGCAAGCCCTTGCGCGCATAGGGATCAGGCTCCGTCTCGGCGACAGGCTCAAGGCCGAGCAGTCCCTCCTTACGCGCCGTATTGCTCCAGGTGGTCACCATCAGGATGCCGCGAGCCAGGTCGATGCGCGGCGGAAAGAAGATCCAGCGACCGATGCTCATCGCGCGCATGAAAACGGCGATAGGGGTCTGCAACAGCACCGCGCCCAGGGTGCCGCCAAGCACGATCAATGCCGCCGGTCCGTTGAGCAACGCGGAGATATGGCCGCCCTCGAGAAAGTTGCCCCCGACAATGGCAACGAACGCCAGCAACAGCCCGATAAGGCTGAGTACATCCATCAGATGCAGGCCTCGGCAAGGTTGCGCCCGATCTCGTCGAGGCCGTAGACGGCGTCACTTAGGTTGGCCTTGACCACCGCCATCGGCATGCCATAGATCACGCAGCTAGCTTCATCCTGCGCCCACACCTGGCTGCCGCTCTGCTTGAGCAAGCGCGCGCCTTCGCGGCCATCGGCACCCATGCCGGTCAACACCACGGCGAGTACCTTGTCATGGAAGGATTTGGCCGCCGAGCCGAAAGTCACGTCGACGCAAGGCTTGTAGTTCAGGCGGTCATCGCCCGGCAGGATGCGCACCGCACCACGGGAGTCGATCATCATCTGCTTGCCGCCCGGCGCCAGCAGCGCGAGCCCGGGACGTAGAACGTCACCATCCTCCGCTTCCTTGACCCGAATACGGCAAAGCTTGTCCAGGCGATCGGCGAACGCCTTGGTGAATGCCGCCGGCATGTGCTGGATAAGCACGATAGGCGCCGGAAAATTGGCCGGCAGTTGCGTCAGTACGCGCTGCAGCGCTACCGGGCCGCCGGTGGAGGTTCCGATGGCTACCAGTTTGTATGCCTTGCGCTTGGGTGCAGGCGAACGAGCAGCCGGCGCAGTGGGAGCCGCTCCGGTGGAGCGCAGAGTATTGGTTGACGCGCTCGGCACGGCACCTCGCGACGGAGCCGGAGGCGGATTGACGCTTGAGGTACAAAAGGTGCTGTAGCGCCGGTTACTCCGCGAAATGGTATGCACCTTTTCGCAAAGCATCTGTTTGACCTTTTCCGGGTTGCGCGAAATGTCTTCGAAATTCTTCGGTAGATAATCCACCGCGCCGGCGTCCAGCGCATCGAGGGTGACTCGCGCGCCTTCGTGAGTCAGCGAAGAGAACATCAGCACGGGCGTCGGACACCGCTGCATGATCTGCCGCACCGCCGTGATGCCATCCATCATCGGCATCTCGTAGTCCATGGTGATGACGTCCGGCTTAAGCGCCAGCACCTGGTCAATCGCCTCACGACCGTTGGTGGCAGTGCCGACGACCTGGATATTGGAATCAGAGGAAAGGATTTCCGAGACGCGCCGACGAAAGAAGCCCGAATCGTCGACCACCAGGACCTTGACTGCCATACATCACTCCTAGCGGCAGCGCGCCCCACGGTGGGCCGCGCCGCCTGACTGAATCAAATCCGGCGTGCGTAACGCTTGAGCATGCTCGGAACATCGAGAATCAGAGCGATGCGGCCATCGCCGGTGATCGTTGCGCCGGACATGCCAGGCGTGCCTTGCAGCATCTTGCCCAGTGGCTTGATGACCACCTCCTCCTGCCCGACCAGTTGATCCACGACGAAGCCGATGCTCTGGTTGCCGACGCTGAGAATCACCACGTGACCTTCGCGCTGCTCTTCCTCGGCAGCGCTCTGGATCAGCCAGCGCTTGAGATAGAACAGTGGCAGTGCCTTGTCGCGCACGATCACCACCTCCTGGCCGTCGACGACGTTGGTACGCGACAGGTCGAGATGGAAGATCTCGTTGACGTTGACCAGCGGGAAAGCGAACGCCTGATTGCCGAGCATCACCATCAGGGTCGGCATGATCGCCAACGTCAGCGGCACCTTGATCACCACCCGAGAGCCCTGGCCCTTGGTAGAGAACACGTTGACGGTACCGTTGAGCTGGGAAATCTTGGTCTTGACCACATCCATGCCGACGCCACGGCCGGACACATCGGAAATCTCGGTCTTGGTCGAGAAGCCAGGGGCGAAGATCAGGTTGTAGCATTCCAGATCGCTCAGGCGGTCAGCGGCATCCTTTTCCAGCATGCCCTTTTCCACGGCCTTGGCGCGCAGGACGTTGGCATCCATACCTTTGCCGTCATCACTGATGATCAGCAGGATGTGGTCACCTTCCTGTTCGGCGGACAACACCACTCGACCGGTACGCGGCTTGCCGGCAGCCTCGCGTTCCTCGGGCATCTCGATACCGTGGTCGACCGCGTTGCGCACCAGGTGCACCAGCGGATCGGCAAGGGCCTCGACCAGGTTCTTGTCGAGGTCGGTTTCTTCACCGACCAGCTCGAGGTTGATCTCTTTCTTCAGGCTGCGCGCCAGATCGCGTACCAGCCGCGGGAAGCGGCCGAACACCTTCTTGATCGGCTGCATGCGGGTCTTCATCACCGCGCTCTGCAGGTCGGCGGTCACTACGTCGAGGTTGGACACAGCCTTCGCCATGGCCTCGTCGCCGCTATTGGAACCCAGGCGAACCAGGCGGTTACGCACCAGTACCAGTTCGCCAACCATGTTCATGATTTCATCGAGGCGTGCGGTATCCACACGTACCGTCGTCTCGGCTTCGGCTGGGGCTTTTTCAGCCACCACAGCCGCCGGTTTGCTGACAGCAGCAGCCGGTGCAGCCTTGGCTGGGGCAGCACGGGCGGCCTCCGGCTTGGGCTCCGGCTTGCTCGGCACAGCCGGTGCTACCTCGGCAACCGCGGGCTCGAACTTGCCCTTGCCATGCAACTGATCCAGCAATGCTTCGAACTCGTCGTCGGTGATTTCATCGCTGGCACTGGTGTTACTCGCAGGCGCAGCAGCCGCTGGCGTCGCCGGCTCGGTACTGGTGCTACCCACCGGCTCGAACTTGCCCTTGCCGTGCAGCTGATCGAGCAGTGCTTCGAATTCGTCGTCGGTAATCTCGTCACTGGCCGGCGCGACGACGACCTCGGGCTCCGGTGCGGCGCTGGCGGCACTGACCGAGAACTGGCCCTTGCCATGCAGTTGATCGAGCAACGACTCGAATTCATCGTCGGTGATTTCGTCGCCACCACCGCTGACCTGCGCGGCTGCCGGTTCGCTGTCTGACGACTGAACGGCGGCGAGCATCTGCTCGAACTCGGCATCGACGGCTTCGACCTGAGGCTCGGCAACAGGCGCGGGTTCCATCGGCACGGCCGGCTCGTCGGCAGAAGCAGGCTCTGCCAGGCGCGCCAATGCGGCCAGCAGCTCACGTGAAGCGGGAGTCGGTTCGACGCGCTCGCGAACCTGTCCAAACATCTCATTCACGGAATCGAGCGCCTGCAGAACGACATCCATCAATTCGGAGTCGACGCGACGCTCACCCTTGCGCAGGATGTCGAAGACGTTTTCAGCGATGTGGCAGCACTCCACCAGCTCGTGGAGCTGAAGAAATCCTGCACCGCCCTTTACCGTGTGGAACCCGCGAAAAATCGCATTGAGCAACGCCATGTCATCGGGGCTGCTTTCCAGCTCCACGAGTTGCTCGGACAATAGTTCGAGAATCTCGCCGGCCTCTACCAGGAAGTCCTGGAGGATTTCTTCATCGGCGTCGAAGCTCATATTCACTTCCCCTAAAAGCCCAGGCTTGAAAGCAGATCATCGACATCGTCCTGGCCGGAAACGACGTCTTCACGCATATCGGCATGCATCTGCGGACCTTCACCCTTGGAAGGCTCTTTTTCTTGTTTTTTCTGTTCCTGCTCGGCGCGCATCGCGTCCCGGTCATGCTGAATGCCGGCCACACGGTCGACCTGTCCAGCCATCAGCACGAGATTGAGCAGATTGCTTTCGAGCTCGGTCACCAGGCGCGTAACGCGCTTGATCACCTGGCCGGTGAGATCCTGGAAATCCTGAGCCAACATGATTTCGCTGAGGTTCTGCGACAGCTGGCTACCGTCATTCATGCTGCGCTGCAGGTACTGGTCGATACGCTTGACCAGCTCGCGGAACTGCTCGGCATTCATGTCGCGACGCATGAAGCGCTGCCAGTCGGCCGTCAGGCTCTGCGCCTCGTAGCTCACGTAGTTGACCAGCGGCGCGGATTCCTCGACGAGATCCATGGTGCGATTGGCGGCTTTCTCGGTCATTTCGACCACGTACGACAATCGATCAGTCGCGTCGGTGATGGGTGACGGATCACCGCCGGTCGCGCAGGTGTCCATCTCCAGCTTGACGATGGCGTTGTGCAGCTCGCGGGTGAGCTTGCCAACTTCCTGATAGAGCCCGTGATTGCGCACCTGATTGAGCTCATTGAACATCTGCGTCGCTTCATCGAAGCGGCCCTGCTGCAGACTTTCGATCAACTTGGGTGCGTGCGCCTTCAGAGTCGCTTCGAACTCTGCCAGGCTTTGGTCTGCTTGCGTCATAGTGCCCTCGCGGCGTTGCTGCTTCAGCCGTTGACGCGCTCGAAGATCTTCTCGATCTTCTCCTTGAGCACCTGGGCAGTGAAAGGCTTGACCACATAGCCGTTAACCCCGGCCTGTGCCGCTTCGATGATCTGGTCGCGCTTGGCTTCAGCGGTCACCATCAGCACCGGCAGGTGCTTGAGGCGCTCGTCGGCACGCACGGTGCGCAGCAGATCGATACCGCTCATGCCCGGCATGTTCCAGTCGGTCACGAGGAAGTCGAAGCTGCCGCTTTTGAGCATCGGCAGCGCAGTGGTGCCGTCATCCGCTTCGGCGGTGTTGGTGAACCCCAGATCACGCAGGAGGTTCTTGATGATTCGTCTCATCGTCGAGAAGTCATCGACAATGAGGATTTTCATGTTCTTGTCCAAGTCGACCTCCGTAAGTCCCAAAATGCCTCAGCAAACCGAGCACGTCATACCGCAAACAATCGTCAATTGGCGCGCCATTCGCCGAGGCGTGCACGCAAGCGCGCAGCACACTGGCTATGCAACTGGCTCACACGCGACTCGCTGACTCCCAGCACCTGCCCAATTTCCTTCAAGTTCAATTCTTCGTCGTAATACAGCGACAGCACCAGCTTCTCGCGCTCGGGCAGGTTGGCAATGGCATCAACCAGGGCCTGCTGAAAGCGTTCGTCTTCGAGATCGCGAAACGGCTCAGGATGGAGACTCGCGGCGTCTTCCTGCAGCTCGCCGTGCTCCCCTTCCTGCAGCAGATCATCGAAGCTGAACAGACGACTGCCCAGCGTATCGCCGAGAATGCCGTAATACTCATCGAGACTTAGCTTAAGTTCGGCCGCAACCTCGTGATCTTTAGCGTCGCGCCCGGTTTTCGCCTCGATCGTCCGAATCGCCTCGCTGACCATGCGCGAATTGCGGTGCACGGAGCGCGGGGCCCAGTCGCCCTTTCGCACTTCGTCCAGCATCGTGCCGCGAATGCGGATACCGGCGTAGGTTTCAAAACTGGCGCCCTTGCCGGCGTCGTATTTCTTAGCTGCTTCCAGCAGTCCGATCATTCCAGCCTGAATCAGATCGTCGACCTGCACACTGGCAGGCAGACGCGCCAACAGGTGGTAAGCGATTCGCTTGACCAACGGGGCGTACTGATCAATCAGGCGGTACTGCGCATCCTTTGCCTGAGCCTTGCTGTAATACATAGCGGATCCGGCACCTGTCATTCGTGGCTTTGTGAAGCGGGGCTGATGAGGCGCTCTACGAAGAATTCGAGATGACCGCGCGGCGTAGCGGGCAACGGCCAGGTATCGACCTTCTGCGCGATGGCCTTGAATGCCAGCGCGCACTTGGACCGCGGGTAGGCTTCGTAGACCGCACGCTGCTTCTGTACTGCCTTGCGTACGGCCTCATCGTAAGGCACAGCGCCGACATACTGCAGCGCCACGTCGAGAAAGCGCTCGGTGACCTTGGTCAACTTGGCAAACAGGTTGCGACCTTCCTGCGGGGCATGAGCCATATTGGCCAGCACACGGAAGCGACTGATGCCATAGTCACGATTGAGCAGTTTGATCAGCGCGTAAGCGTCGGTAATCGAGGTCGGTTCATCGGTCACGACCAGCAGTACCTCCTGCGCGGCGCGAACGAAGCTCACTACTGAGTCGCCGATACCTGCGGCGGTGTCGATGATCAGCACGTCGAGCTCGTCGCCCAGCTCACTGAACGCCTGGATCAATCCGGCGTGCTGCAGCGAAGACAGCTGCACCATGCTCTGCGTGCCGGATGCGGCCGGCACTACGCGGATGCCACCCGGCCCTTGGATCAGCACGTCGCGCAGATCACATTCACCGGCGATAACGTCGGCCAGGGTGCGCTTGGTGGTAAGCCCCAGCAACACGTCGACGTTGGCCAGGCCAAGGTCGGCGTCAAGCAACACCACACGCCGGCCGAGATCGGCCAGCGCCAGTGCCAGATTGACCGACACATTGGTCTTGCCGACGCCACCCTTGCCGCCGGTCACCGCAATCACCTGTACGGGATGCATTCCCATGTTCACATGCCTATATCTTGCTGGGGCCTTGCGGCCGGCGATGCGCCCGCATGGCACGCATCTGATTCATTCAGGTACTGCTCTCGCAGCATCATCCGGCCCGCCGTGACGAGCTGTTGTACAGCCCGGCGAACATATCGGCCATGGTTTCCTCGCTCGGTTCCTCGCCGGACTGCAAACTCACCGCGCGACTGACCAGCTGATGGCTGCGCGGCAGGTGCAGGTCGTCCGGAATCCGGGGGCCATCCGCGAGGTACGCTATCGGCAAATGCTGGCTGATCGTGAGGCCGAGTACATCACCGAGACTGCCGGCTTCATCCAGTTTGGTCAGGATACAACCAGCCAGGCCGCAGCGACGATAGTTGTGCCACGCCGCCTTGAGCACCTGGCTCTGACTGGTCGCGGCCAGCACCAGATAATTCTTCGATTTCACACCGCGGTCC
The DNA here is from genome assembly GCF_000327065.1 of Stutzerimonas stutzeri RCH2. Classification (NCBI taxonomy): domain Bacteria; kingdom Pseudomonadati; phylum Pseudomonadota; class Gammaproteobacteria; order Pseudomonadales; family Pseudomonadaceae; genus Stutzerimonas; species Stutzerimonas stutzeri. Next base: position 1,844,030 of record NC_019936.1, on the reverse strand, counting down.
GACAACGCTTCGAGCTGCATGCGCAGTGTCGGATCGCTGGCGGGCAGGCCAGCGGTGTCGATCAGGATCACGCGCTTGCGCGCCAGCGGAGCGAGCGTCTTGCTCAACGACTGGCTCGGATCGATCTGCAGCACTGGCACATCCAGGATGCGGCCAAGCGTCTTGAGCTGCTCCTGCGCGCCGATCCGATAATTGTCCATGCTGACCAGCGCAATGTTCTGCGCGCCATACTTCAATACGTAGCGTGCTGCGAGCTTGGCCAGAGTGGTGGTCTTGCCGACACCTGCCGGACCAACCAAGGCGATGACACCACCCTCTTCCAGCGGTTCGGTCTTGCTGACCTTGATCGCCTGCGCCAGGTACGCCAGCACCATGCGCCATGCCTGGCGCGGCTCGGTGATACCCGCAACCTTTTCCAGCAGGCTGCGCGACAGCTCGGCCGGCAGGCCCAGGCGCTGCAGGCGGCGCCAGAGGCCAGCCTGCTGCGGACGACGGCTTTGTTCCTGGCCCCAGGCAATCGAGCCAAGCTGGACTTCGATCAGTTCGCGCAGACCATGCAGCTCCGACTGCATCGCCTCGATCGCGCGGGAATCGACCGCAGCGGCAGCTTCAGCCACGGCTGAAGGCTGCGGGATGCTCACGGCTGCGGGCTTCTCGTCAACCAGTTGACGATCCTGCATCTTCGCCCGCGGGGCGGCGCTCAGCTCGGCGTGGGCATTGGCCAGACGCGCCTGGGTCTTGCGCAGCTCGGCTTCCAACGCCGGGTTGGGCTTGTTCGCGGCCGGAGCGGACTGCATCGGGTAATCGAGCACGGCAGTCAGCTCGACGCCGCCGGCCACCCGGCGATTGCCGATGATCACGGCATCGGCGCCCAGCTCGTCACGCACCATTTTCATGGCGATGCGCATATCGGCGGCGAAGAAACGTTTGACCTGCATGGCCTGTACCCTCGGTTAATTCTGACCCACCGTCGAGACGATGGTGACCTGCTTGTTGTCCGGTATTTCCTGGTAGGCCAGAACATGAATGTTCGGCACTGCCAGACGCGCGAATCTCGACAGCATCGCCCGTACCGGGCCGGCTACCAGCAGAACTGCCGGCTTGCCGAGCATTTCTTGACGCTGTGCCGCTTCTACCAGAGACCTTTGCAACTTTTCGGCCATTCCTGGCTCCAGCAGAATTCCGTCTTCGGAGCCTTGCCCGGCCTTCTGCAAGCTGTTGAGCAAGATCTGTTCCAACCGTGGCTCCAGTGTGATCACAGGCAGCTCCGGCTCTAGTCCCACAACGTTCTGCACGATTGCACGGGACAACGCCACCCGCACTGCCGCGACCATTGCGGCGGGATCTTGACTCTTGGCAGCGACGTTGGCGATGGCTTCGGCAATGGTGCGGATATCACGCACCGGCACCTGCTCCTGCAGCAGCGCCTGCAGCACCTTGAGCAGGGTGGACAGCGAAACCATCCCCGGGACCAGTTCTTCGGCCAGCTTGGGCGAGCTTTTCGCCAGCAGCTGCAGCAGCTGTTGAACCTCTTCGTGGCCGAGCAGCTCATGGGCATGCTTGTGCAGCACCTGATTCAGATGTGTGGCGACCACGGTGCTGGCATCCACCACGGTATAGCCCAGCGACTGCGCCTGGTCACGCTGGCTGGCCTCGATCCACACCGCTTCCAGGCCGAACGCCGGGTCCCTGGCGCTAATGCCGTTCAGTGGGCCGAATACCTGCCCCGGGTTGATCGCCAACTCACGGTCCGGATACACCTCGGCTTCGGCCAGGCTGACACCCATCAGGGTCAACCGGTAGGCGTTGGGCAACAGGTCGAGGTTGTCACGGATATGCACCGAGGGCATGAGAAAGCCAAGATCCTGCGACAGCTTCTTGCGTACGCCCTTGATACGCGCCAGCAACTGACCACCCTGATTGCGGTCAACCAGCGGAATCAGCCGATAGCCGACCTCCAGGCCGACCATATCCACCGGAGTCACGTCATCCCAACCCAGCTCCTTGGTTTCCGCCGAGCGCTGGGCCGGCAGCATTTCCTGCTGCTTCTGCACTTCCTGCTCGGCTTTCTTCTCGACCTGCTTCTTGCGATGCCAGATCCAGTACGCACCCGCCGCAGCGGCAGCGCCGAGGCCGAGGAAGGACAGGTGCGGCATGCCGGGAACCAGTCCCATCGCAATCATGATCGCCGCGGCCACCGCGAGTGCCTTGGGCGAGGCGAACATCTGCCGCTGCACCTGCTGGCCCATGTCCTCGGAACTGGTGACGCGGGTCACCATGATCGCTGCCGCGGTGGACAGCAGCAGAGACGGGATCTGCGCAACCAGACCGTCACCGATAGTCAACAGGGCGTACACCTGGCCCGCTTCGCTGAAACTCATGCCGTGCTGGGCCATGCCGATACCGACACCGCCGATCAGGTTGATGAAGAGGATCAGCAGGCCGGCAATGGCGTCACCGCGCACGAACTTGCTCGCACCATCCATCGAGCCGTAGAAGTCCGCCTCGGACGAAACCTCGACACGGCGCTTCTTGGCTTCCTCCTGATCGATCAGGCCGGCGTTGAGGTCGGCGTCGATGGCCATCTGCTTGCCGGGCATGGCATCCAGGGTAAAGCGCGCACTGACCTCGGAAATTCGTCCGGCGCCTTTGGTCACCACGACGAAGTTGATGATCATCAGGATCGCGAAAACCACGATACCAACCACGTAGTTGCCGCCGATCACCACGTTGCCGAAGGCCTCGATCACGTGACCGGCGGCGGAGCCACCTTCATGGCCGTTGATCAACACCACACGGGTCGACGCCACGTTCAGCGCCAGACGCATCAGGGTGGCGACCAGCAGAATGGTCGGGAACACGGCGAAATCCAGCGGCCGCAGCGCATAGACACTGACCAGCAGCACGACGATCGACAGCGCGATGTTGAAGGTGAATAGCAGATCCAGCAGGAACGGCGGCACCGACAACATCATCATGCCCATCATCACGAGCAGCAGCAGCGGCACGCCGAGGTTGCCGCGCCCCGCGCCCGTCAGGCCATTGCGAATATTGATGAGTTGCGTGCGATCCAACGTAGCCCCCGGCGTGCAGAACGAATTCTTGACGCAAAATGCGCCTCGCCCGGGTTATAGCAAGAAGGGGTCCAACTTCCTCGGCGCGTCCCAGAGCCCGCCGTACGGTTTTGGCCCGCCCTACAGGCGATACGGCAAAACTCGCGAACGCGACCGGCAACTGACAGTCACACTAGCACCGGCGACAGCCCGTCGCCGTTTGTGCAAAGGAGCTTTCAGATGAAACAGTGGATCATCGCCGCGCTGGCCGGCTGCACCGCCCTCGCCGCTCAAGCCGAAACACTGAGCGTCAAGGTCAACACCGTAAGCGCCCAGGGCATCGGCGAATCCGTCGGCAGCGTGAAGATCGAAAGCAGCGAGTACGGGCTGGTGTTCCAACCCGAACTAAGCAGTCTGGAACCTGGCATTCACGGCTTTCACGTCCATGCCAAAGGCAGCTGCGAGCCTGCAGAGGTTGACGGCAAACTGACCCCGGCGGGTGCCGCGGGCGGTCACTGGGACCCGAAGAACAGCGGCAAGCACGGCGAGCCATGGGGTGACGGACATATGGGCGATCTGCCCGCGCTCTATGTCGACAGCGAAGGCAAGGCCAGCCAACCGGTGCTGGCTCCGCGCCTGAAGAGCCTTGGCGACATCAAAGGGCTGGCGCTGATGGTCCACCAGGGCGGCGACAACCACGCTGACCATCCGCAACCACTCGGCGGTGGCGGCGCACGGGTTGCCTGTGGCGTGATCGAGTAACCGCAGCGATACGCGGCGCGCTTCACGATGAGCCGCCGCGTGACGGTTCATTCGTCGCGACGCAGATCCGGCGGGATGGGCACGTCGTTCAACGGGTCCGGCCGACGCCCCTTGCCGGCCCGGTACTGACGCAACTGATAGACATAGGCCAGGACCTGCGCCACGGCCAGGTAAAGGCCGGCGGGAATTTCCTGATCCAGCTCGGTGGAGTAATACACCGCCCGCGCCAGCGCCGGCGACTCCAGCACCGTGACCTTGTGCTCCTGGGCAATCTCGCGAATCTTCAGCGCCACGAAGTCGCCGCCCTTGGCCACCAGCCGGGGCGCCCCGCCCTTGTCGCCGTCGTATTTCAGCGCGACAGCAAAGTGCGTCGGGTTGGTGATCACCACGTCAGCCTCGGGCACGGCCTGCATCATGCGCCGCTGCGCAGCCTCGCGCTGCAGCTGACGAATCCGCGATTTGACCTCCGGCTTGCCTTCCGAGTCCTTGTATTCGTCCTTGACCTCCTGCTTGGTCATCATCAGCTTCTGCTTGTTGTCCCAGAGCTGAAACGGCACATCCACCGCGGCGATGACTATCAGCCCGCAGGCCATCCACAAGGCACACCAGCCGACGATCTCCGCGCTGTGCATGATCGCCAGGTCCAACGGCTGCTTGGCGATTGACAGCAGGTCGTCCTGATAAGCCGAGAGCACCAGCAGCGCGACGCCGAGCACCACGAGGAATTTGCCCAGGGCCTTGAGCAGCTCAACCAGCGCCTTGGTGGAGAACATGCGTTTCAGCCCGGCAGCCGGGTTCATCCTGCTGACCTTCGGCGCCATGGCCTTGGCGGAAAACAGCCAGCCACCCAGCGAGACGGGCCCGACAATCGAGGCGATCAGCAACGCGATGAGCAGCGGCATGATTGCCTCCAGCGCCATCAGGCCGCTGCCCATCAACAAACGAACCATCGACCCTTCGTCGAGCAGCGTTTCCCGGCTCAGTTCGAAGGTGCCTTGCATCATTGCCATCAGGGTCTGCGCCAGACTCCCGCCGGAAGCCAGCAGCCCGCCGATGCCACCGAGCGTCACCGCGACCGTACTGAGCTCACGGGAGCGCGCAAGCTGCCCCTTCTCGCGAGATTCGCGCAGGCGTTTCTCTGTGGGTTCCTCGCTTTTGTCGGCACCGCTTTCGCTCTCAGCCATGAGCGACCTCCGGCAGATACGGGAAGCAAGGCATCAGCGGGCCCCCGCCAGCTCGCGCAGCATCAAAAGCGCCTCGCTGACGAAGATCTGGTACTGCGCGAAGATGTCGGCCATACCGATCCAGACAATGATCAGACCCAGCACGAGGGTCAGCGGAAAGCCGATGGAGAAGATATTCAGCTGTGGAGCGGCCCGCGTCATCAGGCCGAACGCGAGATTGACCACCAGCAGCGCGGTGATCGCCGGCAGGACCAATAGCAGGCCCGCGCCCAGCACCCAGCCAAGTTTGCCCGCCACCTCCCAGAAATGATTGGTCGATAGCCCCCCGCCTACCGGCAGGGTGACAAAGCTCTCGGCGAGGATTTCAAGCACTACCAGATGGCCGTTGACCGAGAGAAACAGCAGGATCACCAGCATATTGAAGAACTGACCGAGCACCGGCACAGAGATGCCGTTGGCCGGATCGACCATCGAAGCGAAACCGAGGCCCATCTGCATCGCCAGCATCTGCCCGGACACGATGAAGACGTGGAAGAACAGCTGCAGGACAAAACCAAGCATGACGCCGATCAGCAGCTGTTCGGCGATCAGCAGCAGCGAGGCCAGGCTCAGCGATTCGACCACCGGCATTGGCGGCAAGGTCGGCACCAGCACCAGCGCAATGGCCAGAGCGAGATAGAGCCGCACTCGAACCGGAACCAGCTGGGTGCCGATGATCGGCATGCTCATCAACAGCGCAGCGATGCGAAACAGCGGGAGCAGAAACTGCCCCACCCAGCCGCCGATCTGCGCATTGCTCAGCTCTAGCACGTTCGGCTACCCGATCAGCAGCGGGATGTTTTGGACCAGATTCTGCGTGTACTCCATAAGCTCACGGACCAGCCAGGGACCGGCCCAGATCAGCGTCAACAGCATCACCAGCAGGCGCGGCAGGAAGCTCAGCGTCTGCTCGTTGATCTGGGTGGCCGCCTGGAACATGGCCACCACCAGGCCCACCAGCAGACTCGGTACGACCAGCACGCCGACGATCATCGCGGTCATCCACAGCCCTTCACGAAACAGGTCCACCGCTACTTCAGGAGTCATCTGCTTGCTTCCCTAAAGGGTGCCGAAGCTGCCGGCGAGAGTACCGATGATCAGCCCCCAGCCATCCACCAGGACGAACAACATGATCTTGAACGGCAACGAAATGATCAGCGGCGAGAGCATCATCATGCCCATTGCCATCAGCACGCTGGCCACCACCATGTCGATGATCAGAAACGGAATGAAGATCATGAAGCCGATCTGGAAGGCCGTCTTCAGCTCCGAAGTGACGAAGGCCGGCACCAGGATAGTCATTGGTGCGGCTTCCGGCGAAGCGATGTCGGTACGTCGCGAAAGCCTGACGAAAAGCTCCAGATCGCTCTCGCGGGTCTGCGCCAGCATGAAGTTCTTCAATGGCACCTCGGCGCGGGAGATCGCCTCCTGTGCCGGTATCTGCTCGCTGAGATAAGGCTGCAGCGCGTCCTGGTTAATCCGGTCGAATACCGGCGCCATGATGAACAACGTGAGGAACAGCGTCAGGCCAATGAGAATCTGGTTCGACGGCGTCTGCTGCAGCCCCAGGGCCTGACGCAGAATGGAAAAGACGATGATGATCCGGGTGAAACTGGTCATCAGCATGACGAACGCCGGAATGAAGCTCAGCGCCGTCATGATCAGCAGAATCTGCAGGCTGACCGAGTATTCCTGCTGCCCTTCGGCGTCGGTAGTTAGCGTTATCGCAGGAATCGACAAGGGGTTGTTGCCCTGCGCCAGGATGCCGGACGGCTCCTGCGCCATGGCAAGCGGGCCGCACAGCATCAGCACCGCCACTAGCAGAATGCGCAACATCAAGGCTTGTCCTTGTGATCCTTGCCGAGCAGCTCCATCAGACGCTGGGCAAATTCGGGATTGGCCGGCTCGGCGTCAGGAAGATGCACTGGTTGCTGCATCACATGCAGCGGCGTGATACGGCCGCCACTCAGGCCGATGAGTACCTGCTCGCTGCCAACCTGCACCAGCACCAGGCGCTCGCGCGGCCCTAGCGCCTGACTGGAAACCAGCTTGATCACCTGGGTGCCGCGTGGGTTCATCTGCTGCACGCGACGCAACAGCCAGGCGAGCAGAAAGATCAGCCCGACCACCAGCAACAGGCCGAGCATCAGCTTGGTCAGCTGCGCGCCCATATCGGTACTGCTCATGCTGGTGGCAGGCTCCGCAGCCAGCACCGGGAGCGCGACCAGGGCGCTCAGAAATGCAAGCGCACGCATGTCAACGCAGCTTCTTGATGCGTTCAGTGGGGCTGATCACGTCAGTCAGCCGGATGCCGAACTTCTCGTTGACCACCACCACTTCGCCATGGGCGATGAGCGTCCCGTTGACCAGCACATCGAGCGGCTCACCGGCCAGACGGTCCAGCTCGACCACCGAACCCTGGTTGAGCTGCAGCAGGTTGCGAATGCTGATCTCGGTGCTGCCGACCTCCATGGAAATCGAAACAGGGATATCCAGAATCACATCCAGATTCGGCCCTTCCAGTCCCAGCGGCACCGCGGTGGATTTCGGCGCACTGGCGAAATCTTCCAGCGGTGCACGCGGCGCAGCCGGGGCCGCAGCTGCGGGCGCCTGGTTCAGCAGCGCATCGATATCGTCCTGGCTGGCATCACCAGCTTCGGCCAGCGCTGCTGCCCACTCATCAGCCAGCGCCTGCTCTTCGGGAGAAGTGTTGTCGCGTTCGTCTGCCATCGTTAATCCTCGATAGGCTCGAATTGAGTAAAGGGCCGGTTCAACGTGGGCGAACCACGGGTTCCAGCACCTGCAACGCCAGGTTGCCCTTGTGGGCGCCCAGCTTGACCTTGAATGCCGGCATGCCATTGGCACGCATGATCATGTCTTCTGGCATCTCTACCGGAATCACGTCGCCGGGTTGCATGTTCAGAATGTCGCGCAGCTTGAGTTGCCGCCTGACGACGGTGGCGCCGAGCGGCACGTTGACGTCGAGAATGTCTTCGCGCAGGGCCTTGACCCACCGCTCGTCCTGATCGCTGACGTCCGACTGGAAGCCGGCATCGAGCATCTCGCGTATCGGCTCGATCATCGAATACGGCATGGTCACGTGCAGATCACCGCCACCGCTGTCCAGTTCGATGTGGAAGGTGGACACCACCACCACTTCGCTGGGGCTGACGATGTTGGCCAGCGCCGGGTTCACTTCCGAATTGACGTATTCGAAGTTGACGTCCAATACCGCATGCCAGGCTTCCTTGAGGTCGGCAAATGCCTGATCCAGCACCATGCGCACCACGCGCAGCTCGGTCGGGGTGAATTCGCGACCCTCGATCTTGGCGTGGCGACCATCGCCACCGAAGAAGTTGTCCACCAGCTTGAACACCAGCTTGGCGTCGAGAATGAACAGCGCCGTGCCACGCAGCGGCTTCATCTTCACCAGGTTGAGGCTGGTCGGCACATAGAGCGAATGCACGTACTCGCCGAACTTCATCACCTGCACGCCACCGACCGACACATCGGCCGAACGGCGCAGCAGGTTGAACATGCTGATGCGGGTGTACCGGGCGAAACGCTCGTTGATCATTTCCAGCGTAGGCATGCGCCCACGCACAATGCGGTCCTGACTGGTCAGGTCGTAGCTCTTGATGGACCCCGGCTCGGAATCGCTCTCGGTATCCACCAGACCGTCGTCGACCCCGTGCAGGAGCGCATCGATCTCGTCTTGCGAGAGCAGGTCTTGAACAGCCATCTGGGCAGCCTTCTATTGCAATACGAAGTTGGTGAACAGCACTTGCTCGACGGCAAGCTTGCCAATTTCCTTCTGTGCCAGCTCCTGCACGCTGGCCGTGGCCTGCTGACGCAGCATCTCCTTGCCGACCGGCGTTTTCAAGGCCTCGAAATCCTGGCTGGAGAACAGCATGACCAGGCGATTGCGCAACAACGGCATATGCACCTTGAGGGCGTCCAGCGCCGCCTGATCGCGTGACATCAACGCGATGCTGACCTGCATGTAGCGCTGCCGCCCGTTGTGGCTGAAGTTGACCACGAAGGCCGGCATCAGCACTTCGTAGATAGCAGGCTGCTTGCCGGACACGGCTGCCGCCGATTCCTGTGCCTTGTCGGCATCGAGGTCATCGCCCTTACCCATGAAGTACAGCGTGCCGCCGATGGAAAGCCCCACGGCCACTAACATGGCGACCACGATCACGATGATGAGTTTCAACCGCCCCTTGCCTGCCGAAGCCGCTTCCGGCCCGGTTGGCGGCACTGCCGCTGGAGCCTGTTTCTTAGCCATGCCAAATATCCGTCATCAACAGCGTTTAGTTCTGGTTTTATGAGTTAAGAGCAACAGCTGTGCCAACGCATCGACAAGGCCGCCCTGCAAGGCTGTGTTGCCGAGCCGACACCGTATCAGGAATAACGGATTCACATTGCGGGGACTGACGATGCCCGACGCCTCGCAGCGACAGGCGGCAGAAAACCGACGCAGCCCGCTGCGGCTACGTCGGTGCGGATCGGCAAGCGCCGATCCATCGGTCAAGCGTAAAAGTCGACCAGCCCGCGATTCCCGGCGCTGCGATTGCCGGCAATCTCGCTGACACCCAGCTGGACCTCGCCGTCGTCCGCCTCGCCTTCCGCCGAGGAGCCGCCACGGGAAGATCCACCACCATCGGTACCGCCCTGCCATCCGCGGGCGAGCGACTGGTCGGAGACGTTGACGTCCATGAGATTCATGCCCTGCTGGGTAAACATCTCACGCAAACGCTGCATCTGCCCTTCCAGCGCATCACGAACACCGGCATGTGGGCTGAGGAAGGTGACCTGGGCCTGGTCCTTGGTCAGGTCGATGCGCACTTCCATGCGGCCAAGCTCTGCGGGATCGAGCTGGATTTCCGCCGATTTGAGATTCTGACTGGATAGCCACATCACCCGGTCGACCACGGCCTCGCTCCAGCCAGGCTGCTGCATCTGTACCGGCTGGCCCGGCACCAGCCCGGGCCGCTGCGCCTGCTGGACCTGCTGGGTGATCGCCTGGCTCAACGGGTTAAGGCGCGACGAGGCCAGCTCACTGGCGCTGGAAGCGCGGCTTTCCTTGGGACCGTCAACTGCATCCAGAAGATCTTTCCCTGCCAGCTCAAGCTCAGGCTCCTCGCCATCAGCCGACTCCTTGCCCGCCAGCAAAACGCTAGAGAAGCCATCATCCGCCTCGGCCTTGGCCTGCGCATCGACGAGCGGATTCGGTAACTGCTGAACTGGCTTCTGCACCCCGACCGGCATTTCATCCGCGGCCTGCAAGCCTGTGATCGATGGCTCGTCCGCCACCTGCTCGGCTTCCCCTGAAATGAGCCCCGGGGTAAGCGGCAGGCCGGTCAACAGGGTTTCACCCGGCACTTGCGTGACAGGCTGAGCCTCGGCCTGCGGTACGAACTGCCCTCCCAGCCCCAGCAGCAGAAGAGGATCAAGCTCGGTATCCGGCAGCTCTTCGGATGGGGCGTCCGATGGCAACGGATTGCCGCTTTCGGCAACCGCCGGCTTTCCGTCACCGGCGGCGTCGGCGACCGCTTGCCTGCTTTTGTCATCCACCGGCTTGTCACGACTGGTGTCGTTGCGCGCCTGACGCTCGACCGGTTTGGTCTGGCGCTCCTTCGCGTAAACGTCGGAAAAGCTGGAGCTGCCGCTATCCCGCCCCTCGCGTGGCGCGTCGGGAGCCTTGGTCGAAGTCTTCGCACGCGAATCGACTGAAGGGGTTTTGAGTAACAGGTCGGGGGAAACAGCCATGAGGTCATTCCGCTACGGATGGATCGTGGCAGTAACAGAGCAAGTTTTGGGCCAGAGCGAAAGCAGCCTGACTAGTGGTTTGGCTCGTGCAGATATGCGTGCGGCCGGCGCTGAGGCGATCGTTATCAGGCGGACCCAGACTATGCACGCGCCAGAGTTTTGCCGCTCAACCGTAGCGCTGACGCTCGGCCCGGAACAGGATGCCAATGATGGCGAATTCTCGCTCGATGGACGCAATCAGCGCGGGCGCGAGGGCGAGCTGCTCGTTTCGCGCCGCGGTTTCCAGCTCCTGGCAAAGCTCCGCCAGGAGCACCGCGCCCATATTGCTGCAACTGCCCTTGAAGCTGTGCGCGGCGCGCCGCAGCGCTTCGGCCTGCTCGGCCTGACAGGCCTGCCGCAGCAGGCGCACGCGCTCTTCGGAGTCGGCAAGGAAGGTATCCAGCAGTGCCGGATATTCACTCTCCATGACGTCCTGCAGCGTGGCCAGCACAGCGCTGTCGAGATGAGTGTTGGACACCGGCACACTCCTGCTTGAAAGCGGCGGATTATGCATCAGGCCGCCAGACGAACTCCACGCTCAGGCCGCGGCCGTCCGACTGCCAGTCGAATCCGTCGCTCAACTGGCGCACCAGATGCAGCCCGCGACCACTGAAACGACCACTGCCCAGCTGAACCTGCAGCGCGCGCGTCACGTCGAACCCGGCGCCACTGTCACCGATGGAAATGCGCAAGCGTCCGCCCTGGCTGTCGGTTCTGATGGCCAGCTCCAGATGCACATACCCCTCCGCCAGGGCCTGCAGCCGCTGCTGGCGCAGATCGTAGTAACGCTGGAAGCCCTCGGCGTCACGCTTCAGTGCCGAATCCAAACCAAGCACCCCGTGCTCCAACGCGTTGGAATACAGCTCGCCCAGCACCGCGTAGATCGCACCAGCACGCGGGCGCAGCTGGTTGACCTGCAGAAGCAGCTGCAACAGCATCGGCAATGGATTACCGCTACGCAGGCTTTCGGCGCGCAGCTCGAGCCGCACCGACCAATCCATGGGCCGCGAGCGATGCGCAGTAGCCGGCGCAACCAGCGGCATTGCCATCGCCTCATCAGTGACCACGACCTCGACCAGGCTAAGGTCGTCGTGTTGCTGGCCATGGAAATCCAGCAGCGCCTGCTCGATCTCATCAAAGAGCTGCGCCGGATCGCGATTGGCAGTCAGCGCAGCCAGCAAGCGCTGTTCGCCAAACAGCTCATCGTCGGCGTTGCGACTCTCCACCACGCCATCGGACAGCAATAGCAGTCGGTCGCCGGGTGCCAGCGGGTAATGCTCGAACTTGTCGTCGAGCGCCGCAGCAGAGACCACCCCCAACGGCAGATGCCGCGACACCAGAGCGGTGCGCTGGCCATTGGCACCTATCAGGTAACCATCCGGCAACCCACCGTTCCACACACGCAGGCTGCCCTGCTTGGGATTGATGTCGAGCAACATCGCGCAGCAGAACATTTCCACCGGGAGGATCTGCTTGAGCTTGGCGTTCATCTCACGAAGGATATCGGCGCCGGAGTAGCCCTTGGCGGCCATCCCGTAGAAAGTCTCTGCCAGCGGCATGGCACCGATGGCCGCGGGCAGACCATGCCCGGTGAAATCGCCGAGCAGGACGAACATCTGCCCTGCCGGCGCCTGGGCCGCCAGTAGCAGGTCACCATTGAACAGGGCTTGCGGCGATTGGCGATAACGGATATTCGGCGCGCTCAGGCAACCGGCATGGGCAACCTTGTCGAAGATCGCCTTGGCCGCCCGGTGCTCGGCGAGCAGTTGCTGGTTGCGCCTGGCAATCAGGTCGCGCTGCTCGAGCACCGTCGCCTGGAGTCGGCGCAGGCGGTGCATGGCCTGGATCTTGGCTTCGAGAATGATCGGGTTGTAAGGCTTGGCAATGAAGTCGTCGCCACCTGCTTCCAGGCACTGCACCAGCGCTTCGTTTTCTGTCAGCGAAGTCAGAAAGATGATCGGCACCAGCTCATCACCGGCGAGCTGCTTGATCCGTCGTGCCGCCTCGAAACCGTCCATCACCGGCATCAGGGCATCCATCAGCACCAGCTGTGGCCGCTCCTGCTGGAACAGCTCGACCGCCTCCTGACCATCCGCCGCGGTAAGTACCCGATGTCCCTGCCTGGTAACGATCGTTGAAAGCAGCATTCGATCGACCGGGCTGTCCTCGGCGATCAGAATCGACAGCCGCATGGGCATGTCAGGCAATCACGAACAGTTGTTCGAAGTTGGATACCGAAAGAATCTTGCGAACATCAGGGCTGCAATTGAGCAGACGAATGTCGGCTTCATCGCCGCCGGCGTGGTCACGCAGCAACAGCAGCATGCCCAGCGCGGAGCTGTCCATGTAGGTGGTGCCCTGCAGATTCACCACGTAACGCTGAGGGTTCACGTCCTGACGCTGATAAGCATCGCGGAAGGCCTGATGCGCATTGAAGTCGAAGCGTCCGCTAATGGAAATGGTCAGCTCCTGCCCATCCACCGAAGGCTGCGAGTTAATGGTCATGTGGCACTCCCTGATCCGGAACGTCTTGAGGCCGCGCGCATTGGCAGCCGTCGCTTAAGCGTAGTGACAGCCGTATTCGGGCTGGATGTGCAGCGACCGTACCGGGCCGGATCGAACGTCTATCCAGGGTCGATGGTCGCTGCGTGGAAAACGGGTGAAGATTTATCATTCAAGCTACAACACGGCAAGCACGAATCCGGCCGGATCGCGCCGAAGCATGGCGGGTGTGGTCATAGGTCGCGAGCACGCCCGGCAAGCCGCTGAGCGAATTCGTCGAGCAACTTTTGTTCACGTTTGTCTGCCGCGATGCGCGCCTCGCGCTGATAGCTTTCGATCAGCTTGCTCAGGCCCTCCAAGCGCGCATGCTTTTGATGCCACTGCTGACGGACCTTGAGCAGATTGTCGCGATACCAGTTGACGCTGCGCTGCTGCTGGCCGATAGCCGACTCCAGCTGCGACAGAAAACGCTGGTAGTTCATCAGCCACTGACCGGAAACGCCTTGGCTACCCTGCTGCATCCACTGTTGCTGATAATCGCGAAAGTACTGATCGAGCTCGGCGAGCTTGGTTTCAGCCTGCGCGAGCTGCGTCTGCGCCTGCCCCAGCAGGCGCGCGGCATCACGTTCCGCGCGCTCGGCCATTTCGATGACCGGCGCCAGGCGCGCCGCTCGACTGGCCGCCATCGGTTAGCCCGCCTGCCGTGGACTGAAGACCGCAGCCAGTTGCGCGGCACTCTGGTCCAGGTTTTCGCTTTCACCGAGCCCCTGGCGCAGATAGCGGACCATTTCAGCCTGCCGTGCAATCGCCATGTCGGTTTCCGGATCGCCACCCGGCACGTAGGCACCGACGCTGATCAGGTCGCGGCTCTGCTGGTAGCGCGACCACAACTGCTTGAAGCGCTGCGAAGCGCGAACGTGATCGGCGCTTACCACCTGCGGCATGACCCGACTGATGGAGGCCTCGATGTCGATCGCCGGGTAGTGGCCTTCCTCGGCCAGCCGGCGCGACAGCACGATGTGCCCGTCAAGCACCCCACGAGCGGCGTCGGCGATCGGGTCCTGCTGGTCATCGCCTTCCGACAATACGGTATAGAACGCCGTGATGGAACCACCGCCCTGCTCGGCATTACCGGCGCGCTCGACCAGACTGGGCAGCTTGGCGAACACCGACGGCGGGTATCCTTTGGTCGCCGGGGGTTCACCGATGGCCAGGGCGATCTCACGCTGGGCCTGGGCGTAACGCGTCAGCGAATCCATCAGCAGCAACACGTTCTTGCCCTTGTCGCGAAAATACTCGGCGATTCGTGTGCAATATTGCGCGGCACGCAGCCGCATCAGCGGCGCCTCGTCGGCCGGCGACGCGACCACCACCGAACGCTTGATGCTCTCCTCGCCGAGGATGTTCTCGATGAACTCCTTGACCTCGCGGCCACGTTCGCCGATCAGCCCGACCACGATGATGTCGGCCTCGGTGAAACGGGTCATCATGCCCAGCAGCACCGACTTGCCGACACCGGTACCAGCGAACAGTCCGAGACGCTGACCGCGCCCGACCGTCAACAGGCCATTGATGCTGCGGATGCCGACATCCAGCGGCTCGCTGATCGGATGGCGCTTGAGCGGGTTGATCACCGGCCCATCCATCGGCACCCAGTCCTCGGCCTTCATGCCGCCCTTGCCATCCAGCGCACGCCCCGCCCCGTCGAGCACGCGACCGAGCATGGACGTGCCCATGGGCAGCCGCCCGGTATTGACCAGCGGCACGACACGCGCACCGGGGGCGATGCCCGCCAGGCTGCCGACCGGCATCAGATACAGCTTGCCGCTGGAAAAGCCCATCACCTCGGCCTCGACCTCGGTGGGGTGATAGCTGTCGTCGTTGATCACCAGGCAGCGGCTGCCGACCGCCGCGCGCAGGCCTTCCGCCTCGAGCGTGAGGCCGACCATGCGCAGCAAGCGCCCTTCCAGCAGCGGCTGGCTGGGCAGCTTGATCGCCGCTTCATAGGCTTCGAAACGTTTGGCGAAACTGACCCGCTCAAGGCGCATCGGAACCTTCCAGATCGATTGTCAGATCCGCTGCCGGGGGATGAGTGGCATTTTCGCGCTGCTGCTCGAACAGTTGCTTGATGGCCTGGGTGAGGCGCGTTTCGATGCTGGCATCGATCCGGCTGTGTTCGGTTTCGATATGGCAGCCACCGGGCAGCAGGCTGCTGTCCTCGAGGATTCGCCAGCTTTCCTCGTGACGCTCACGCAGCGCCTTGATCAGCTCGAAATCCTGCGGATTGACGTGAATGCGCACGTTGCTGGCCCCCATCGGCAACAGCTTCAGCGCTTCGCGCAACACCTGGCGAATCTGGCTGGAATCGATCAGCAGATCGCGCTGGATCACTTCGCGCGCCATGTGGCTGACCAACGTGGCCATCGCATGTTCGAGGTTGCGATCCTGATCGGCGATCGGGTCGAGCAATTGACCCATCAGCCGCTCCAGGCTTTCCACGCGAGGCGCCAGCGCCGCGTCGGCTTCCTGACGGGCCTTTAGCTGCCCAGCGTGAAAACCGTCCTTCTCGCCGGTGGCGAAGCCCTCGTTGTAAGCCTGCTGGCGGATCGCCTCGAGTTCGTCGAGCGTCAGCGGTTTGACTTCCTCGACCGGAACGTCCTCGCTGCGCGCCAACTCCTCGACCGGTTGCTCGACGACCGCAGCCGCAGGCACCAGCTGTTCTTCACCTTGCGGATCGAAACTGGGCAAAGACCAGCGATCGAACAAACTGACGTCCTTCGCGCGAATGAGATCGCTGGGGTTGTCCTTGGCCATGTGTAGGGTTCGTACCTGCTTAGATCATCTCTTCGCCGCCCTTGGAGCCTAGGACGATTTCCCCGGCTTCGGCCATGCGGCGAGCAATGGTGAGGATTTCCTTCTGCGCGTTTTCGACATCGCTGACGCGCACCGGCCCCTTGGCTTCCAGATCGTCGCGCAGCAGCTCGCCGGCGCGCTTGGACATGTTCTTGAAGACCTTCTCCTTGATGCCGTCGTCGGCGCCCTTGAGCGCCATCACCAGCACGTCGGAGGATACCTCACGCAGCAGCACCTGAATGCCACGGTCGTCGACTTCGGCAAGGTTGTCGAAGACGAACATAAGGTCTTCGATCTGGCTGGACAGATCCTCGTCCACGTCGCGAATCGCGTCCATCAGCTGGCCTTCGATGGAGCTGTCCAGGTAGTTCATGATGTCGGCGGCACGCTTCACGCCACCTAGGCTGGCCCGGCTGGTGTTGGTGCTACCGGAGAACTGTTTCTCCAGAATCAGGTTCAGCTCCTTCAGGGCAGCGGGCTGCACGGTATTGAGCGAGGAAACGCGCAGCACGATATCCAGCCGCACCTTGTGGTCGAAATGCGACAACACCTCGCCGGCCTGATCCGGGTCGAGGTAGGCAACCACGATGGCCTGGATCTGTGGGTGCTCGTAGCGGATCACATCGGCCACCGCCCGTGGCTCCATCCATTTGAGGCTGTCCAGCCCACTGGTATTGCCGCCCAGCAGGATACGATCGATCAGGCCGCCCGCCTTGTCCTCACCGAGGGCTTGGGTGAGCATCTTGCGGATATAGCCATCGGAGCCGACCCCCAGGCTGGTCTGATCGCCGACGATCTCGACGAACTCGCTCATCACCTGTTCGATCTGCGTCTTCTGCACATTGCGCATCTGCGCCATGGCGGTGCCGACCCGCTGCACCTCCTTCGGACCGAGATGGCGCAGAACCTGCGCGGCATCGGTTTCACCCAGCGAGAGCAGCAGGATGGCTGCCTTGTCGACCTTGTTGAGCTTGGCGGGAAGTCGATTGTCATTCATCAGCGTTGATCCACTCTTTCACCACCTGGGCTACCCGTCCCGGGTCATCGGCCACCAGGTTCTTGATCGCATTCAGCTGGGCTTCATATCCCTCGCTGGGGCTTGGCAACAGGATGTTCTGCGGGCCACTCAGACTGACCCGGTCATTCGACAGGCCCGACTCCAGGCCTTCCTCGTCACCCAGATCACCCGGACCATTGGCGACTTGCAGCTCCTTGCCACTGGAGGGATTGGTCAGGCTCTTGAGCACCGGACGCAGCACACCGAACACCAGCACGAGGATGAACAGCACGCCGAGCACCTGCTTGACGACATCCCAGAACCAGGGTTGCGAGTAGAACGGAATCTCTTCGAAGGTTTCGCCAAAACTGTCCGCCACGAAGGCCGTGTTGATCACGCTGACGCTGTCGCCGCGGCTTGCATCGAAGCCTACCGAGTCCTGCACGAGGCGGGTAAAGCGTGCCAGGTCATCGGCAGTCCAGGGCACACGAACCATCTCGCCGGCTGCATTCAGCGTCATCTGATCGTCCACCACTACGGCGACCGACAAGCGACGCAGGCGTCCATGCTGTTGCTTGGTATAGCTGATGGAACGGTCGAGCTCGTAATTTCGCGTGGCCTGCTCGCGCTTGTCCGCCGGGAAGGGTGCGAGCATCGGCTGGCCCGTTGCCGGGTCCATGATCTGCTGACCATTGGCATCCAGCAGCGGTTGACCAGGGGCCACAGCACCAGCAGCAGCGGCGGCCTGATTGGCCTGTTCAGGCGCAGCGGCCGGTCCAGGTGGCTGATTGCTCAGCGCGCCCGGCACGCCCTGCGGCGGCAGGCTGCTCTGACGTTGCTCGTTGACGCTCTGCTCGCTGCGCAGCGCCGGCTGATCGGGGTTGAAAGTCTCCGAGGTGGATTCGACCGCGCTGAAGTCCACATCTGCCGAGACTTCAGCCTTGTAGCGGCCGCTGCCGAGCACCGGCTGCAGGATGTTGTGCACGCGCTGGGTGTAGAGGCTCTCCATGCGACGGCTGTAGTCGAACTGCTTGCCGGCCATGCTCAGCTCGGTCAGTTCCTGCTGGTCGGACAGCAGGTTGCCCTTCTGATCCACCACGGTGATCTGCGACTTGTTCAGTTCCGGCACGCTGGTCGCCACCAGATTGATGATTGCCATCACCTGGCTCGGCTCCAGGGCGCGGCCCGGATACAGCTCGACCAGAACCGAAGCGCTTGGCTTGCGCTCGTCACGAACGAACACCGAGCTTTTCGGAATGGCCAGGTGCACGCGGGCACCCTTGACGTTGTTCAGGCTGGAGATGGTCCGGCCCAGCTCGCCTTCAAGGCCGCGACGATAACGGGTCGCTTCCATGAACTGGCTGGTGCCGAGGCCCTGATCCTTGTCGAGAATCTCGAAACCGATATTGCTGTCGGCCGGAGCGATGCCTGCACTGGCCAGCTTGAGACGGGCGCGCGCAAGATCGTTGGCCTTGACCAGCAGGGCACCGGAATTGGGTTCGACGGTATAGGCAATATCCGCGGCGGCGAGGGTTTCCATCACCTGGTTGGCGTCCATCCCCGCCAGGCTGCCGAGCAATGGGCGGTAGTCAGGCTGCTGCGACCAGAGCACCACGGCAAAACCGATCGCGACACTGGCTGCCAGGCCGACCAACAGGCCAACCTGCCGCAGCATCGACATATCCGACAGGTTTTCCAGGAACGACAGACCCAGCAAGGGCTTCTTGGCATTCTCGGTAGTAGCCGGCACCGGAACGTTGCTCAACGCTTCAGCCATGATTCAACCCGCCTCACACCGGCATCTGCATGATGTCTTGGTAAGCCTGAACCAGTTTGTTACGTACCTGGGTCATGGCCTGAAAGGAAACGCTGGCCTTCTGCGAGGCGATCATCACTTCGGTCAGGTCGACACCGCCCTGCCCCATTTCGAAGGCAGAGGATATCTGGCTCGAAACCTGCTGGGTTTCGTGAACCTTGTTCACCGCCTGGCCAAGCATGTCGGAAAAGCTCGGAGCGCCGACCTCCTGGGTCTTGACCTCCGGCTTGGCGCGCGCCATTGCATCGGTTTGCATGGCCCGCATTTCCAGCATCAAGCGATTGAATTGAACACCCTGACTCATCTAACCCTCCAACAGCTGCGGTTTTTTTGACGCTTCGCAGCAGGCAAACTCTAGATAGCAACAAGGGTGCCAGATTGTAGCGCATCGCCCTGGTACGGCGATGACCTGCACCCTGGCTGGCGACTGTTACGTCCGATGCACTCGCGGCTGTACCGCGACGCAGCCCGGCAGAGGCCAATAGGCTTGTACGCCAGGTTCGCCGTTGCGCACCGCCGCATCTTTAATAAGTAGAAAGCAAAATGACTGAGATCAGCCGCACCGCCTTGCGCCCCCTGAGCGATAGCTCGCCCTCGACCATCGTGGCTGGCTTCATTGCCATGCTCACCGGCTATACCAGCTCACTGGTACTGATGTTCCAGGCTGGCCAGGCAGCAGGTCTGAGTGCGGCGCAGATTTCATCGTGGATCTGGGCGTTGTCGATCGGCATGGCCATCTGCAGCGTTGGCCTGTCACTGCGCTTTCGCACCCCGGTGGTGGTCGCCTGGTCGACTCCTGGTGCTGCGCTGCTGATTACCAGCCTGCCCGGCGTGCCATACGGCGAAGCGATCGGCGCGTTCATCTTCGCTTCGGCACTGATTGCCCTGTGCGGCCTGACCGGCAGCTTCGAGCGCCTGATGCGGCGTGTGCCGGCGTCGCTGGCCGCCGCGCTGTTGGCGGGCGTGCTGTTCAATATCGGCATCGAGATATTCAAAGCTGTGGAGGTCCAGCCGGTGCTGGTGCTCGGTATGTTCTTCAGCTACCTGCTGGCCAAACGGCTGCAGCCACGCTACGCCGTGCTCGCCGCGCTACTGGTCGGCTGCCTGATCGCTGGCGTCTCCGGTTTGCTGGACTTTCAGCGTTTCAGTCTGCAGGTGGCGATTCCGGTATGGACCACGCCAGCACTGTCCTTTGCCGCCATTTTCAGCATCGGCATTCCGCTGTTCGTCATTGCCATGGCCTCGCAGAATATGCCTGGGCTGGCTGTGCTACGAGCCGAGGGCTATCAGGTACCCGCGTCGCCGCTGATCTCGACGACAGGTATCGCTTCGGTGTTGCTGGCACCCTTCGGTTCCCACGGCATCCATCTGGCGGCGATCACGATGGCGATCTGCGCGGGTCCCGAAGCCCACCCCGATCCGAACAAACGCTATACGGCGGCTGCCTGGTGCGGCGTTTTCTACGGAATCGCCGGGATCTTCGGAGCAACCCTGGCGGCGTTGTTCGCCGCCTTTCCGGCGGCGCTGGTGTTGTCGGTCGCCGCACTGGCGCTGCTCGGCTCCATCGGCTCAGGCCTGACCCAGGCCATGCAGCAACCCAGCGAGCGCGAAGCGGCGCTGATCACCTTCATGGTGACGGCGTCGGGGCTGACCCTGTTCGGAATCGGCGCGGCGCTCTGGGGGCTGATTGCGGGGGTGTTGACGTTGGTGATTCTGAGCCGCCGCAGCTAGGCCGCGTCAAAAGCGTTGCCCGGCCCAGAGAAGGCCGGGCAAGGCTCGCTAGATCGCCGTCGCCCCACCATCCACCGCCAACGCTTGGCCGGTAGTGAACGCGGCACCATCGCAGCACAGGTACAACACTGCGGCGGCGATCTCCTCGACCTTACCGATGCGCCCGACCGGGTGCATCGCGGCGGCAAACTCAGCCTTGCGCGGATCGGCCTCGTAGGCGCGGCGGAACATGTCGGTATCGATCACCGCCGGGCATACGGCATTCACACGAATCTTTTTCTTGGCGTACTCGATCGCCGCCGACTTGGTCAGGCCGATCACCGCATGCTTGGACGCCGCGTAGATACTCATCTTCGGCGCGGCGCCCAGCCCCGCGACTGACGCGGTATTGACGATGGCACCTCCGCCCTGCGCGAGCATCACCGGCAACTGATGCTTCATGCACAGCCACACGCCCTTGACGTTGACACCCATGATCGCATCGAACTCCGCCTCGCTGCCTTCGGCCAACCGACCCTGCTCGATCTCGATCCCGGCGTTGTTGAATGCGTAATCGAGCCGACCGAATTGCGCCAGCACTTGCTCGATGAGCGCCTTGACCTCGGCATCGCGCGTCACGTCGCAGCGTACGGCGATCGCTTCACCGCCAGCGGCACGAATGCTTTCTGCACCGTCACGGATGCCGGCCTCATCGATGTCCGCCAGCACCACCTTGAGACCCTGCTCGGCGAACGCCTGCGCGGTAGCGCGACCGATACCTGCCGCTGCGCCGGTTACCAGGGCGACCTGCCCGGAGAATGTCATGCTCATGATTGTTCTTCCCGAAGAATTCGACTCGCCTTGTGGCCGCGAAATGACCACATAAGACTTCCCGGTCGAACTTATACCGTTATGCGCTCGCGCATTTAACTGCCGCCACGGTCATATCACCGAACTGGATGCCCATTCATTCCAGCCTGCTGACGTACCTTGCGGCGCGACGCTGGCCGGGCTAAACCAAACCTTTCGCAAACACGAGGCTTATTTCATGACCCTGCTCAACCAGCAATTCCTGCTAGCCCAGCGGCCGATCGGTGCGCCGACCCGGGAAACCTTCGACTACGTCGAGAAGCCGGTGAGCGAGCCTGTCCCGAATCAGATCCTGGTCAAGGTCGAGTACCTGTCCATCGATCCGGCCATGCGCGGCTGGATGAACGATGCCAAGTCCTATATTCCGCCGGTTGGCATCGGCGAAGTGATGCGCGCGCTGGGCGTCGGCAAGGTGATCGCCTCGCAGCACCCGGACTACAAGGAAGGCGACTACGTAAACGGTGCCCTAGGTGTGCAGGCGTACTACCTGGGCGAGCCGAAAGGCTTCTATAAAGTCGACCCACAGCAGGCGCCCTTACCGCGCTACCTGTCGGCGCTGGGCATGACCGGTATGACCGCCTACTTCGCGCTGCTTTCAGTAGGCCAGCCCAAGGCCGGCGAAACCGTGGTGATATCCGGCGCCGCCGGCGCAGTCGGCAGCATCGCCGGGCAGATCGCCAAGCTCAAAGGCTGCCGCGTGGTGGGCATCGCCGGCGGCGCGGACAAATGCCGCTTTCTTACCGAGAAGCTCGGCTTCGACGGTGCCATCGACTACAAGAACGAGGATCTGGCGGCTGGCTTGAAGCGCGAATGCCCGAAAGGCGTGGACGTGTACTTCGACAACGTCGGCGGCGACATCCTGGATACCGTGCTGCAACGCATCAGCGTCGGCGCGCGGGTAGTGATCTGCGGCGCCATCAGCCAGTACAACAACAAGGAAGCGGTGAAGGGGCCGTCCAACTACCTGTCGCTGCTGGTCAACCGCGCGCGGATGGAAGGTATGGTGGTAACCGACTACGTCTCACGCTATCCCGAGGCAATGCGCGACATGGCCGAATGGCTCGCGAGCGGCCAACTGAAGAGCAAGGAAGACATCATCGAGGGGCTACAGACCTTCCCGGATACGCTGATGAAGCTGTTTACCGGCGGCAACTTCGGCAAGCTGGTGCTCAAGGTCAGCTGAGCACCTGTCCGCTGCGTCAAAAAGGCTGAGCCGTGAGGCCCAGCCTTTTTTCTTCAAGCCAGCTCGGCCACCACGGCTGCCAGCGCTTGCGCCGGATCAGCCGCCTGCGCGATCGGCCGGCCGATCACCAGATAATCAGAGCCTGCTGCCATGGCCTGGGCTGGCGTGAGGATGCGGCGCTGATCGTCCTGCGCACTACCGGCCGGGCGGATGCCGGGGGTGACCAGCTGCAGTGCCGGGTACTGCGCCTTGAGCGGCACTGCCTCCTGCGCCGAACAAACCAACCCGTCGAGTCCCGCTTGCGCTGCCAGCCCAGCGAGCCGCAATACCTGCTCCTGCGGCGCAACGTCCAGACCGATGCCGGCGAGATCGTCCTGCTCCATGCTGGTCAGCACTGTCACGCCAATCAGTAGCGGCGCGGGTCCGGCCATACCGGAAAGCGTTTCACGGCACGCCGCCATCATCCGCAGCCCGCCGGAGCAGTGCACATTGACCATCCACACACCCAGCTCGGCAGCGGCCTTCACCGCCATCGCGGTGGTGTTGGGAATGTCGTGAAACTTGAGATCGAGGAACACCTCGAAGCCCATTCCCTGCAATGCCTCGACCACCGCCGGACCACAACGCGTGAACAGCTCCTTGCCGACCTTGACCCGGCACAGCTTGGGATCGAGCTGCCGCGCCAATGCCAACGCGGCATCGCGAGAGGGGAAATCGAGCGCTACGATAATCGGAGTCTGGCAGGTCATGACACGTCCTCGGAAAAGTCGGCGCGCATTGTCGCAGAAAACACCGAGCGCGACGAAAGCCCTCACACAAGGTCAAAATCCATGCAGGAGCTTGTCCCGGACTGGTGACCCCACGTGCGCGCCGCCGTAAAGTGCACAACAGGTCGCAGCTCGAGCGCCCCATCAACCACTCGCCTGGAGAAACAGCATGCCCTGGTATTTCTGGCTGATTCTGCTCGTCGCACTCGGATCGATTGTCGGCAGTCTGCTGATGCTGCGCTCGACCGCACGCAAGATCCCGTTAACCGAAGAACAAAAGAAACGCATTGCCCAGCGCAATGCCGAAGCGGATGCGCAAGAATCGCGTGATCGATAACCCGGCCCCGTGCACCTGACACGAGTTTTCGCTAGCCAGTAGTGGCTTAAGGCCTTCATAACCGCGATCATTGCAGTTCTAGTAAGGACCCCCGCATGCACGCTCCTTCCAATGGCAACGGCCCGATGAAGCCGAAGGCCAGAACACTGTTCGCCCGACGTATCCTGCCCAGCATGGTTGCGCTCCTAGTCGCCGCACTGGTTGCAGCAGCGCTTGCGCTTATCAACATCGCTCGGCATATCGACCGGGATGCATTGGCACAGAGTCAGTTCCTCGCCAGCAAGGCGCTGCAGGCCCAGCACGACTGGATGAATCGCTCCATCGTCGATTATGCCTTCTGGGGTGACGCCTACAGGCATCTCAACGGGCAGCCCGATACGGATTGGGCATACACCCAGGCCAACCTCGGCCCCTCGCTTTACAAGGATTTCGATTACGAAGCGGTACTGGTGATAAATCCGGATGGCGAAACGGCCTACTCGGTAGTCCGTGGCAAATTGCAGCCGGTAGACAGCCGCGAGTACCTGCAGGGCGGCTTGCCGGAGCTGTTGGCGCGCGCCCGCACCGCGGTGGAAGAGGATGCCGGCGTGTCCTCGCTACTGTGGTCAGAAGGCCAGCCAGCACTGGTCGCCGCGGCGGTGCTGAGCACAGGCGGCGCCAACGTCGAGGAGATCGACGGCCCCTCATCGATTCTGCTCTTCGTCGACCTGCTGGATGCAGCGCGGCTGGAGGAAATCGGCGCGCAGTATGCAATCGAGCATCTGCGTTTGGCCGGCGGTCTGGCGCCACTGGATGGTCCCAGCATCGCGCAGACGATGGAGAACGGCTCAGCCATCCACTTCACTTGGACCGCCCCCCAAC